>NZ_JANCLV010000014.1:0-112949 GCF_024294965.1 Pseudarthrobacter humi
GAACCTCAAGCGCGGCGGCCACGACTACCGCAAGGTCTACGCCGCGTATAAGGCTGCCACCGAATTCAAGGGCAAGCCCACCGTGATCCTGGCCAAAACGGTCAAGGGCTACGGACTCGGACCCCACTTCGAGGGCCGCAACGCGACCCACCAGATGAAAAAGCTCACCCTCGATGACCTGAAGAAGTTCCGCGACCACCTCCGGATTCCGGTCACCGACGAGCAGCTGGAGAAGGACCCGTACCAGCCCCCGTACTTCCACCCGGGCACCGATGCGCCGGAGATCCAGTACATGATGGAACGCCGCGCCCAGTTGGGCGGCTCTGTTCCTGAGCGCCGCTCCAAGCACCAGGAGATCGCCCTCCCGGAGGCAAAAACCTACGAGGTCGCCAAGCGCGGTTCCGGGAAGCAGCAGGCGGCCACCACCATGGCGTTTGTCCGGCTCCTCAAGGACCTCATGCGGGACAAGAACTTCGGCAAGCACATCGCGCCGATCATCCCCGACGAGGCCCGCACGTTCGGCATGGACGCGTTCTTCCCCACGGCCAAGATCTACAACCCCAAGGGCCAGAACTACCTGTCCGTGGACCGGGACCTGGTCCTGGCGTACAAGGAATCGGCCCAGGGCCAGCTGATCCACCCCGGTATCAACGAGGCCGGTGCGGTCGCGGCGTTCACCGCCGCCGGCACGGCCTACGCCACCCACGGCGTACCGCTCATCCCGGTGTACGTGTTCTACTCCATGTTCGGGTTCCAGCGCACCGGCGACGCCTTCTGGGCCGCCGGGGACCAGATGGCCCGCGGGTTCATCATCGGCGCCACCGCCGGGCGGACCACGCTGACCGGCGAGGGCCTCCAGCACGCCGACGGCCACTCCCCGCTGCTGGCCTCCACGAACCCGGCAGTGGTCACCTATGACCCCGCCTACGGGTACGAGATGGGCCACATCATCCGGGACGGCATCGAGCGCATGTACGGGCCCGATTCGGCTGACCGTAACCTGATGTACTACATCACGGTCTACAACGAGCCCATCACGCAGCCCGCAGAACCCGAAGAGCTCGACGTGGAAGGTGTCCTCAAGGGCATCTACCTCCTGGCTCCGGCGAAGATCGACGGTCCCCGGACCCAGATCCTGGCTTCCGGCGTCTCGGTTCCCTGGGCCATCGAAGCCCAGCGGCTGCTCGCCGAGGACTGGGGCGTCTCCGCCGACGTCTGGTCCGTCACGTCCTGGAACGAACTGCGCCGCGACGGCATGGCCGCCGAGGAAGAGGCGTTCCTGAACCCGGGCAAGCCCGCCCGTGTTCCGTTTGTGACCCAGCAGCTTGCCGGTGCCACAGGACCCGTGGTTGCGGTCTCGGACTACATGAAGGCCGTCCCGGACCAGATCCGCCAGTTTGTGCCGAACGAGTTCGCCACGCTGGGTGCGGATGGCTTCGGTTTCTCCGACACCCGCGCAGCAGCCCGCCGCTTCTTCAAGAACGACATCCACTCCATCGTGGTCCGTTCCCTGCAACTGCTGGCGCGCCGCGGCGAAGTTGATGCCCAGGCCCCGGCCCAGGCAATCGAGAAGTACAAGCTGCACAACGTCAACGCCGGTTCCACCGGCAACGCGGGCGGCGAGTCCTGATCAACTCCCGCTGACCTGCTTGTCAGCGGAAATGAACGACGACGGCGACCCTCACCGAAAAGGCGAGGGTCGCCGTCGTCGTCCCCTGCCTTTCCGGACAGGAGGCAGTCTGTGATGCAGGTCCAACTGCGTTGTAGCCTTTGCACAAATGGAGCTTGCCGGGCAGGCACCGTATGCTCGTAGGATGCCAGAGCCAACCACCCCGCCTGTGAAGCGCAAGCCCTCCTCGCGCAGCATGACGCCGGAGAAATCCGAAACCCTGAAAAAGCTCCGGGCAAGCGTGGGCCAGCTCTCCACCACCACCCTTCGCCAGCTGGAAAAGTCGCTGCCGTGGTATTCGCGCCTCAGCTCCGACGAGCGTTCGGCCCTGGGCATGGTGGCTCAAAACGGCATCGCAGCGTTTGTCACCTGGTATGAGCGGCCCAGCTCACCCTCGTGGATCCTCACCGACGTTTTTGGGACTGCCCCCACCGAGCTGACGCGCTCCATCAGCCTCCAGAAGGCGCTCCAGCTCATCCGCATCGTGGTGGAAGTGGTGGAAGACCAGGTGCCGGTCATCGCACCGGAAGCTGACCAGCCCTCCCTCCGCGAGGCGGTGCTGCGGTACTCACGGGAAGTGGCCTTCGCGGCGGCCGACGTGTACGCGCGGGCGGCCGAGTCCCGTGGTTCCTGGGACACGCGGCTGGAAGCGCTGATCGTGGACGCCATCCTCCGTGGCGAAAACACCGACGCACTGCGGTCCCGGATCGCCGCGCTGGGTTGGAAGGCACAGGAGAGGTTCACTGTGATGGTGGGCAATTCGCCGTCTGAACCCAGTGCCAGCTACGTCAGCGAACTGCGCCGCCTGGCAGGCCGCTACGCCGAGGATGCGTTGGTGGGCATCCAGGGCGACCGGCTGATCCTGATCCTAGGCGGCGTCCAGGACCGCGAGACCGCATACCTGAAACTCAGCGAAATGTTCGCCCCCGGCCCGGTGGTCTACGGTCCGGAAGCCGGCTCCCTGCTGGAGGCCAGCGGCTCAGCGCAGTCCGCCTTTGCCGGCCTGACCGCGGCCAGGGCGTGGCCCGCCGCTCCCCGGCCCGTGGCCGCCGATGACCTGCTGCCGGAACGCGTCATCTCCGGTGACGAGGCGGCGCGCCGCTCCCTGGTGAAGAATATCTACCGTCCGCTTGTCGCCGCTTCCAACGGGCTGGTGGAGACCTTGGGCACCTACCTGGAGTTGGGCCATTCCCTTGAGGCGACTGCCCGCGAATTGTTTGTCCACGCGAACACCGTCAGGTACCGGCTCAAGCGCGTCTGCGACGTCACGGGCTGGGATCCGTTGCTCCCCCGGGAGGCGTTTGTGCTGCAGGCTGCGTTGGTTGTCGGGCGGCTGTCGGCGCCGCCAAAAGCCCCGGCGGAGCGTCATCCGGCGCGGAATCAGCCGTGAGTCGTTGTAGACTTCCTACAACCTGACCCCTTGAGCTTGGTGCAGTGAAACACCGCTGGATGACCCCGTAATTTGGAAAGCTGGATACGTGCTTGCAATAGTCTGCCCTGGACAGGGCTCACAGACCCCGGGTTTTCTGGCCCCTTGGCTGGAACTGCCTTCGGTAGCAGGCCATCTGGCCTCCCTCAGTGAGATCGCAGGCATCGACCTGACAGCCCACGGGACCACCTCTGACGAGGACACAATCAAGGACACCGCCGTTGCTCAGCCCCTGATTGTTGCCGCCGGGCTGGTGGCCGCAAAGTCGCTGTTCGACGTCGAACTCGGCACGCTTCCCGTGATCCTTGCCGGCCACTCCGTCGGTGAAATCACCGCCTCGGCCCTCGCCGGCGTGCTCACCGAGCACGAAGCCATGACGTTCGTCCGTGAACGCGCCAACAGCATGGCCGCCGCCGCTGCCGTAACCCCCACCGGCATGAGTGCCGTGGTGGGCGGGGACCCTGCAGAGGTCCTGGCCGCCATCGAGGCTACCGGCGCGACACCGGCCAATGTCAACGGCGCGGGCCAGACGGTGGCAGCCGGAACCTTCGAACAGCTGAAGGCCCTGGCGGACAACCCTCCGGCGAAGGCCCGGGTCATCCCGCTGAAAGTGGCCGGGGCGTTCCACACCTCGCACATGTCCCCCGCCGTGAGCGCCCTCGAGTCGCTCAAGTCCGGCCTCAAGCCGCAGAAGCCGCAGGTGCCCCTGCTGTCCAACTTTGACGGGCGGGAAGTGACCGACGGCGGCGCCGTCGTCGAGAGCCTCATCGCGCAGGTCTCCCGGCCGGTCCGCTGGGACCTCTGCATGGAAACCCTTGTGCAGCGCGGCGTCACCGGTGTCATTGAGCTGGCCCCGGCCGGCACGCTGGCCGGGCTCGCCAAGCGCGGCATGCCCGGCGTCAAGACCGTTGCAGTCAAAACCCCGGACGACCTCACTGCCGCACTGGCACTCTTCGCAGAACTGGAGGGAAACGCATGAGCGTTCCCACGCTGAAACAGGTTCCCGTCAACGAATACAGCCGCATCATGGGCCTCGGCGCATTCCGGCCTGACGTCATCGTCACCAACGACGACGTCTGCCAGTGGATTGATTCCTCGGACGAATGGATCCGCCAGCGGACCGGCATCGTGACCCGGCACCGGGCCCCTGCCGACGTCAGCGTCATCGATATGGCCGAGGGCGCTGCCCGGGAGGCCCTGCAGCAGGCAGGCATCGAAGCCTCCCAGCTTGGTGCCGTCATCGTTTCCACCGTCACCCACCCGTACGCCACGCCGTCGGCCGCCGCCGCCTTGGCTGACCGCATCGGTGCGACGCCGGCTCCGGCCTTCGATATCTCGGCCGCCTGTGCCG
Organism: Pseudarthrobacter humi; assembly: GCF_024294965.1. Lineage (NCBI taxonomy): Bacteria > Bacillati > Actinomycetota > Actinomycetes > Micrococcales > Micrococcaceae > Pseudarthrobacter > Pseudarthrobacter humi. Next base: position 4,450 of record NZ_JANCLV010000014.1, read on the forward strand.
GGTACTGCTACGGCATCGCCCAGGGCGATGCCTTGGTTCGCTCAGGCACAGCCACCTACGTGCTGGTGGTCGGTGCGGAGAAGCTCTCCGACGTCATCGACAACCGGGAACGCACCATTTCCTTCCTGCTGGGCGACGGAGCGGGCGCTGTTGTCATCGGCCCCTCGGACACCCCCGGCATCGGACCCTCGGTGTGGGGTTCGGACGGCAGTAAGTGGGACGCCATCGGCATGACGCGTTCCATCCTGGATGTCCGCGACCTCAGCATGGCCGCCCGCCAGTCCGACGAGCCCGGCGACTTTGCCCTGCTCGAAGAAGCGCAGGAGCTCTACCCCACACTCCGCCAGGACGGGCAGACCGTCTTCCGCTGGGCGGTCTGGGAAATGGCCAAAATGGCACAGCAGGCTTTGGATGCCGCGGGCGTCAAGGCTGAAGACCTCGTTGCGTTCATCCCGCACCAGGCCAACATGCGGATCATCGACGAGATGGTCAAGAAACTGAATCTTCCTGAATCCGTCACCGTGGCCCGGGACATCGCTGATGCCGGAAACACCTCGGCGGCCTCCATCCCCCTTGCTACCCACCGCCTGCTCAAGGAAAACCCTGAGCTCAGCGGCGGCCTCGCACTCCAGATCGGCTTCGGCGCCGGGCTGGTCTTCGGTGCCCAGGTAATCGTCCTTCCTTAGGAACGCCCCATACAGGCCGCATCCGCGGACTGCACCGTTTCCGGCACCCCCTGCCGGCAATAACAAGAAAAGGAGCCATCAATGGCTAGCAACGAAGAGATCCTGGCCGGCTTGGCTGAAATCGTCAACGAAGAAACCGGCCTTGCCCCCGAGGCTGTGGAACTGGACAAGTCCTTCACCGAGGACCTGGACATCGACTCCATCTCCATGATGACCATCGTGGTCAACGCCGAAGAGAAGTTCGGCGTGCGTATCCCGGACGAAGAGGTCAAGAACCTCAAGACCGTGGGCGACGCCGTCAGCTTCATCGCAGGCGCACAGGCCTAGCCAAGGCTTCAGCCCCTTAAGGCTGACTGGACTGCCGGTCCGTGCCCAGGCCGGACCGGCAGTCCACCACATTTTTCGGCAGCCAGCTGCCCCACACGCGGGACCCCGCCGGACAACCGGATACGGCCTGCCCACCGACAGAGAGTGATCCAATGACACGCAAAGTAGTCATTACCGGTCTGGGTGCCACCACGCCCATCGGCGGCGACGTACCCACCATGTGGAACAACGCGCTGAAGGGGGTCTCCGGTGCCCGCACGCTCGAAGACGAATGGGTCGCCAAGTACGAACTGCCTGTCCACTTTGCTGCCCGTTGCTCCACTCCGGCCCTGGAGGTCCTGAGCCGCGTTGAGGCCAAGCGGATGGACCCGTCCACCCAGTTCGGCGTCATCGCTTCGCGTGAAGCCTGGGCCGATTCCGGCATCACCGAGATTGACCCCGACCGCCTTGCGGTCGCCTTCGCCACCGGCATCGGCGGCGTCTGGACGCTGCTGGACGCGTGGGACACGCTGAAGGAAAAGGGCCCGCGCCGCGTCCTGCCCATGACGGTGCCCATGCTGATGCCCAACGGCGTCGCAGCAGCCGTCAGCCTTGACCTTGGCGCCCGTGCCGGCGCCCACACCCCTGTTTCGGCCTGCGCGTCGGGCACCGAGGCCCTTCACCTTGGGCTGGAGCTGATCCGCTCCGGCAAGGCCGACGTCGTGATGTGCGGCGGCGCCGAGGCAGCCATCCACCCCATGCCCCTGGCCGCGTTCTCGTCCATGCAGGCCCTCTCGCGCCGCAACGACGACCCCCAGGGCGCCTCACGCCCCTACGATCTGGGCCGCGACGGCTTCGTGATGGGCGAAGGCGCCGGCGCGCTGGTGCTCGAAGCCGAGGAACACGCCATTGCCCGCGGCGCCCGCATCTACGGCGAACTGGCCGGCACCTCCGTGACGGCTGATGCCTACCACATCACCGCCCCGGACCCCCAGGGCCTGGGCGCGACGCGCGCGCTGAAGGCAGCCATGTTCGACGGCCGGATCCAGGCCGAGGACGTTGTCCACGTCAACGCGCACGCCACCTCCACTCCCGTCGGCGACAAGCCCGAGTACACGGCCCTCCGCGCATCGCTGGGGAACCACCTCGACAACGTCGCAGTGTCCGCCACTAAATCACAGATGGGCCACCTGCTGGGCGCGTCCGGTGCCGTGGAGGCAGTACTCACCGTGCTTGCCGTGTACCACCGCAAGGCCCCGGTCACCATCAACCTCGAGAACCAGGACCCGGAGATCCCGCTCGACGTCGTCACGTCGGCGAGGGATCTGCCGGCAGGCGACATCGTGGCGCTCAGCAACTCGTTCGGATTCGGCGGCCACAACGCCGTGATCGCTGTCCGCAGCATCTAGCTAGCAGCCCCGCGGGAACAGCAAGTACCGCAGACGAAGCAGAGGCCCCGCCATGTGGCGGGGCCTCTGCTTTTGCTATGGAGCGCCGCCTTCCAATCCGGCACGGCTTCTGCCGGGACAGCGGTCAGGAAGCACGACGTCGTGAAGTCCGACGGCGGTCAGCCCACCTGATGCAGCCAGCGGACCGGTGCGCCCTCGGCTGCGTGGCGGAACGGCTCTAGTTCCTCGTCCCACGCCTCACCCAAGGCCAGGGAAAGCTCGTGGTACACGGCGGAGGGATCGCCGGCACCCGATTCGTAGGCGTAGCGGATGCGGTCCTCTGAGACCATGATGTTGCCGTGGACGTCCGTTGTGGCGTGGAAGATTCCCAGTTCGGGGGTATGCGACCAGCGGCCGCCGTCAACTCCCTGGCTCGGCTCTTCAGTGACCTCGTAGCGAAGATGGGCCCAGCCGCGAAGTGAGGATGCCAGCAGCGATCCGGTGCCCGGGGTTCCTGTCCAGGAGAGCTCGGCGCGGAACATTCCGGGCGCGGCAGGCTGAGGGGTCCACTCTAGATCCGTCCGCTTGTCCACGACGGATCCAATGGCCCACTCAACGTGCGGGCACAGTGCTGTAGGGGCTGAGTGAACAAACAGCACACCGCGGGTCATTGCAACAGACATTCCATCCTCCATAGCTGTAGGTACGTCTTCCCCAACGACCTCTGCCTGGATGAAACTGCCCGGTGCCGTACGTTCCAGCGGCGGTGTTCCCTGATTATTAAGCTGTGTCCGGACTTGCGGGTGACGCGCGAAGCGAAATAGCTTCAAGCGAAACTTGAAAGTTGCCGGACGTGATTCTTATTGTGCCGTACGCCGCGTAATTACGCCAGTGCGATCCGCCGCAGGTGACACGGTCCTGGAATTACCCCGCATTGGCGCGGATCCACGGCCCTCACGCCCGGGGATGGGCCTGCTGGTAGCTGCTACGGAGCCGTTCAACGGACACATGGGTGTAGATCTGCGTGGTGGCGAGGCTGCTGTGGCCCAGGATTTCCTGGACCGCACGAAGATCCGCCCCGCCATCGAGCAGGTGCGTTGCCGCAGTATGCCTCAGCGCGTGCGGACCGGTTGCTGAGGTGTCGCCCAAAGCTTCAAAGAGAGCATTCACCACGGTCCTGACCTGGCGCTGGTCAACACGGTTTCCCCTGGCGCCCAGGAAGAGCGCCGGTCCGCTGTGGCCGGTGGCCAGGAGCGGCCTGGCCCTGCGGAGCCAGTCGTCCACGGCCACAGCGGCCGGGACGCCATAGGGAACCGTCCGCTCCTTGTTGCCCTTGCCGACCACCCGCAGGGTCCGGCGGTCCGGGTTGAGATCGTCCACATCCAAGGCGGCCAGCTCCCCCACGCGCAGACCCGTGGCGTATAGAAGCTCCACCATGGCACGGTTGCGCACCGGCACCGGTGACCCGTCAGCCGCGGATTCTTCCAGACTGTCCAGCAGCCTGAGGAGTTGTTGGGACTGCAGCACCCCCGGCAGTGACTTTTCCGCCTTGGGAGCCCTGAGACGGAGGGCAGGGTCGGTCTCGATGAGTTCTTCCCGCATGGCCCATGTGGTGAAGGAACGCGCTGTGGCCGATCTCCGCGCAAGAGTGGCCCGGGATATCCCGGCCTGGCTCTGCGCCCCGAGCCAGCGTCGGAGAGTGCCCAGCTCCAGTTCCGGCAGATCTGTGATGCCCTCGGAGGTGGCGTATTCCAGGAGGCATCGAAGATCGGACAGGTATGCCCGAAGCGTATGCCCGGACCGTGCCCGCTCGGCAATCAGGTATCTGCCGAAGTTGGCAAGTGCCTGCTCAAATGCCCGGGACAGTTCCTGATTCTGCACTGTTCCACAGTCCCAGAACTCCGCGGGAATCCCGTCCCGGACACGGGCAACTACGCTAATTCCTTGGCCCGTTTCCAGCCGCCCCTTTCGGAAGCTGCGAGCCCCAGCAGGCCGAGCCTGCCCAGCCCGGCCCGCACGGAGTCCGCACTGAGGCCGGCAACTGCGCAGAGCTTGTCCACGGACGTGGTGGACCGCAGCGGCAGGGCGTCCAGAAGGATCAGATCCTCCAAGGTCAGTCCGTCATGGTCGGCCGCATGCGCTGTCCCGGGCGCCGCAAGCCCCACGCCGCTTGGGGATGCCAGTTCGGCGATCTCCGCGGCGTCAGTCACGCAGACAGCCCCGCCATCCCGGAGCAGCCGGTGGCAGCCGGCGGAGTTGGCGCTGTGCACGGACCCTGGCACAGCTCCCACCGCGCGGCCAAGCGTCTCCGCGTGGTGGGCCGTGTTCAGCGCACCGGACCGCCAGCGCGCTTCCACCACCACCGTCACTGCGGCCAAGGCCGCGATCAGCCTGTTCCGTTGGAGAAAGCGGTAGCGGGTGGGCGCCGACCCTGGCGGCACCTCTGCGAGCACCGCTCCCTGGTTGCAGACCGCCCTCAGGAGATCCTCGTTGCCGGACGGGTAGAACCGGTCCACACCACCAGCCATCACCGCGATGGTTGGCACCGCCGCTGAGCCCCCGGCCAGTGCTGCCCGGTGCGCGTGGGCGTCGATGCCGTACGCTCCCCCGGAGACCACGGTGAAGCCCCGCTGGGCCAGTGAGTAGGCCAGGTCCCCGGTCACCGAGGCGCCGTAGCTGGTGCTGTCGCGGGACCCCACCAGCGCCACGCTCCGGGCCGGACCGGGAAGTTCCTGTTCCAGGCCCCGCCACCAGAGACAGATGGGCTCCTGCATCCCAAGGTCCCCGAGCTGGGCAGGCCAGAGATCATCCGACGGGATAATCAGCCGGCCGCCAAGGCGTGCCATGGTGGCAAGGTCACGCTCGGGCGCCAGATCCGGAATGCGGGGAGCCCAGCGTTTGAGGGAGGCAGCCATCCCCGCCCAGCTGGTTCCGGCGCCGTTGTCCGCCAGCAGTCCGGTGATCTCCCGCTCCAGTGCCGGGCCGGCGGCCGCCTGGCCCGTGGCGATTTTCAAGGCGTCGGGTGCGCCGGTGGCCTGTACCAGGGCCAGTCCGGCCGCGTCCTGCGGTTCCATAAGCCGCGACAGGGCGGCCCGGGCGATCCGTTCGTTGTCCATGTGGTTTCTTCCTTCACGCAGCTGCCGAGGCAGCCTGCCGGAGGCCAAGGGCCTGGCCGATGTCGTTGGTGTCGGGCATGTCGCGGTGCGACAGGTCCGCCAGGGTCCAGGCCAGCCGGAGAACCCTGTCGTAGCCCCTGGCGGTCAGCACGCCCCGCTCCAGTGAGTGGTCCAGAATCCGCGTGGCGCCGGCCGGCAGCCGCAGGGCGCCGCGCAGAATCCGGCCGGGCACCTGCGAGTTCGTTTCCATTCCCAGCGCCCGCAGCCGTTCGGCCTGGCGCCGGCGTGCGTCGCCTACCCTCCGTGCCACGGCGGCTGTGTCTTCTTCGGCGCCCGCCTGGCCGAAGTCGGCCAGTGACACGCGCTCCACCTGCAGCTGGATATCCACCCGGTCCAGCAGCGGACCGGACATCCTGGCCACGTAGCGGCGCCGCATCATGGGCGTACATGTGCAGTCCAGGCCCTTTCCCGAAGCCTTGCCGCAGGGACAGGGATTGGCGGCAAGGACCAGCTGGAACCGGGCAGGGTAGGCTGCCGTTCCTGCCGAGCGGTGAATGACCAGCTCCCCGCTCTCCAGGGGCTGGCGGAGGGCGTCCAGGACGCGCCGTTCGTATTCCGGGGCCTCGTCCAGGAACAGGACACCGCGGTGTGCCCGCGACGCCGCACCCGGGCGCGGCAACCCCGATCCCCCGCCGATAATGGCGGCGGCTGTGGCCGAATGATGCGGGTTTTCGAACGGCGGCCGCCGCACCAGCTGAACGGCGGATGAGGGAAGGCCGCAGAGGGAGTGGATGGCGGTGACTTCCATGGCCTCATTGTCGGCAAGGTCCGGCAGGAGACCGGGAAGTCTTTCGGCCAGCATGGTCTTGCCCGCACCCGGAGGTCCGGTCAGGAGCAGGTGGTGGGCCCCGGCAGCGGCCACCTCGAGCGCGCGTCTGGCTTCGCCCTGGCCGGAGACGTCGGCCATGTCAGGAACAGCCTGGGCCCCCGGTTCGGAGTCCCCGTGACCGGCCTCGTCCTCCGGCTCGAAGTCCAGTGCGAGCTCCTGCGGGTCTGCACCGAAGTCGAGCGCCAGCCGCGCCAGCGTGCGGTACCCCTTGACGTTGGCTCCAGGGACCAGCGATGCTTCGCCGAGGTTGGCGTGCGCGACCACCACGTCCGGATAGCCGGCCTGCACCGACGCCATCACTGCCGGCAGGATGCCGCGCACCGGCCGTAGCCGGCCATCCAGCCCGAGTTCGGCGATGAAGACAGTCCGGCCGGTGGGCTTGATGTCATTTGCGGCCCTCAGGACTGCCATGGTCACGGCAAGGTCGAAGCCGGAACCGCGTTTGGGCAGCGACGCGGGGATGAGGTTGGCCGTGATCTTCCGCCGGCTCAGCGGAATTCCGGAATTCTTGGCCGCGGAACGTATGCGCTCCTTGGCCTCGTTGAGGGCGGCGTCCGGGAGGCCCAGGATCACGAATGCCGGCAGGGTCTGGCCAATATCGGCTTCTACCTCGACGATGTACCCGTTCAATCCCACCAGCGCCACGGAGTAGGCCCGGCCCAGCGCCATCTACCCCACCCCCTTGAGGTGTTCCACCAGGGGTTCGCCGCCGCCGTCGTCCACCACGGCAATGACGTCCACGCGCCGTAGCGGCATCCGAAGCTCCCGGTCCCGGCACCACGCCGAACCGAGCCGATGCAGCCGGGCGAGTTTGTCCGGCCCCACGGCTTCGAACGGGTGCCCGTAGTCCAGGGAACGGCGGGTTTTCACCTCTGCGATGACCAGGGCGTCACCGTCCAGGGCCACAATGTCTATTTCACCCTCGGCGCAGCGCCAGTTGCGTTCCACCACCAGCATGCCGAGCGATTCAAGATAGCCGGCCGCGAGTTCCTCGCCGCGCCGGCCCAACAGGTCTTTGGATTTCATTTCTACCTCCGCAACCAGCCTGCAGTGGCAGGACAGCGGAGGACAGCAGGCTATTCGCCTATGTGGGCAACCCGGGAAAACCGCCCCAATACAGCGGGGCTGTGGAGGAGCAGTGGGCCGGCGTCAGTTGCCGAGGTCAGCGTCCTTCGGCAGGGCGAGTTCCTCGCTGCGGGGCAGTTCTTCGACGTTGACATCCTTGAACGTCAGGACACGGACTGTCTTCACGAACCGTGCCGAACGGTAAACATCCCACACCCAGGCATCCTGGAGCGTCAGATCGAAGTAGACCTCGCCGTCGGCGCTTCGGGCCTGCAGGTCAACGTGGTTTGCGAGGTAAAAGCGGCGTTCGGTCTCGACAACGTAACTGAACAGCCCGACAACATCGCGGTATTCACGGTAGAGCTGCAGCTCCATGTCGGTTTCATAGTTTTCAAGATCCTCTGCACTCATGCTTCCATCTTGCACCATCCAGGGCGCCGCAGTCGCAGCGTCCGCGCCGCATGAGCCCCACACCACTGCAACAGGCACTGGAGCGGCACGGAATCAGAGTTCGACGCCCAGGAGGTTCCAACTCACCCGGTGGTACGGTGTGGCTCCGGCGGCGCGGAGCGCGTCCCGGTGAATTGCAGTGGCGTAGCCCTTGTTGACGTCCCAGCCAAACTCGGGGTATTCACTGTGCAGACCGCGCATCTGCTCGTCGCGTTCCACCTTCGCAATCACGCTGGCTGCGGCCACGCTCAGGCACTGCATGTCCGCCTTGATCTTGGTGTGGACCGGGGCAAGGCACGCAAAATCCACGGGCGGCTCGTCAAACAGGGAAGGCTGCCCGGCGGGCGAGAGCCAGTTGTGGCTGCCATCGAGCAGCACCACATCTGGGCTGATGCCGGCCGCAAGGATGTCCTGCCAGGCGCGCGTACCGGCCAGCCGCAGCGCAGCAATGATCCCCACTGCGTCGATCTCCCGCGCGGAAGCGTGCCCGACGGCGGACGCAACACTCCAGCGTCTGACCAGCGGTTCCAGCCGTTCCCGTTCGGCGGGGCTGAGGAGCTTGCTGTCCCGCACACCGGCCAGGGGCTTCTGGGTGTGGAGGTCCACGACGGCGATTCCGACGCTCACCGGTCCAGCCAGCGCCCCCCGTCCCACTTCGTCCACGCCGGCCAGATAACGGGCGCCCTGCGCTTTGAACGTCCGCTCATGCCGGAGCGTCGGTGCCTTGGAGCGGACCCCGTCCGTCTGCCGGGCCGGAGCCCTGGGGCCGGTGGCCGGTATCACTGCGGACACTCTTAGCCTCCCGCAGGCACGTTCCGGAAGACGGCCGGATAATTGTCAAGGACAGTGATCCGGTTCAGCGGCCATGCGATGACGGCGGCTTTGCCCTCCACGTCCACGAGGTCGACGAATCCGCCGTTGGACTCCAGGTGCGACCGGGAGTCTGCGGAGTGGTTGCGGTTATCGCCCATGACCCAGACCTTCCCTTCCGGAACAACGACGTCGAAGGCACGGATCTGCGGTTCCTCAGCCCTGTTGACATAGGTTTCATCGATGGGAGATCCGTTGATGGTCAGTTTACCGCCGGCGTCGCAGCAGATCACGTGGTCACCGGGTAGCCCGACGACCCGTTTGACGAGGTGCTGTTCCGAGTTGTCCGGCAAGAGTCCCACAAATGTCAGACCGTCCTGGACCCACGTGAACGGCCCGTTCGGCTCGTTCGGCACCGCGGTCAGCCAGCCCTTGGTGTCCCGGAAGACCACCACGTCGCCGCGTGAGAGGGAGAAAGGCTCCGGTACCAGCAGGTTCACAAAGATGCGGTCGTTGACGTCCAGGGTGCTGACCATGGACTCGGACGGAATGTAGAACGCCCGGAACAGGAAGGTCTTGATCAGGAAGGACAGCACGACGGCGATCACCACTACCGTGGCAACCTCCTTCAGCCAGACAAAGAGTTGGCTGGGGGCGGCGGGCCCGGAAGTCGGTGCCGCGGATCGCCTGCCGGACTGTGGCGCCGACGGGCTGCCATCCGGCACACCGTCGGAGGTCCTGCCGCCGGAAATCGCGTTGGCGGACATACCGTCGGTGTCGGCACCGGGGGCGCCGTCGCGAGGCGGCTCAGGTGTCCGGGCTTTGTTCTCGGGCATCTACTGTCCGTTCTCTGTTGTTGATCCTGCCGCTGGCGGCCGTGGTACTGCAGCAAATCTATCAAGTGGCCAGACGATCTGGACCGGCCTGCCGAGCACACGGTCCATTGGCACCATGCCGCCGCCGGGCGCACCGAGCAGGCTGCGCGAATCGGCGGACGCCGAGCGGTGGTCACCGAGCAGCCAAAGCCTTCCGTCAGGCACCACGGCGCTGAAGACCTGCGTGCTTGGGCTGTCTCCGCCGAACACGTATGGCTCATCGAGTGCCCCGCCGTTGACGGTGATCTTTCCGTCTGCATCGCAGCAGACCACGGTGTCCCCCGGCAGACCGATGACACGTTTGACGTAGGTGGTGTCACTGCCGGCCAGGCCAAGCCACTGCCCGGCCGCTGCAAGGGAATCCAGAAGGGGGCCCTTCCCACTGTTCAGGGGAGCAAACGAACCCCTGCCGTCGAAGACCACAATGTCGCCCCGACGGATGGGTTCGGCATGGAAGCCTGTCCTGGAGACCAGGACGCGGTCCCCGTTCGCAAGGACCGGCTCCATGGATTCGGACGGTATGTAATAGACATCCAGCCACAGGGAACGGACCAGCCCGCTGATGGCCACGGCCACGAGAACTGCCAGGAACGCAAAACGCCAGCCCATTCTTCTGGGCTGGCGTTTTGTCTGGTCCATGATCCGTATTCCTGGGGCGCTGATGCGAAGGGCTCCGGCGCTGGCCTGGTGCGGCTGGGCCTGCTTTGTAGGTCCCTGGGGACTTACTTCTTGGGCTGGAAGTCGCGCTTTTCCTTGATCTTCGCAGCCTTGCCGCGCAGGTCGCGCATGTAGTACAGCTTCGCGCGGCGCACGTCACCCTTGGAGACAACTTCGATCTTGTCGATGATCGGGGAGTGCACCGGGAAGGTACGCTCCACACCGACGCCGAAGGAGACCTTGCGGATGGTGAAGGTTTCGCGAAGACCGTCGCCGTGGCGGCCCAGGACGAAGCCCTGGAATACCTGGACACGGGAGTTCTTGCCTTCGATGATGTTCACGTGAACCTTGAGGGTGTCACCCGCACGGAAGACAGGAACATCGGTGCGCAGCGAGGCTGCATCTACGGAATCGAGAATATGCATAATTGCACTCCTGGTGAACGCCACAGGTCATTCACTTTGGGTCACGGCGGGCAAGCCCGGAAGTACCGGAAATTACCGCCGAAAATTAAGTGGGGCCGGTTCCTTCACTGATTGAAGGTCCCGGGGTGTCCAACTGTTGGTTGCGCTCCCCCTGTGGCAGGTGCGGACCCAGCAGACACAAAGACTAATTTTGCCACACTCGCGGGGCTACAGCCAATCGCCCGGACCACAGGCGCGCCGGTTCAGGTTGAGGCGTCGGTTCCAGCGTCCGTGCTGGTATCGGCCTGCCGTCGCGCCAGGAGGTGCCCGTCGACGACGTCGTACCCGAGGTCGGCGAAAGCCGTCCGGTCGGCACGTGGCAGCTTACCGGCGTCGAACGCTTCCAGCAGGTCCGGACGGCGTTCCGCCGTCCGCCGGTACTGCTCGTGGCGGCGCCACTGCGCGATCTTCCCGTGGTTGCCGCTCAGCAGCACTGCCGGGACATCCCGGTCCCGCCAGCTGGCGGGCTTGGTATACACCGGGTATTCCAGCAGCCCGTCCGAATGCGACTCCTCCACCAGGGAATCAGGGTTGCCCACAACGCCCGGCAGCAGCCTGCCAATGGCTTCGACCATGGCCAAAACAGCCACTTCGCCGCCGTTCAGCACATAGTCACCAAGGCTCATGGGGCGGACCGTGAAGTGCTCTTCCGCCCACTCGATGACACGCTCGTCGATGCCCTCATAGCGGCCGCAGGCAAAAACCAGCCGGTCCTCTTCTGCGAGCTCATGGGCCAGGGCCTGGTTGAAGCGCTCCCCTGCCGGCGACGGAACAATCAAGACCGGTTTGGCGGGCTCGGCCGCCATGGCCCCGGCGCCACCTGCGGCTTCACCGGCTCCGGCGACAGAAGCAGCTGCGGCAACGGCAGCCAACGCCTGCGCCCAAGGCTCAGGCTTCATCACCATGCCGGCGCCGCCGCCGTACGGGGTGTCGTCCACTGAGCGGTGCTTGTCGGTGGTGAAATCACGCAGGTCATGGACGCGCAGGTCCAACAGGCCGTCCTGGCGGGCTTTTCCAATGAGCGAGAGCTCCAGGGGCGCCAGGTACTCCGGGAAGATACTGACGACGTCGATTCTCATCTACGCGTTTTCCTCCGCTTCACCGGGGCCGGCTTCGCCGTCGTTGACCTCAAAGAGACCGTGCGGCGGCGTCAGCAGGACGAAGCCATCGGCCACATTGACCTCCGGAACGATCTGCTCCACAAACGGGACAAGGATTTCCTTGCCGTCCGGCGTTTCAACCACCAGCAGGTCCTGGACGGGCAAGGTGTGCAGGGCGGCGATCTTGCCGACCACCTGCGACCCGACGCGCGCCTCGAGCCCTACCAGTTCGTGCTCGTACCAGCCTTCGTCGTCGTCCTCGCCCAGCTCTTCGGTTTCGATGAAAAGCTTGGCGCCGCGCAGGGCCTCTGCCTGGTTGCGGGTCTCGATTCCTTCGAATGCGAGCAGCAGGATGTCCTTGTTCCAGCGCGCACCCTCAACGATGAGCGGGCCGGCCGATGCAGGCTCCACCACAAACTCGGTACCGGGAACAAACCGGTCCCCCGGAGCGTCGGTCAGCACCTGGACCGTCACTTCGCCGCGGATTCCATGCGGTTTGCCGATTCGTGCCACCTGAAGCTGCATCTGTTCCTCTGTTTCGGTTTGTGGATTCTCCACGGGTCTTGTGGTGAAAGCACTCCGGCCCCTCCACCGTTGCTGGTGGAAGGGCCGGAGCAAAAACTGATGTTGCCGAGCGCTTAGCGGCGGCGGTCGGTGTCGACGACGTCGACCCTGACCGGCTCGCCGTCTGCCAGTGCCGCCACAACGGTGCGCAATGCCCGTGCAGTGCGGCCCTGGCGGCCGATCACCCGTCCCAGGTCATCCTGATGAACACGAACCTCGAGGGTGTCCCCGCGGCGGTTGTTCTTCGAGCTGACCTTGACATCCTCCGGCGAATCAACGATTCCCCGGACGAGGTGTTCGAGCGCTTCTGCCAGCAATCTACTCAGCCTCGGTGGTCTCTGCCTCGGCCGGGGCCTCGGCTGCGTCAGACTGCTTCGACTTCTTGGTGATGGCTTCCGGGATGATCACGGAACCCTTTTCCGGAGCAACAAAGGCAGCCTTCGGAGCTTTGGTCTTCAGGGTGCCTTCCTGGCCCGGCAGGCCCTTGAACTTCTGCCAGTCACCGGTGATCTTCAGGATCGCGGCAACCTGCTCGGACGGCTGTGCGCCGACGCCGAGCCAGTACTGGGCACGGTCCGTGTCCACCTCGATGTATGAGGGCTCTTCGGTGGGGTGGTACTTGCCGATCTCTTCGATGGCACGGCCGTCACGCTTGGAGCGTGCGTCCATGACGACGATGCGGTAGTACGGTGCGCGCATCTTGCCAAAGCGCTTAAGGCGAATCTTTACGGCCACTTTTGTGGTCACTCCTGTTTCAGAAAAGGGGTGAACCGACGTTCTGCACCCGTGGGGCGGGCCATACTTGAGGGTTCGAAGGACAGGATCCGGACGCGGAGAGAGGGGCCACGCAGATCGAGTACCTGTTTATTGTGCCAGATCAGCGTCCGGATTTCGACTTGACACGTCGGGATGGGGTAGCCGGGCGGACCCGGCGGGCCACGGCCTGCCTACGACGACCAGACGTACACGCCGGTGCGCGCGGCGTCATCGACTGAGTTTGCCAGCTCAGCGAACTGCTGGACATACGTCCGGGCCTCGGCCACGCCGAACGGCATGTCATCCTGGGCGGCCCACTTTTCAGCGACGTCGTCCAGGACATTGCCTTCGCCTTCAGTCTCATAGCTGAGCAGGTCCGCGAGCGCACGCACCATGGCCGGCGGTACCCCTAGGAGGGAATCACTGGCGACGTCAACCATGGCCAGTTCGTAGTCCGCGCCACCGGCGTGCACCGCAACGCCGGCAAGGTCGCCAAGCTGCTCGATTTCGAAATCGCTGATTCCGGGAATCCGCAGGGCCTGGCCCTCCGGGGAGCCCCCTGCATCCAGGACGGCCGCCCGCTTCAGCGCGGCATCGTGAGTGGAAACAAAAATTTCAGTGAAGCCCATGGGAACAGCCCTCATTCCGTCGACGGTGCGGCCTGGAAGGGCAGCAGCAAGTGCCGCCCCGGCCGTTCAGAATCAGCCTAGTACAAGGCAAGCCGCACACTTGGCATCCGCACTCAGCGGACGGCGACCCGGATATTATTGCGCCACGGGTCCTCGAAGCGAAGCTCGGCGCCCGTGTGGTGCGAGGCCACACCGGCGACCCTCAGGCGGTCGGCGAGCGCTCCGACGTCATCCCCGGAAGGGACCTCGATGAGCACTTCGCCGAGGCCCAGGGTGTCCTTGCGGGGACCGGCTCCGCGGCTGTTCCAGACGTTCATGGCCATGTGGTGGTGATACCGGCCCGCGGAGACAAACAGTGCCTGCCCGTGCCAGCCGGCGGTCTTTTCGAAGCCCAGCGTGCCGACGTAGAAATCGTGCGCTGACTGGACGTCGCCCACCTGGAGGTGGACGTGGCCCACGCCGGCTTCGCTGGCCCGCTGGCCGGCGACGGATTCCTGGGTCAGGTGCTGCTCGAGGTAGCGCTGCGGCGGCAGTGCCAGGCTGTCCATCACGACATCCTTCCCGTTCCAGGACCAGTTTTCGCGGGGCCTGTCCCAGTACAGTTCGACGCCGTTGCCCTCGGGGTCGTTGAAGTAGAAGGCCTCGCTGACGAGGTGGTCGGCGCTGCCGGTGAAGGACCGGGGTTCATACTGGGCGGCGGTGGCTACCGTGGCGGCCAGCGAAGCCTGGTCGTCAAACAGCAGTGCGGTGTGGAACAACCCGGCCTCTCCCCTGCCAGGCAGATTCAAGGACGGGGCGGCCGCGAGATGGACCAGCGGGCGTTGAAGGCGGCCAAGATAGACGCCGCCATCCTGTTCCGCGACGACGTCCAGGCCGAGCGCACGCTGGTAATAGTCGGTCATCAGTTTCATGTCGCCCACCTTGAGCATCACGGTGCCCATGGAGAGGGCAGCAGGAAGGAGATCCCGGCTGGTGGCTTCTGCAGTCATGTGAACACTCCCGGTCCGCTGGCCTTCGGACGGAAGGCCGCTATGGTTCCAATTTACTTGAACCTTCAATTTAATTCAAGTGGCAGAGCAGACGGATTGCGACCGCATTCCCGTGATTGCTGTGACGGGTCCACCCTCGGCCTGTGGTAGCTTCAACTTGACCACACGGGAGCCCTTGCAGGGGCTGAGATCGGGCTGACGCAGCCTGCGACCGTTGAACCTGTCCGGGTAATGCCGGCGAAGGAAGTGAGTATTCATTGAATACACAAGAAACACAGCTGATCCCTGCCAAAAATGAAGCCGACGTGGATCAAACGCTCCAACCTGAAACCCAGTCGCTGAAGTCCCACTCGCTGGCGTTTATCAACGATGAGGCCACCGGGATCCGCGTTCCCGTGACCGAAATCGCCCTCGAACCGTCGCCAAACGGCGAGGCGAACGGGCCTTTCCGGACCTACCGAACGGCGGGACCGGGCAGCGATCCGGTGGTGGGCCTCAACCCGTTCCGCTCGGAGTGGATCGCCGCCCGCGGAGACACCGAGCCCTATAGCGGCCGGGAGCGGAACCTGCTCGACGACGGCAAGTCGGCCGTGCGCCGGGGCGCAGCCTCTGCGGAATGGAAGGGTGCTCAGCCGGTTCCCCGCCGCGCCGTCGAAGGCAAGACCGTCACGCAGATGCACTACGCGCGGAAGGGTGTCATCACCCCCGAGATGCAGTTCATCGCCCTCCGTGAAAATTGCGACGTGGAACTGGTCCGCAGCGAGGTGGCGGCCGGCCGGGCCATCATCCCCAACAACATCAACCACCCGGAATCCGAACCAATGATTATCGGCAAGGCCTTCCTGGTGAAGATCAATGCCAACATCGGCAACTCGGCCGTGACCAGCTCCATCGCCGAGGAAGTAGACAAACTCCAGTGGGCCACCCAGTGGGGTGCCGACACGGTGATGGACCTGTCCACCGGCGACGACATCCACACCACCCGGGAATGGCTCATCCGCAACTCCCCCGTCCCCATCGGCACGGTGCCCATCTACCAGGCCCTGGAGAAGGTCAACGGCGAGGCCAACGCCCTGACTTGGGAGATCTACCGGGACACGGTCATTGAGCAATGCGAGCAGGGTGTGGACTACATGACCATCCACGCCGGCGTGCTGCTGCGTTACGTGCCGCTGACGGCCAACCGCGTCACCGGCATCGTCTCCCGAGGCGGCGCGATCATGGCCGGGTGGTGCCTGGCGCACCACCAGGAGAACTTCCTCTACACCCACTTCGACGAGCTGTGCGAAATCTTCGCCAAGTACGACGTCGCGTTCTCCCTGGGCGACGGACTGCGCCCGGGGGCGACGGCGGACGCCAACGACGCCGCCCAGTTCGCCGAGCTGGACACGCTGGCTGAACTGACCCAGCGGGCGTGGGAATTCGACGTGCAGGTCATGGTGGAAGGTCCCGGGCACGTCCCGTTCCACCTGGTACGGGAGAACGTGGAACGCCAGCAGGAACTCTGCAAGGGCGCCCCGTTCTATACCCTGGGGCCGCTGGTCACGGATATTGCCCCGGGCTATGACCACATCACGTCCGCAATCGGCGCCACCGAAATCGCCCGGTACGGCACGGCGATGCTTTGCTACGTCACGCCCAAGGAACACCTTGGCCTGCCGAACAAGGACGACGTGAAGACCGGGGTGATCACCTACAAGATCGCCGCCCACGCAGCAGACCTTGCCAAAGGCCACCCCGGCGCCCATGAGAGGGATGATGCCCTGTCCAAGGCCCGGTTCGAGTTCCGCTGGCGCGACCAGTTCGCGCTGTCCCTGGACCCGGTCACGGCGGAGGCCTTCCACGACGAGACGCTGCCTGCCGAACCGGCCAAAACCGCCCACTTCTGCTCCATGTGCGGCCCGAAGTTCTGTTCCATGAAGATCAGCCAGGACATCAGGGACGAATACGGTTCGGCAGACTCGCAGGCGGCCATCGCCGAGGCCTACAGCGGGATGCGCGAAAAGAGTGCGGAGTTCCTGGCCGCCGGCGGGAAGGTCTACCTCCCCGAGCTTCGGATCCCGGCCGGCAGCTGACGGCTCAGGAAGCCTGAACCGAGCGTGACCTGCCGACGTCGGCGATGAAGGACCGGATGGCACGGTCACCTTCGGCAGAGTCCTGGGGCCGGTGTCCTCCCGCAGCAATGCGGTGCAGGGCACCGGTTTCCTGCAGATATCCGGCGATTTCCTCGTAGAGCGGTTCCCACCCACCCGTCAGGACCAGGGTGGGGACGCCCGGAACAATGTGCAGCGGGGCCTCCCAGGACGGCGCCTGCAACCGGAGCCGGCGCGCCGACCGTTTTTCCTCCGGCGTGGCGGGCTCCTGCAGGTCCGCCGCGAACATTCGCCGCACGAACTCCCGCTGGAAGTCTTCATCGCTGAGCTGGTTTCGGAGGTCGAACAGCGGTTGCATCAGGGCGCGGTGTGCGGCCGTGGCCGGCAGTTCTGCGGTCAGGGACAGGCACGCCGGTTCTACCAGCGTGAGGGAATACACCAGCTCGGGGCGTTCCACGGCAGCCATCATGGCCGCAATCGCGCCCTCGGCGTGGGCAACAACATGGCCGCCGGCGGCCCCGCGGCCGTCATCGGCAAGTGAGCGCAGGATGATGGCGGTATCTTCGGAGAACGAGGACTCCACGGGTTCAGCGACGGAGTCAAAACCGTGCCGCCGCAGGAACAGGGCGTCGTACGTCAGCGCCATGCCGTGCTGGCGCAGCCACGCCGCGGCACCGAAAGGTCCGGCGCCGTGCACGAACACTACCCGCTGTTTGAACATGACCCAACCCTATTCCACGGCACCGACATCCCTATTGGGCAGGAGCCAGTGTGGTTATGAGTGCCCACAACGACGCCTGCTGCTACCCAGTCGGGAGGGTGGTTACTTGCCGAGGAACTTGTCGAATCCCTTGGGTAGGTTCAGCTGCGACGGGTCGAAGTCGCCGCCCTGCTGGCCGAATGCTGCCCCCGTGGGGAGCGCCTTCGCCGCGCCGGCCCGCCGGGCCTCGGCGTCCTTCAACTCCTGGGCAGCCTTGGCAGGGTTGCCTGAGCGGGCCTTCTTCTTCGGGGCGTTCTTGCCGCCCTTCCGCGCACCGCCGGGGCCGCCCATACCAGGCATCCCGGGCATTCCGGGCATGCCGCCGCCCTGGGCCATCTTCTTCATCATCTTCTGGGCCTGGCCGAAGCGCTCCAGCAGGCCGTTGACCTCGGAGACATGCACGCCGGAACCCCGGGCAATGCGTGCCCGGCGGGAGCCGTTGATGATCTTCGGGGCGACGCGTTCGTGCGGCGTCATGGAACGCACGATCGCTTCGACACGGTCGATTTCGCGCTCGTCAAAGTTCTCCAGCTGCTCGCGGATGTTCTGCGCACCGGGCATCATCATGAGCATCTTCTTCATGGAGCCCATGTTGCGGATCTGCTGCATCTGGGAGAGGAAGTCGTCGAGGGTGAAGTCTTCCTGGTCGGCGAATTTCTTCGCCATCCGGGCGGCCTCGTCCTTGTCCCAGTTCTTTTCGGCCTGCTCAATCAGGGTGAGGACGTCACCCATGTCCAGGATGCGGGAGGCCATGCGGTCCGGATGGAACAGCTCAAAGTCATCCACGCCTTCGCCGGTGGAGGCGAACATCACCGGCTTACCGGTGACCGACGCAACCGAGAGTGCGGCACCGCCGCGGGCGTCGCCGTCGAGCTTTGACAGCACGATTCCGGTGAAGTTCACACCCTCGTCAAACGCCACAGCCGTGTTCACGGCGTCCTGCCCGATCATGGCGTCGATCACGAACAGCACTTCATTGGGGACGATGGCGCGGCGGATCTCGCTCGCCTGCTCCATCATCTCGGCGTCAACACCGAGGCGCCCGGCGGTGTCAACAATCACGACGTCGTGCAGCTTCTGGCGCGCTTCCTCGACGCCGGCGCGGGCGACGGCGACCGGGTCACCGGCGGGGTGCTCCAGTTCCGAAGTGGCTCCGGGGTGCGGCGCGAAAACGGGCACGCCGGCGCGGTTGCCGACAACCTGGAGCTGGGTGACGGCATTGGGCCGCTGGAGATCACATGCCACCAGCAGGGGGCTGTGGCCTTGGGCCTTGAGCCATTTGGCGAGCTTGCCCGCCAGGGTGGTCTTGCCGGCACCCTGGAGGCCGGCCAGCATGATGATGGTGGGACCGGTCTTGGCAAGGCGGATCCGGCGGGTCTCGCCACCGAGGATCTCAACAAGTTCCTCATTGACGATCTTGACGATCTGCTGGCTGGGGTTCAGGGCCCCCGATACCTCTGCCCCGAGGGCACGCTCGCGGACGCGGGCCGTAAACTCACGCACCACGGGCACGGCGACATCGGCATCCAGGAGAGCGCGGCGGATCTCCCGGACTGTGGCATCGACGTCGGCCTCAGTGAGGCGGCCCTTGCCACGGAGATTCTTGAAGGTTGCTGTCAACCGGTCAGAGAGTGAATTAAACACGCGCCGCGCACTTCTTTCAGTGGATTTACAGGGGGGACTCGACTATCTAGGGTACCAAGTCGGGCTTGCCGGATGACATGCTGGCAGGGTGACCAGCCAAACAAGTGTAAAAACCCTGCTCATTCTGGGTGCCTCAGGCGATCTGACGGGACGCCTCCTGCTCCCGGGACTGGCCCGGCTGGTGGCGAGCGGCCGCGCCGATGGCCTGACCCTGGTGGGCGCCGGCTCCGATGCCTGGACGCCGGAAAAGTGGCGGACCCGGGTCCACGAAGCCTTCGCCCCCGCCGCGGAGGCCGCCGACGCTGCTGGCAAGAAGGCACTCAGTGCCTTGGCGGAAGCTACCCCCTACCACCAGCTGGATGTTACGGCGGACGGAGCCCTGGCGGCATTGTTCTCGGGCCTGGAGGGCCCCACCGCGATCTATTTTGCGTTGCCTCCACATGTCAGCCAGCTGGCCTGCGAGTCACTGCACCGCGACCAGGTTCCGGCCGGAACACGGCTGGTGATGGAGAAGCCGTTCGGCGCTGGTGTTGCCTCGGCCCGTTCCCTTAATCACACACTCGCCGCGCTGGTGCCGGAGGACCACATTCACCGGGTGGACCACTTCCTGGGCAAGGCGACGGTGCTCAACATCCTGGGCCTGCGTTTTGCGAACAATTTCCTGGAACCCGTCTGGAACCGCGAGCATGTGGAGAAGGTCGAGATCATCTTCGACGAGGACCTGGCACTGGAGGGAAGGGCGCGGTATTACGACAACGCCGGTGCCCTGCGCGACATGATCCAGAGCCACCTGCTCCAGATCATGGCCCTGATGGCCATTGAGCCGCCGGCCACCATCGGGGAACGGGACCTCCGGGACGCCATCGCCGCCGTGCTCCGCGCCAGCAGCATCAGTGCGCCGTACGCGAACTCCACCCGCCGGGCCACGTACACGGCGGGTTCGATTGCCGGCCGGAACGTCCCGGACTACACGCAGGAAGAAGGCGTGGACGCAGCCCGCGGGACAGAGACCCTGGCGGAAGTCCGGGTGGACATCGACAACTGGCGCTGGAAGGGGGTCCCGTTCATCCTGCGGTCGGGCAAGGCCCTCGGGGTGAAACGCAAGGAAGCCGTGGTCACCTTCCGCCCTGTCCCGCATCTGCCGGCAGGATTCACGGGCGTGGACTCCCCCAACCAGCTGCGGATCGGGTTCGGGCCGGATACCCTGGCGTTCGACGTCGACGTGAACGGCCCCGGCAGCATCTTGAGCCTGAGCCGGACAACGCTGAATGCGGAGCTCAGTGCTTCTGAATTGCTGCCCTATGGGGAAGTGCTGGAGGGCGTCCTGAGTGGCGACCCGCTGCTCTCGGTGCGCGGCGACACGGCGGAGGACTGCTGGCGGATTCTTGAACCGGTGCTGAAGGCCTGGCAGCGGGGCACGGTGCCGCTGGAAAAGTACGACGCCGGCTCGGCCGGCCCCGCCGGATGGCCACGTTCCGAGGCGGCTGGCTAAGTGTCCGCTGGCTGGCTGAGCGGCGGCTCCGTGGGTCCCGACAAACAGAGCGGGCAGGGAACCTTCGAGGTTCCCTGCCCGCTCTTTTGTGTGGAACAGTCGGCTTTGCCGATCAATCAGCTTCCGGACTGCTAGATGGCGGCGACGCCGCGTTCTCCCGTGCGGACCCTGACTGCTTCGAAGACGTCCACGGTCCAGACCTTGCCATCGCCCGCGCGGCCCGTGTTGGAGCTGGCGATGATGACGTCCAGGATGTCATCTGCCTGCTCGTCGGTGGCGAGGACTTCAACCCGGATCTTTGGCAGGAGGTCCACGTTGTATTCAGCTCCGCGGTAAACCTCCGTGTAGCCTCGCTGGCGGCCGTAGCCGCTGGCCGCGCTGACCGTCAGCCCCTGGACTCCGTAGGACTCCAGGCCTTCCCGGATGGCTTCGAGCTTCTCCGGGCGGACGATAGCTGTGATCAGTTTCATGCTTCCACGCTTTCCTTGCCCGCTGCCGGTTCGGTCTTCTTGGAGCCGGCTGCTCCGCCTTCAGTGGCCGTTCCCTTGCCCGTGATCAGTTCGTGGAGTGGCTGGAAACTCCCGCCGTGGCCGCCCACTCCGAACTCGTACGCCGTCTCCGCGTGCAGGCTGAGGTCAACACCAACAACTTCCTGCTCCTGCGAGACGCGGAAGCCCATGGTCTTGTGGATGGCGTAGGCGATGATCGCCGTGAGGATTGCCGAGTACGCGATGGCGATGCCGGCTGCTGCGAGCTGGGCCCAAAGCTGGGTCGCGCCGCCGCCGTAGAAGAGGCCGCCGCCCACACCGTCGGTGGGGAGGGCGATGAAGCCCAGGGCCACCGTTCCGATGATGCCGGAGACCAGGTGAACGCCCACAACGTCCAGGGAGTCATCGAAGCCCCAGCGGAACTTGAGGCCGACGGCCAGGGCCGAAGCGACACCGGCGATGACGCCGAGACCGAGTGCGCCCACCGGGCTGACGTTGGCACAGGCCGGGGTGATGGCAACCAGGCCGGCAACCACGCCGGAGGCAGCACCAAGGGAGGTGGGGTGGCCGTCGCGGATGCGTTCGGTGACGAGCCAGCCGAGCATTGCCGCGGCCGGGGCTGCGAGGGTGTTGACCCAGATCAGGCCGCCCTGCTCAGCAGTTGTGGCCGCGCCGCCGTTGAAGCCGAACCAGCCGAACCACAGGATGGCTGCACCGAGCATCACGAACGGGATGTTGTGCGGGCGGTGGTTGGGGTCCTTGCCGAAGCCGCGGCGGTTGCCGATGATCAGGACCAGAACAAGGGCTGCCACACCGGCGTTGATGTGGACCACGGTGCCGCCGGCGAAGTCGATGGCCGGGCCGAGCGCCTGGCCAATGGCGCCTTCCGGGCCGAAGAGGCCGCCGCCCCAGACCATGTAGGCCAGGGGGCAGTAGACGAGCGTGACCCAGACGGGGACGAAGAGGGCCCAGGCGCCGAACTTGGCGCGGTCAGCGATCGCGCCGCTGATGAGTGCCACCGTGATGATGGCGAAGGTGGCGGCGTAGCCGACCTTGATGAGCCCGTCCGGGCTGGTGATGCCTTCAAGGCCGAAGGTGGCGAACGGGTTCCCGACAATCTGCATGAAGCCCTCGCCGGAGCTCATCGAAGCGCCCCAGAGCACCCAGACCACGCCGACCATGCCGATGGAGATGAAGCTCATCATCATCATGTTCAGTGCAGCTTTGGCGCGCGTCATGCCGCCGTAGAAAAATGCCAGACCCGGTGTCATGAACAGCACGAGTGCTGCTGCCACCATGAGCCATACGTGACCTGCGGTAAGTTCCATGGTGCACGTCCTCCCTATGATCGATGCTGCGGAATGCTCCGCCTTACTAACGCCTTTTGCGTCCTGTATCGAGTGTGTCGCTGCCGTGTTTCGCCCGCGGAGGATTTACATTGCCGGATTGTTACAACAACCTCCCGGAAGTAAATGGTGCATATCTGGCTTGTTACGGTTATGTTTCACCACTGCCGCCGGCCACCGGCTGCCTACCTTGCAAGGATTCCCGCCCCATGACGGCAACATCACGCGTGAGCCGCGCCACAACACGGATCTTGTCTGTTATCCGCCCGCAGAGGCCCACGCTTCCGCGCGACATCAAGGTGATGCTCGCTGCGGCGTTCCTGATTGCACTCGGTTTTGGCCTGGTGGCACCGGTCTTGCCCCAGTTCGCCACCACTTTCGACGTCGGGGCAACGGCCGCCGCCGTGATCGTGAGCATCTTCGCCTTCATGCGGCTGGTGTTCGCGCCGGCGGGCGGGGCCCTGATCGGCCGATGGGGTGAGCGGCCCGTATATGTGGCGGGGCTGCTGATTGTGGCCGTATCAACGGCGGCGTGCGCCTTTGCCCAGGACTATTGGCAGCTGCTGGTCTTCCGGGGGCTCGGCGGCGTGGGCTCGGTGATGTTCACGGTGGCTTCCATGGCCCTTGTGGTGCGGCTGGCGCCGCCGGAAAGCCGGGGCAGGGTATCCGGCGCTTACGCGTCCGCGTTCCTGATCGGCAGCGTCCTGGGCCCTGTGGTAGGTGGGTTGCTCGCCGGATTCGGCTTGCGGGTGCCGTTCCTTTGCTACGCCGCCGCGCTGATCCTTGCTGCCGCGGTGGTGCAGACCCAGCTCAGCCACGCGCCGTCCGCGGACCGGTCCGCAGTGGGCCGCGCCCCGGACATGCGCTTCGCCGAGGCCTGGGGAACTGGTGTGTACCGCTCGGCGTTGCTGTCCAGCTTCGCCAACGGCTGGGCCACATTCGGTGTACGGATGGCCACCGTCCCGCTGTTTGCCGTTGCTGCGCTGGGCGCCGGTCCCGAGGCCGCCGGCCTTGCGCTGGCCGTTTTCGCCGCGGGCAATGCCGCTGCACTGACGTTCTCCGGCCGGCTGGCGGACAGCCTGGGCAGGCGGCCGCTGATGGTCGTGGGGCTCCTGGTCGCCGGACTCGCCACAGCCGCCATCGGCTTCACGTCCCACCTGGGCTGGTTCCTCGCCGCATCGGTTGTGGCCGGGGTGGGGTCCGGCCTGCTGGGACCTGCCCAGCAGGCCGCCGTCGCGGATGTCATTGGCAATGAACGGTCCGGCGGGCGGGTCCTGGCGGCCTACCAGATGACCTCGGACGTCGGGGCCATTGCCGGACCGGTGCTGGTGGGCGTCCTGGCGGACCGGCTCGGCTACGGCTGGGCCTTCGGCGTCACCGGCGGTGTGCTGGTGCTCGCGGCGGCCTGCTGGTCCGTGACGCGCGAGCCGCTGAAACGCAACGAGAGGTGAGTTCCCGCCGCTAAAGCCTGTGCTTAGCGGCGGGAACTCACCCCTCGTTGGTGTCGACCCGTGGCGTGGACCCGGTCCCTAGTTCAGCAGGGCGTCGACAAAGCCTTCAACTTCGAACGGAGCCAGGTCATCGGCGCCTTCGCCAAGACCGATCAGCTTGACCGGCACGCCGAGTGATTTCTGGATGGCCACCACGATGCCACCCTTGGCGGTCCCGTCCAGCTTGGTCAGGACGATGCCGGTGATGTTCACGACCTCCGAGAAAACGCGGGCCTGGTTCAGGCCGTTCTGGCCGGTGGTGGCGTCCAGCACCAGCAGTACCTCATCCACCTCGGCCAGCTTCTCGATGACGCGCTTGACCTTGCCGAGTTCGTCCATGAGGCCGGTCTTGTTCTGCAGGCGGCCCGCCGTGTCAATCATGACAACGTCGACTTCCTGGTCAATGCCCGCCTTGACCGCCTCATAGGCGACGGACGCCGGGTCCGCGCCGTCGACGTCGGACTTCACGGTGGGAACACCCACACGCTGGCCCCACGTGGCCAACTGTTCCGCGGCTGCCGCGCGGAACGTGTCCGCCGCGCCCAGCAGGACGTCCTTGTCCTCGGCAACGAGCACGCGGGCGAGCTTGCCCACGGTGGTGGTCTTGCCCACGCCATTGACGCCTACCACCAGCACGACGGCCGGCTTGTCCGCGTGCCGGTCGGTGCGCAGGGCGCGGTCCATGGTGGGATCCACGAGCTTGATCAGTTCCTCGCGGAGCAGTGCCTTGACCTGCTCGGGGGTCCTGGTGCCGAGTATTTTCACGCGCTCCCGGAGGGCGTCGACCAGCTGCATGGTGGGTTCGGTGCCGAGGTCGGCCAGCAGGAGGGTCTCCTCCACTTCGTCCCAGACGCTCTCGTCGATCTTGTCGCTGGACAGCAACGCGAGCAGGCTCTTGCCGAGGATGTTGTTCGACCGGACCAGGCGCTCACGGAGGCGGGTCAGGCGGCCGGCGACGGGAAGGGGGGTCTCAACCTGGATGGTTTCCAGGCCAGCCACGTCATCGGGTACATCGGTGACCTCGAGGTCTTCGAGGTCGACGCCGGCGGGAGCGTTGCGCTCGGCCGGAACCACCGGCGCGTCCTCGAGCAGCGTGCCACCGCCTTGCGGGGTGGGGGGATCGTTGGCGTCGCGGGTCCCGGGGTACTGGGTGATGTTCTTCCGCGTCTTCAACAGGACCGGGATCAGCCCGCCAATAACCGCCAGGGCAGCAACAATGGACAGAATAATGGGGAGGATGTCATTCACTCCCCTAGCTTCTCACAAACGTGGCAGGCGTTCGGGGCCGCCACCTGCGCGGACTCTAGACGTCGGCGCCCAAGCGCTGGCTGATGACGGTGGACACGCCGTCCCCGCGCATGGTGACGCCGTACAGCGCATCAGCCACTTCCATGGTCCGTTTCTGGTGGGTGATCACGATCAGCTGGCTGGACTCCCGAAGCTCTTCGAAGATGGTGATAAGCCGGCCGAGGTTGGTGTCATCAAGGGCCGCTTCTACCTCGTCCATGACATAGAACGGCGAGGGGCGGGCTTTGAAGATGGCAACCAAGAGTGCGACGGCGGTGAGGGACCGTTCGCCTCCTGACAACAGTGAGAGGCGCTTGATTTTCTTGCCGGCAGGTCGTGCTTCGACTTCGATTCCGGTGGTGAGCATGTCCGAAGGATCCGTCAGGACCAGCCGGCCTTCGCCGCCGGGAAAGAGGCGTTCAAACACGTGGACGAACTGGTCCCGGGTGTCCTCAAAGGCCTCGGTGAAGACGCGCTGGACCCGGTCATCCACTTCCTTGATGATGTCCAGCAGGTCCTTGCGGCTGGATTTCAGGTCCTCCAGCTGGGTGCTGAGGAACTGGTGGCGTTCCTCCAGGGCCGCAAACTCCTCCAGTGCCAGCGGGTTGACCTTGCCCAGGGCTGACAGGTCCCTCTCGGCTTTCCGGAGGCGCTTCTCCTGTTCCTCGCGGACAAAGGGCTTGCCTTCGGGGACCGGTGTGCCGTCGTCGTCCACGGGTGTCCGCAGTGCCGCCCATTTGTCCCCGCTTTCGTCCGCGGGGACGGGCACGGGAACGTGCGGGCCGAAGTCCGCCACCAGCACGTCGGGGGTGATCCCGAGTTCCTCGATGGAACGTGTTTCCAGGGCTTCAATCCGCGCCCGCTGCTGGGCGCGGGCCAGTTCGTCCCGGTGAACCGAGTCGGTCAGCTCTGCCAGTTCGCGGGCCAGCGCATCATTGGTTGTCCGGGTCGCCAGCAGTGCACGGTCCCGCTCTTCCCGGTTCTCTTCGGCGAGGTCACGTTCATGCCGGGCCAGCTCAACAGAAACATCGATGAACCGGATTGCCAGCTCCACCGCAGCGGAGACGGCGGCCGCCCGTCTGGCCTGGATCCGACGGCGCCGCGCCCGTTCTGCAGCCTCTTCACGCGCCCGTCGTTCGGTGGCCGCGGCCCGTTCCAGCGAGAGGGCCCGGTTGCGGGTGGCGGTCAGCTGCTCTTCCGTGCTGCGCAGCGACAGCCTCGCGTCCATCTCCGCGGACCTGGCCAGGGATGCGGCCAAGGCGAGCGCATCACGGTGTTCGGTGGAGGGTTCCTCTTCGGCGGGCGCCTCCTGCGCCGCAGCCAGCCGCGCCGCAACGGCGGCGAGCGCCTGTTCCTCGGTCACAACATTGGCCTCGGCCCTGGCCAGGGAGGTGGCCAGCCTGTCGCTTTCGCCGACGGCGCTGCGAAGGATGGAGTTCAGGTGGCCGAGCTTTTCGGCCACAGCCGCCAGCCGGGCGTCGGAATCGTGCAGGCGGTCCAGGGCAGCCTCTGCCCTCGTCCGGGCCTCGGCGCGCCGGACCTCGGCGCCGGCCAGGGCGAACCTGTTCCGTTCCAGATCCGCGGTGACAACGGCCAGCCGGGCCTCAGCGTCGTCCACGGCGGCCTGCACCTCAAGCAAGGACGGAACCTTCGCCGAGCCTCCAGTCACTGTGAGGGCGGTAAACACGTCCCCGGCCCGGGTCACGGCTGTCAGGTCCGGGCGTTCGGCAACCAGCAGCCCCGCAGCATCCAGGTCTTCAACAACTGCCACCCCGGTCAGGAGCGCGGCCACGGCGGGTGCGGTGACGCCCCCGCCGGATGCCAGGTCCACAGCCCAGCTTGCGCCCGCCGGCAAGGGTCCGCCCGGGCCGGAGTTTGCGTCCGGCAGGGGCAAAGCAGACGCCAGTAGCAGGGAGGCACGCCCCGCATCGTCGTCCTTCAGGAGGTGCACCACGACTGCGGCCACGGCTGGATCCCGGACCACTATCGCTTCGGAGGCATCGCCCAGTGCCGCGGCAATCGCCGTTTCATAACCCGGCTGAATGGTGAGGCCCGAGGCAAGCGTGCCCACAACGCCATCCAGCCCGGAGTTGAGGGCGTGCGCCGTGCCGTCTTTTCGGTTAAGGCCGAGCTGCAGTGCGTCCCGTCGGGCCACGAGGGCGTCACGTTGGCGGACATCTTCTCCCCCTGCGGAGGTCAGATCGGCAATCTCCTGGACGACGGCGTCGAGCCCTGCGCTGGCGTCCTCGTAGTCGGCGTCGAGGCTTTCCTCCCCCTCTTCGACCCCCGCCACCTGGGTTTCGAGGGCGGTGAACTCCGACTGGGCCCGGCGGCGGCGTTCCTGGCCGGCGGCGAGTGATTCCCGCAACCTGCCCAGTTCGGCCTGCGCTGATTCAACCCGCGATCTTGCCGCACCAACGGCTCCGGCAAGTTTCGCCAAGCCCTCGCGCCGGTCCGCTGCGGCCCGCAGGACGGCAGTGAGCCTTTTTTCCTCGGCAGACGCCTCGAGTTCGGCCCCGGTCTTCGCAGCCGTCGCTGAGTCCAGCACGCTGCGCCGGTCCAGGATGTGGCGCTCCAGCTCCGTCAGCTCGTCCCGGACCCGGACGGCCTGCCGTTCCAGCTGCTCAGGATCCCTGCCCGAGTACGGTTCAGCATCAACGGCGCCCAGCAGCCGGCCGCGTTCCTGGGCCAGTGAGCCCAGCGAACGGAGCCGCTCCCTGGACGCGGAGAGCCGGTACCAGGTATCCCGCGCGGCGTTGAGCTTTGGCGTGGCCTCGGCGGCGAGCTGTTCCACAGCTGCCTGCTGGCGGCGCCCCTCCTCCAGCTGCTGCTCCACGACGGCACGGCGGGCCTTCAGCGCCGTTTCGTCAGCCACGTCCTGCTCGAGAGAACCCTGCTGCTGGACGAGGTCGTCGGCCAACAGCCGTGCGCGTGCGTCCCGGACATCGAACTGGACCCGCTGGGCACGCCGCGCCACATCCGCCTGCTTGCCGAGGGGCGTGAGCTGGCGCCTGATCTCCCCCGTCAGGTCGCTCAGCCGTTGCAGGTTCGCCTGCATGGCCTCAAGCTTGCGCACCGTTTTTTCCTTGCGGCGGCGGTGCTTGAGGATCCCGGCCGCTTCCTCGATGAAGCCGCGGCGGTCCTCCGGAGTGGCGTGCAGGACCTTGTCCAGCTGCCCCTGGCCCACGATGACATGCATTTCGCGGCCCATACCGGAATCCGAGAGCAGTTCCTGGATGTCGAGCAGACGGCAGCTGGCGCCGTTAATGGCGTATTCAGAGCCCCCGGTGCGGAAGAGGGTCCGCGAGATGGTGACCTCGCTGTATTCGATGGGCAGCGCCCCGTCCGCGTTGTCGATCGTCAGGGACACATGGGCCCGGCCAAGCGGCGGCCGCCCGGAAGTCCCGGCGAAAATGACGTCCTCCATTTTGCCGCCGCGGAGCGTTTTGGCTCCCTGCTCCCCCATCACCCAGGAGAGGGCGTCCACCACGTTGGACTTGCCGGAACCGTTCGGCCCCACCACTGCCGTGACTCCGGGCTCAAAATCGAAGGTCGTGGCCGACGCAAACGACTTGAACCCACGGACGGTAAGGCTTTTGAGGTGCAAGGTGTTTCTGGTCTCCTGAATGGCTGAAGCGGCTGCTTTGCTGCCCCAAATCTACTGCGTCCCTGCGGGTTTCCACGGATTTCCGGGTGTCTGTCCCTGCACTGGGCAGCGTCCGATCATGGCCGGCAGGGCGACGGCGGCCTACCAGCGACCGTTGCGCGGGCGCGGCTGACAGACCGGGCAGGTGTAGGACGAGCGGTTCATGAACACCTCGCGGCGGAGTATGGAGTTAATCCCGACGGCGGCGCAACGGCTGCAGGGTCTCCCTTCCCGCCCGTAGGCGTTCAGGGAGCGGTCGAAGTAACCAGAGGCCCCGTTGACGTTGACGTACAACGAATCAAAACTGGTACCGCCGGCGGCAAGTGCGTCCAGCATGACTTCGCGCGCGCTGGTGATGAGCCGTTCCGCGTCGCCGCGTCGCAGCGTATCGGTCGGCCTGGCGTAATGCAGTTTTGCCCGCCACAGGGACTCGTCAGCATAGATGTTGCCGATTCCCGATACGAGGCCCTGGTCCAACAGAGCGCGTTTGAGGCCCGTCTTGCGCTTCCGCAGCCGGCTGTAAAAAAGGTCAAAGGAAAATGCCGGGTCCAGCGGATCCCGGGCGATGTGGGAGGCTTCCTCGGCGATCAGCGCAACGGGAGATTCCGCCTGACCGCCCGGGCCGCCGTCGTCCGTGGGAACCATGCCGGTGACGAACAATCCGCCGAAAATCCGCTGATCAACAAACCTGAGCTGTTCGGGCATACCGGCCACAGGACTCAGGCGCAGCCTGACCTTGAGGTGTTTCTCGTCCGGCACGTCGCTGTCCTGCATCAGGAGCTGGCCGCTCATCCCGAGGTGGGCCATCAGTGCGACGGTGGGCGTGTCGGTGGCGCCGGGTGTCTCACGCAACGGCATCCAAAGGAATTTTCCCCGGCGCACCACGTCCACCACCGTGGCACCCTGGAGGTTGCCCCTGAAATCCTCGGCGCCCAGGGCATGGCGGCGGAGGGAGCGCGGGTCCAGCACGTCCACCGATGTGATGGTCCGGCCGCGGACCCAACTCACCAGTCCGCGGCGGACTACTTCGACTTCAGGCAGTTCGGGCACGGCTCAGCCTAGACGCTGCGGGAGGACTCTGGCGATGTGCCCTCCGCCGCTGAGGCCACGGCGGCTCCCGCGCCTGGGGAGAGCTGCCGCCAGGCGTCCGCGGCAGCTTCCTGCTCCGCTTCCTTCTTCGAATGGCCCGACCCATTGCCATATGGCTTGCCCCCGATATTCAGGACAGCCGTGAAAGTACGGGCGTGGTCCGGCCCCGTCCCCTCAACGGCGTAGTAGATAGTGCCCATCTGCCGGCTGGCTGCCAGTTCCTGGATGCTGGTCTTCCAGTCCGTGCCGGCGCCGAGTGCGCCCGCATCCCTAAGGAGCGGACCAATCAGGCGCATGACCAGCTGACGGGCAGTCTCAATGTCGTTGGACACGTACGTGGCACCAATGAGTGCCTCCATGGTGTCCGCCAGGATGGAGGCCTTGTTCTTGCCCTCGGTGAGCTTTTCGCCCTGCCCCAGGTAGATATAGTCCCCGATGCCCAGGCTGCGGCCGATGCCGGCGAGGGCTCGCGTGCTGACAACCGCGGAGCGGCGTTTGGCGAGGTCGCCTTCGGGCAGTGTGGGGTTGTCCCGGTACAGGGCATCGGTCACGGAGAAGCCCAGGATGGAGTCGCCCAGGAATTCGAGCCGCTCGTTGGTGGGGATGCCGCCGTTTTCGTAGGCGTAGGAACGGTGCGTGAGAGCAAGACGAAGCGTCCCGGCGTCAATGGAGACACCGAGACGCTTCAGAAGCTCTTCAGTTGAAGACATCATGTCAGCCCAAGCGGCCGATTAGACGTCTGCGACCTTGCGGCCCTTGTACTCAAGGAACAGCGCGGTGCCAGCCGAGTCGGTAACGACCTTTGCCTGGTGCGGCAGGCTGTAGGTAACCTGGCCGTTTTCGACAGTCTTCACCAAGTGGGGGGCAGTTGCCTTCCACTGGGAGCGGCGGGCGCGGGTATTCGAGCGAGACATTTTCCGCTTCGGGACAGCCACGGCTAACTCATTTCTCTCTAGACAAACACGTACAAATCAGTTTTGCCGGTCAGGCTTAGCCAAGTCGGCTAGGGCGGCCCAGCGAGGATCTACGATCTCGTGGTGATGCCCCGGCTCGTCTTCCAGGCGGACTCCACATTCGGAGCAAAGGCCCTGGCAGTCTTCCCGGCACACCGGCTGGAACGGCAGCATGGTTACAACTGCGTCCCGCAACACCGGCTCAAGATCGATAACATCGCGCTCGACTCGATATTGCTCTTCTTCGTCTTCTTCGTCCGAAAGCACAACGCCCTCATAGAAGAAAAGTTCTTGCACATTGACCTCAAGGTCATACGCAAGGGGATCCAGGCATCTGCCGCATTCGCCTGTTACTTCGGCGACTGCGGTTCCTGATACCAGGATTCCTTCGTGTACGGCCTCAAGCCTCAGATCCAGCTCGATGTCCGAGCCTTCCTGAACGCCAATGAGTGCCACACCAAGATCACTTGGTGCGGGTACATGTTCCTTCAGTGTCCGCATGCTGCCCGGGCTGCGCCCGAGGTCCTTGACGTCGAACGCCAAGGGCGAACTAGCATCTCGTTTAATGAGAACTCCTGTTGAACATATGACCGACGTACCATCTTAGCCTGAAGAACCGCAGGGACTCAAACCAGGCCTGCGAACCACAAGGCAGCGGACGCCGAAGTACCGGACTAGCCTACCCTCTTGCCGGCTGATCGGGCGCAGACCCGCCCGCGAGCAACCTTTTATGTACCGACCGGGGCACATAGTCGGACACGCTGCCACCCAGCCCGGCCACCTCTTTGATGAGGGTGGATGACAAATGCAGGTAGTGCGCCTCCGCGGGCAGGAACACCGTTTCCACACCGCTGAGCTGGCGGTTCATCGTGGCCATCGGAAGTTCGTAGTCGAAGTCTGAGGATGAGCGGAGACCTTTGACGATCGCGGAGACACCGCGCTGGCGGCAGTACTCGGCCAGAAGACCGTCGCCCACCGGCTCCACCACAATGCCTTTGAGGGATGCCAGGGTTTCGCGCGCCATATCCAGGCGGTCCCCCAGGCTGAACATGTACTTCTTCGCATAGTTGGTCGAAACCGCCACGATCACCTCATCGAAGAGGCCGGCGGCACGGGCGATGACCTCGAGATGGCCGTTGTGAATGGGGTCAAAGGATCCGGGGCAGACAGCGCGTCTCATGCACCGAACCTACCGCATGGGACGGCCGGGATACCATGACTGGATGCATCCACCACGGGACCTTTCCATGCCCACCGTGCCTGCCCCGTGGCAGCGCACTGCCTCAGGCGCCAACCTTCTGGGACCTGCCGGCCAACTGGGCGTCACCATCTTCGAAGAGATGACCACGCTGGCGGCGCAGACCGGCGCCATCAACCTCGGGCAGGGCTTTCCTGACGAGGACGGACCGCGGGAAATCAAGGCGGCAGCGATGGCCGCCATCGAAGCCGGGGCCAACCAGTACGCGCCCGGCAAGGGCATCCTGGAACTCCGTGAGGCCGTGGCTACCCACCAGGAACGGTTCTACGGGCTGGCTCCGGACCCGCACACCGAGGTCATCGTCACTACCGGCGCCACAGAGGGTATCGCCGCAACGCTGCTGGCGTTCGTTGGCCCCGGCGACGAGGTGCTGACCTTTGAGCCGTTCTATGACTCGTACGGCGCCGTCATCGGCCTGTCAGGCGCCACCCACGTCACCGCCCCGCTGCTGGCTCCCGAGTTTTACCCTGACATGACAGCCCTGGCGGCGGCCTTCACCGACCGCACCAGGGTGGTGCTGTTGAACAACCCGCACAATCCCACCGGCGCGGTCTTCCCCCGCCAGGTGCTGCAGCGCGTCGTTGAGCTTGCCGCAAAGCATGACTGCCTCATCATCACCGACGAGGTGTACGAGCACCTCACTTTCGGGGCCAGGCACATTCCTGTCGCCACCCTGCCGGGTGCAGCTGAGCGGACCATCACCATCTCGTCTGCCGGAAAGACCTTTTCTTTCACCGGCTGGAAGATCGGCTGGCTGACCGGCCCGGAACACCTGGTGGCGGCCGTCCGCACCGTCAAGCAGTTCCTGACCTACAGCTCCGGTACCCCGTTCCAGGCGGCCATTGCGACCGGCCTCGCACTGCCGGATGAGTTTTACCAGGGTGTTGCGGCCACTCTCCAGAAGAAACGGGACATCCTCAGCGAAGGCCTTCGCGCTGCAGGATTCGACGTTTACACGCCGCAGGGAACCTATTTCGTCAACGTGGACACCGCACCCCTTGGCATTGGCGACTCCGTGGACCTGGCCCGCAGGCTGCCCGGCCTGGTGGGAGTGGCCGCGATCCCCGTCCCCGTGTTCTGCCACCCGGAGGGCGCGGAACGGACACGGAGCCTGCTCAGATTCGCGTTCTGCAAGAAAGTGGAGCTCCTCGAGGAGGCCGCCGCCAGGCTGGCGACCCTCAGCGGAAAGCTCTGATGGCGGAGCCCGGCGGCACACGTTCCACGCGGTTCCTGCGGACCACGGGACAGCACGCGTCCATCGAGCCCGATGCTTTCACCGACGGCGGCTACGTCCTGAGCATCGGCGGGGCCGAGCAGTCCCACGTCAACCTGGCGCATCCTGAGGAGATCTTTTACGAGTACCTGCGGCGGATCGGCCACATTGTGGACCTCGCCGCTCCCGAAGGCCGGCCAATCACCGCGCTCCACCTTGGGGCCGGAGCCCTGACCCTTGCCCGCTACATCCAGGCGACGAGGCCCGGATCCGTCCAGTATGCGGTGGAGCTGGAACGCGAGCTCCTCGACTTTGTCCTGCAGCAACTCCCCCTGCCTGACGGTACCGACCTGCACACCGTCATCGGCGATGCCCGCGATGCCCTGGCGGACCTGGACCCGGCACTTCAGTTCGACGTCGTGATCCTGGACATCTTTTCCGGTCCGGACGCCCCGGCCCACATCGCCTGCGAGGAGTTCTACCAGGAGGCCCGTGCTCGCCTTGGACCGGAAGGCTTGCTGATCGTCAACGTGGGTGATGAACCCGGACTGACCCTGGTGCGAAGCCAGGCCGCCGCCATGCGCCGCGCCATGACCGACGTGGCAGCCTTCGCCGAAACCGGGATGTTCGCGGGCCGCTACCCCGGCAATATCATCCTCGCCGGAACGCAGACTCCGTGGCCCGCAGCCTGGACCGCCGAACTGACGGCACGAGGCCCGCACCCTGCGAAGGTTCTGGCCGGCCTGGACCTGGATGGCCTCGCCGACTGAGCCGCGGACTCCCCGCGTCCCGGGCCGGGCCCTAAACCTGCTTCGGCGACTGCTCCTCAATGACGACGTCCGGCGTGATGGCGTCCGGCACAAATGGCTCCGCGAACCAGAGTCGCGTTTCGCCGTACTTCTTCTCGGCAAACCGTTCCAGGCCGGCGGGCCAGAACGGCTCCGGTGAACGCGAGGACCGCTCCACCACTACCACCGCCGCCGGAGCCAGATGATCGGCGAGTTTGCCCAGCACCGCCGACAGGGCAGGGTCATCCAGCGGATACGGCGGGTCCAGGAATACCAGGTCCCAGCTGGCCGTCTCGGCCGTGCGCTCCAGGAAGGACTCCACCCTGGACCGGTGGACCGTCACTGCCTTGCGGCCCAGCACGCCGTTGATCAGGTCCGCGTTGCGTTGGCACACGGAACTGGCCTTGGCATCGAATTCCACGAGGTCGACGGCCTCAGCGCCCCGGCTGCCGCTCTCCACGCCCAACGATCCGGACCCTGCGTACAGGTCCAGGACCCGGGCACCGGCAATGATCCCGAAGGCCTCGAGCCGGGAGAACAGTGCTTCCTTCACGCGGTCGGTAGTGGGCCTGGTCAGGGAGCCGGGGACGCTGACCAGGGGGGTCCCGCCTGCGGCGCCCGCGATGATGCGGCTCATGGCCGCCTCCTATCCGCGCTCAAGGAACGCCTCCTTCTCGGGGTTCAAGTACTCGTCAATGGCCTCCGCCAACCGCGGATGCCGCGCCAGTGCAGGATCTGAGCCCACGATTTCCTGGGCGTCCTGGCGCGCCTGCGCAATGATGTCCTCGTGTTCCAGCACGCGCAGCAGTTTCAGGGTGGAGCGGCCGCCGGACTGCGAAGCGCCCAGGATGTCGCCCTCGCGGCGCAGCTTCAAGTCCTCCTGCGACAGTTCGAAGCCGTCGGTGGTTGCCGCCACGGCATCGAGCCGGCGCCGGCTCGGGTGCCCGCGTTCGAGGTTGGTGACCAGCAGGCACGTTCCCGGAAGCCCGCCACGGCCCACCCGGCCGCGCAGCTGGTGCAGCTGCGAAATGCCAAAACGGTCGGCGTCGAGGATCACCATCAGTGTTGCGTTGTGGACGTCGACGCCGACTTCGATGACTGTGGTGGAGACCAGGAGCTTGGTCCGGTTGGCGGTGAAGTCGGCCATCGCGGCGGACTTCACTGCGGTGTCCAAACGGCCGTGCATCGGCCCAAGGGGCACCCCGGCCAGGGCCGGCACCTGCAGGAGATGTTCGACGACGGCGGTCACGGACGCGAGCTCCCGCGCAGCGCCGTCGCCCGCGAGGTCAGCCGCGGAAGGTTCCGCTTCCCCCGGGCTGAAGTCGCCGTCGTCGTCCGTTCCGATCCGGGGGCACACCACGTACACCTGGTGCCCGGCGTCGATCTCCTCACGGGAACGGGACCAGATGCGCTCTGCCCAGCCGGGGTTCTCGGCGAGGCCCACCACATGGGTGGAAATCGGTGCCCGGCCGGCCGGGAGCTCGTCCAGGACCGACGTTTCGAGGTCGCCGAAGATCGTCATGGCCACGGTACGCGGAATGGGCGTGGCCGTCATGACCAGCAGGTGCGGCGGCTTGTTGGCCTTGGACCTGAGGACGTCCCGCTGCTCCACGCCGAACCGGTGCTGTTCGTCCACCACGATCAGGCCAAGGTCGTAGAACGCGACGTTGCCGCTGAGCAGCGCGTGCGTGCCGATCACAATCCCGGCGGCGCCGGATGCGGCGTCGAGCATGGCCCGTTTCCGGGCGGCGGTGGGCATGGAGCCCGTGAGGAGGGTGACCTGCACCGCCCGTTCGGCCAGGCTGCCCAGCAGCCCGTCCGCGGACAGCATCGGGTCGCGGGACAGGGAGCCCAGGGTCCGCCGGATGGAATCGAAGTGCTGCGCGGCGAGGACCTCGGTGGGCGCCAGAAGCGCAGCCTGCCCGCCGGCATCCACCACCTGCAGCATCGCCCGCAGCGCGACGATGGTTTTGCCCGAGCCGACCTCACCCTGCAGCAGCCGGTTCATGGGGCTGTCCTGCGCCAGCTCCGTGGCCAGCGTTTTTCCGACGGCGGCCTGGCCGCCGGTGAGTGTGAAGGGAAGCTGCCTGTCAAACGCCGCCAGCAGCCCGTTGATGGCCGGCCGCCGCGCCGTGGCTTCCTCTGCCGCCAGCTGGGCACGGCGCCGCGCCAAGGCCGCCTGCAGGACCAGGGCCTCCTGGTAGCGCAATCGCTCCTGGGCCTTCATCCAGTCAGCCTGCGATTCCGGCCTATGGATGAGCCGGTAGGCCTCGGCCACGGGAAGGAATTTCTCCCTGCGGGCCACCGCCTCCGGCAGCGGATCCGGCAGGGCCTCCAGATCCACGGTTTCCAGGAGCGTGGCGATGACTTTCTGAATCGACCAGCTGGTGAGCTTTGCGGTGGCCGGGTAGACCGGGATGGGCATCGCGGCGAGCTTTTCGGGGTCCATTGCCGGCATGTCCGGGTCCTCGTCGAGGAGGTGGAAGTCCGGGTTGGTCAAACCCAGGGACGTTCCGTAGCGAGTCACCTTGCCGGAGAACATCACCCGCCGGCCAGGCAGGAGCTGCGCCTGTGCCCGGTGTCCGCTAAAAAACGTAATCTTGAGCGTGCCGTGCCCGCTGCCTGGGCCGACTGCGGAAAGGCGCGGACGACCGTGGGAAGCGGCGTCGTCGGTGATCACAACGTCCGTGATGGAACCACGCCGCGTATGCATCTTGCGAGTGCTGTTGGAGAGCACCCGCGCAAAAAGCGTGACCTCTTCGTCCAGCGGCAGCTCGCTGATGGGCGTCAGTTCGCCGCGGTTCAGGTAGCGGCGAGGGAAGTAGTTCAGGAGGCCGCCGACTGTAGCGATGCCCAGATGCTTCTCAATAGCCGATGCTGACCGCCTTCCGATCAGCCGTTCCAGGCCCAGGTCGAGTTCAGCGTTCATGCCCACTGGAGTTCACCGGAGCTGGTTCGGGTTCGCGGGCCAGGGCGAGTTCGCTGACCGAAATGTCGCTGGGCTCGCCGAGGGAACGGATCAGGGCCACCGCGGGTGCGGCGTCGGGGACGTGGACATGGACGCGCCACCGGTAGCTGCCTTCAGCATCGGCCAAACTGTCCACCTGGCTCATGATGACGGACTCGCCGACCTCGTCGAGTCGCTGGCGCAGCGTGGCCGCGCTGAGCGGCGAAAGGCTGATGGTGCACATGACCTCAACGCCGTCGTCAGCCGGCATGTCGGCGTGGATGTGGGGGTCCTGGACGTCGAAGCCGTGCAGCCCGTCGAGGAGTTCGCCCCGCAGTTCCTCGCCAAGAACGGCGGAGCGGAGGCAGTCGAGGATGAGTAGCATACCAACGCCCCCGGCATCGACCACATGCGCGGCTTCAAGGGCCGCCAACTGGCTTTCGGTGCTGACTACTGCTTTCAGCGCGCCGTTGACGGCAGCGTCGAGGGCTTTGCCCAGGGCTTGGTTGCTGTCGTCGCCGTTGTGTCCGGCGTCCACTGCCGCCGCGGCCCGGGCCGCGGCTTCCATCACCGAAAGCATGGTGCCTGGCACGGGGTCGCTCAACGCGGACCAGGCCCGGATCTGGGCACGGTTCAGCGCGGCGGCCAGGAGGGTAGACGTCAGGCGGGTGTGACCGGCCAGGGGTTCAGCAGCGGCGCAGAGAAAGACTGAGAAGAGAGTTCCGGAATTGCCGCGGGCCTGCTCCATCGCAGCCCTTCCGGCACGCGCCAGCACCGCTCCGACATCCGCGTGGCCGGCGTCAGCCGGGACTGCAGCGCCTCGGCCCGCCGGGCCGCTGTGCAGGGCACGGGCGGCCGCCCGAACGGTGAGGTAAAGGTTGGTGCCGGTATCACCGTCCGCCACGGGGAAGATGTTGATGGCATTGAGGCGGTCGCTGTGGTTGGCAATGGCGGTTTCAGCCTTGTCCAACCACCGCTTCATCGCTTGCGCGTTGGCGGCAACCTTAGTCTGCAAAGTGATCCCATCCCCCGGTGCCAACGGCGTGGCCCGCAATTGTGACGCCCGGAAGTGTGGCGCTTCCCAAGGCTTGTACTGAGCCTATCGCAGTGAATCCGGCAGGCAGCTGAACGCCGGCCGGGAATGTGGCCAGCAGCCCGTGGTCCTCTCCCCCGCCCAGCACCCAGACCATGGGGTCAGCTCTGAGAAGGTCCGACGCCGGGCGCAGGGCTTCCGCGAAAGGTTTCAGTGCTGCGGGGTCAAGGTCAAGGACGACGCCGCTGGCTGCGGCGAGGCGGCCGCCGTCGCGCACCAGGCCGTCGGAGACATCCAGCATGGCGGTGGCACCGGCTGACCTGGCCATCGGCCCGGCGGACAGTGGCGGCCGGGGTCTGCACTGAAGTTCCACGAGCACCCGCTGCGCGGGTGCCAGGGACTGCACCGCGATCTCCGACTCCAGGAGGGCGAGCCCGGCTGCGGCCCTGCCCACCGTACCGGCCAGGGCCAGAACGTCGCCGGCACAGGCCCCCGACCGCAGGACCGCCTTGCCGCCAGCCAGTGTGCCCAGCACGGCGACCGTAACGGAAATTTCCCTGCCGCGGCCCAGGTCACCTCCGGCCACCGAGCAGCCGGTGGCACCGAGCTCCCGGATTCCCGCAGTCAGACCGTCGGCCAGGTCCGCCACCCAGCTGACAGGGGTGTCGGGCGGCAACGTCAGGCTCACCACCAACGATGTAGCCACTGCGCCCATGGCGTTGATATCGCTCAGGTTCTGGGCAGCCGCCTTCCAGCCCACATCGAAGCCTGTGGTCCGGTACCCGTTGAGCCACTGAAGCCGGAAATCCTGGTCCTGCACCTGGGTATCGATGCTGATTACCGTCCTGCCATCCGGCGCGGCGACGATGGCGGCATCGTCTCCCGGGCCCAGCAGGGTTGCGGAACTGTGCGGTCCGCCCATGTCCAGCCGCGGAAAGATCCGGGCCAGCAATTCGGTTTCGGACAGCGCGGCGACAGTCATTGTTTCTTCAGTCAACGGAATTTCAGGCACGCCCCTACGCTACAGCGCGGCACCGACATTGCTGATCCACCGCTTGGACGATCAGGCGCGCTCAACGGGCGCACGGTCCGTTGTGCGTCCCGCTCCACACGGCAGCGGCGATAGGCTGGATGGATGCACCATCCCCGTTCTTCCTTGCCTGTCCGCGTGTCCGGAATCCTGCTGACTGCGTCCCTCGCAGGAGCTGTTCTGTCCGCCTGTGCCCCGGCTGTGGATGTCACGGCCGCCGGCGATGCGGCGAACCCGGCCTGCGCTCCGATGATGGTGGCCCTTCCGGACGCCATCGGCGATGCTGCCCTGCGGAAAACCAACAGCCAGGCCACTGCCGCCTGGGGGGACCCGTCACAGGTGATCCTCCGCTGCGGCGTCAACGTTCCGGGCCCGACGACGGACCGATGCGTGAGTGTCAACGGCATCGACTGGGTCATCAAGGAGGGTGATCCGGTGTGGACGCTGACTACCTTCGGCCGCGAACCCGCCACGGAAATCCTGATGGATCCGGAGAAGATCAGCTCCGCGACGGTACTGGCGGATCTTTCCGCTTCAGCGGCAAAGATCCCCGCCAGCCGGAACTGCGTGGGTCAGGAAGACCTGCAGAACCTGCCGTCCAGCAAGTAGGTCAAGAGAGGCTCGACCACCGGGCCACGGGCCTCCGGTTTACCTCAGGCCCGTCTTCCGGTTCAGGGCCAGGTAGATCAGCTCATCGATCAAGTCCGCATAGTCCAGGCCCGATGCTGCCCACATCTGCGGGTACATGCTCTTGGGCGTAAACCCGGGCATGGTGTTGATCTCGTTGATGATGAGTTCACCGTCGGGCGTGTAGAAGAAGTCCACGCGGCTCAGGCCTTCCGCACCTACAGCGTCGAAGGCAGCTGCCGCGAGTTCCCGCACGCGCACGATGGCTTCCTCGGGGATGTCGGCGGGGCAGCTCAATGCGGCGGCGTCGTCCTCAACATACTTCGCGTTGAAATCGTAGAATTCGTGCGTGCCGGCGGCGACGGAAATTTCACCGGGCATGGACGTACGGGGGGAATCGGTTCCGCGTCCCTCCAGGACCGCGCACTCAATCTCGCGCCCTACGATGCCGGCCTCGATGACCAGCTTGAGGTCGTGGCGTCTGGCTTCCTCGACGGCGGCGTCGAGTTCCTCAAGCGAGTCCACTTTGGAGATCCCCATGGACGAACCCGCCCGTGCCGGCTTGACGAACACGGGAAAGCCGAGCTGGTCCACCTGCTTGCGGACGGACTCCGCGTCTTTGACCCACTGCCGGTCAGTGACGGCGATGTACGGCCCCACGTGCAGGCCGGCCGCTTCGAAAACAACCTTCATGTAGTGCTTGTCCATGCCGACAGCCGATGCGAGCACTCCGGCGCCAACGTAGCGGGTATCGGACAATTCCAGCAGCCCTTGGATGGTTCCATCTTCGCCGAAGGGACCATGAAGCAGCGGAAACACAACGTCCACCGTGCCGAGTTCCTGTGGGACCTGGTTGGGCGAGGCGACGATCAGCTGATGCTCGCCGCCGATTTCGGCGAGCGTCACAGTCTCCGACGACGGCGGGACCTCCGGCAGCGACGACGCGGACAGCGACCACTGGGCGGTATCCCCCGCGGCCAGCACCCACTGCCCCGACTTGGCGATGCCGATAGGGATGACGTCGTACTTGTCCTTGTTGATGGCGCCCAGCACGCCGGCGGCAGTCACGCAGCTCACGGCGTGTTCGCTGGACCGGCCGCCAAAAAGCACCGCGACGCGGGGTTTGGCCCGGGGGGCTGAGTCCGCTGCGGTCAGGTTATCGTCGGACATCGTCAGTAATCGCCTTCGGGTTTCAGGTCCCGGGCCAGCAACAGCGGCCCCAGTTGGTCAACGGATAGTTTGCCGGCCAGGACGGCTACGACGGCGGCAGTGATGGGCATTTCGACACCCAGTTTCCCTGCAAGCTCATGCACGGCAGGTCCGGATTTGATGCCTTCGGCGGTTTGGGTCATTTGCTGGGCCAACTGTTCGAGGGTAAGTCCCTGGCCCAGCATCCGCCCGGCCGTATGGTTTCGGGACAGCGGCGAGGAACACGTTGCCACGAGGTCCCCCAGGCCGGCCAGGCCGGCCATGGTCTGGGCCTCGCCACCGAGTGCAAGGGCGAGCCTGGACGTTTCGGCCAGGCCGCGGGTGATCACCGAGGCCTTGGTGTTGTCGCCCATCTGCTTACCTTCACAGATGCCTACCGCCAGCGCGATGACGTTCTTGACGATGCCGCCGATTTCCACACCAACCACGTCCGCCGTGGTGTAGGGACGGAAGTACGGTGCGGTGCAGCTCCTGGCAATCCAGCCTGCGGCTGCCGCGTCGGAACAGGCCACCACAGAAGCTGTGGGTTCCTCCCGGGCGATCTCCAATGCAAGGTTTGGGCCGGAGACCACGGCAATGCGGTCCTTGGGAATCCTCAGTTCGTCGCTGATGACCTCACTCATGCGGGCGTCCGTGCCGAGCTCCAGGCCCTTCATCAGGGATACCACGATGGCATCAGGGGCGATCAGCGGCTTCCATTCACGCAGCTGGAGACGCAGTGACTGGGCCGGAACTGCGAGGACCACCAGATCCGCGCCCGCCAGCACGTCACGCACGTCCGTGGACGCCGTAATGCTGGGCGGCAGCTCTGTGTCCTTCAGGTACTGGACGTTGCGGTGTGCGCTGTTGATCTGTTCCACCACTTCGCTGCGGCGGCCCCAAATCCGGATGCTCCGCGCTTCCCCTGCGGCGCCCGCCGCATCGGCGAGGATCTTGGCGAACGTCGTTCCCCAGGAACCGGCACCCAGGACGGCGACAGAGCGGGCCGAACCCTGACGTGTTCCGTCAGCCATCAGGTGGCATCCGCAGCGTCGTCAGGATTTCCGCGCTCAACGAAGCGACCATGCGTGGCTTGATTGTGCTTGGAAGGGTCCCAGCGTTCAGCGGGCGGCTCCTCCCCGCGGATGTCGGCCAGCAAACCGGTCACGGCATCCATGATCTTCTCGGTGGCCGCGGTCAGCGTTGCTTTGTCCAGGGGCAGGCCCGTGAACTGGCTGAGGTCAACGGGCTTGCCCACCATCACCCGGGATGTCCTGCGCGGGAAAAGGTGGAACCGCTTCGCATAACGCGGGAACACCTCATGGGCGCCCCAGTGCGCGATCGGCACCACGGGAATGCCGCCTTCCAAGGCAAGGCGGGCAGCGCCGGTGTGGCCCTTCATCGGCCACAGCCCAGGATCGCGGGTGAGTGTGCCCTCGGGGTAGATGATGATGGCCCCGCCGTCCGCCACAATCTCCTGGGCGAGCTGCAGCGAGCGGTTCGCCCCCGCCGTCGAGCGTTCCACCGGGATCTGCCGGGTGGCCCGCAGGACCGCACCTAGGACGGGAACCTTGAACAGCCCGGCCTTCGCCAGGAAGTGCGGGGCGCGGTTCTGGTTGTAGAGAATGTGCCCCACGATCAGCGGATCGATTTCCGTGCAATGGTTGGGCGCGGCGATAAACCCGCCGGCGGGGAGGTTCTCCAGGCCTTCCCACTTCTTGTTCATCATTGCGTTCAGCACCGTGCGCACTATGGCCGCGACCACAACAAATGTGGCCTGGCTCTTGGCCGTTTCCTTCACGTACCCACCGCTACTTCGTCGAGGTGATGTCGAAGTCGGCGCCGAGGCCGGACAGCTTTTCGGTGAAACGTTCGTAGCCGCGGTTGATGATGTCGATCCCGGTCACGCGCGACGTGCCCGAAGCGGCCAGCGCCGCGATCAGGTGGCTGAAGCCGCCACGCAGGTCCGGTACGTCGATGTCGGCCCCCTTGAGCTGGGTGGGACCGGAGATGACGGCGGAATGGAGGAAGTTGCGCTGGCCGAAGCGGCACGGCACGCTGCCCAGGCACTCGCGGTGCACCTGGATGCTGGCCCCCATCCGGATGAGCGCATCGGTGAAGCCGAACCTGTTTTCGTAGACGGTCTCGTGGACGATCGAGACGCCGTCGGCCTGGGTCAGTGCCACCACGAGTGGCTGCTGCCAGTCGGTCATAAAGCCGGGGTGCACATCCGTCTCCAGGACCAGCGGGTTGAGCTTGCCGCCGCGGTGGTAGAAGCGGATGCCGTCCTCGCCGATGTCCATGCCGCCGCCCACCTTCCGGTAGGTGTTCAGAAAGGTCATCATGTCCCGCTGCGAGGCGCCCTCGACGAAGATGTCACCGCGGGTCACCAGTGCTGCCGAAGCCCACGACGCCGATTCGTTGCGGTCCGAGAGTGCACGGTGGTTGTAGCCGCCCAGGTCCCGGACGCCTTCAATGCGGATGGTCCGGTCGGTCTGGACGCTGATGATGGCGCCCATCTTCTGCAGCACGGCGATGAGGTCAATGATCTCAGGCTCGGTGGCGGCGCCGGAAAGCTCGGTGATCCCTTCGGCGCGGGTGGCGCTGAGCAGCACCTGTTCCGTGGCGCCGACCGAAGGATACGGCAGATTGATCTTGGCGCCATGCAGGCCCTTGGGTGCGGATATGTGAATGCCGCCCGGGCGCTTTTCCACCACGGCGCCGAACTGGCGGAGCACGTTCAGGTGGTAGTCGATGGGCCGGTCACCAATCTTGCAGCCGCCAAGGTCCGGAATGAAGGCCTCACCGATCGCATGGATCAGGGGTCCGCAGAGCAGGATGGGGATCCGCGAATCACCGGCGTGGGCATCGATCGCCGTGCTGGGGGCGGTTTTGGCCGCCTTCGGATCCAGGGTGAGGTCACCGCTGAGGGGATCCTTGACCACCGTCACTCCGTGCAGCTGCAGGAGCGAGGTGACAACCTCGACGTCCTTGATTTCCGGAACGTTCCGCAACACCGACGGCTCGTTGCCCAGCAGTGCTGCCACCATGGCCTTGGGAACAAGGTTTTTGGCGCCCCGGACGCTGACGCGGCCTGTAAGCGGGACTCCGCCGCGGATTGTCAGAACACTACTCATATACCGGTTTCCTTACGATTACTCGCCCCAAAATCCTTGCAAAGGCTCCAGCTAAGCATAGGAGGTTGCGTTACCGAACCGAAATACGGCGTGCCCGGCGCGGTCGTTTTCCGCCGTCGTGCCCGTTAACGACGGAGGCAACGCGGGGTCACTCCACGCCCGATAATTCGACTTTATCGGCCCTTATGTGACCCCGCGTTGCCTTAGCTGGCGCTTAGGACAGCCGGGCCGGAAGCGTTGTGGGCATAAAGTCCGGACGGGTGGCCTCGAAGGCAGTGATGTCCTCTTCGTGCTGGAGTGTCAGGCCGATATCGTCCAGGCCCTCCAGGAGGCGCCAGCGCGTGTAATCGTCGATTTCGAAGGGTGCCACGATGGTGCCGCAGGTGACAGTCTTGGAGACGAGGTCAACGGTGACTTCGGTGCCGGGAGCGTTCTCGAGCTCTTTCCAGA
Organism: Pseudarthrobacter humi; assembly: GCF_024294965.1. Classification (NCBI taxonomy): domain Bacteria; kingdom Bacillati; phylum Actinomycetota; class Actinomycetes; order Micrococcales; family Micrococcaceae; genus Pseudarthrobacter; species Pseudarthrobacter humi. Next base: position 49,153 of record NZ_JANCLV010000014.1, read on the forward strand.
TCAGCTCGATGTCGTCCTGGGCGAGCTCAGCGGCCAGCAGACCCTGCTTGCCGGAGTTGCCGCGGAAAATATCAGCGAACCGGGACGACAGCACGGTTTTGAAGCCGTAGTCCTTCAGCGCCCAGACGGCATGTTCACGGGACGAACCGGTGCCGAAATCCGGGCCTGCCACCAGGACGGAGCCGGCGTTGAACGGCGCCTGGTTCAGGATGAAGGCCGGGTCCTTGCGCCAGGCGGAGAACAGTGCGTCCTCGAAGCCGGTGCGGGTGATCCGCTTGAGGTAGACCGCGGGGATGATCTGGTCCGTGTCAACGTTGCTCTGGCGCAGCGGCACGCCGACGCCGGTGTGGGTGGTGAACTTTTCCATGGCGGCCTCCTAGGCTGCGTTGGTGCGGATGGCGGCGGACTCGGGAGCCGGATCGAGGTCCGACGGCGAACTCAGGGTGCCACGGACGGCTGTGGCCGCCGCCACCACCGGCGATACCAGGTGGGTCCGGCCGCCCTTGCCCTGGCGGCCTTCGAAGTTACGGTTGGAGGTCGAAGCGCAACGCTCCCCCACCTCCAGCTGGTCCGGGTTCATGCCCAGGCACATCGAGCAGCCGGCGAAGCGCCACTCGGCGCCGAAGTCCTTGAAGACCTTGTCCAGGCCTTCGGCCTCTGCTTCCAGCCGCACGCGGGCCGAACCGGGTACCACGAGCATCCGGATGTTGGGGTCCTTCTGGCGCCCCCGGATGATGTCCGCAGCAGCCCGGAGGTCCTCCATGCGCGAGTTCGTGCAGGAGCCCAGGAAGACCGTGTCCACTCGGATGTCTTTCATGGGCGTACCGGCGGTCAGTCCCATGTACTGCAGTGCGCGTTCGGCGGCGGCCTTGGCGTTTTCGTCGCCGAAGTCCTCCGGGGACGGCACCTTGGCCGAAAGCGAAACACCCTGCCCCGGGTTGGTGCCCCAGGTGACGAACGGCTCCAGCGTGTCGGCGTCCAGGGCCACCTCGACGTCGAACGTGGCGTCGTCGTCGGTCCTGAGCGTGTTCCAGTACTCGACGGCGGCATCCCAGTCGGCGCCCTGTGGCGCGTGCGGGCGGCCAAACATGTAGTCGTAGGTGACCTGGTCCGGGGCCACCAGGCCGGCGCGGGCACCGGCTTCGATGGACATGTTGCAGATGGTCATGCGGGCTTCCATGGACAGCGCGCGGATGGCGGAACCGCGGTATTCCAAGACGTAGCCCTGGCCTCCGCCGGTGCCGATCTTGGCAATCACGGCCAGGATGATGTCCTTGGCGGTAACGCCCGGGCGCAGCGTGCCTTCGACGTTGATGGCCATGGTCTTGAACGGCTTCAGGGACAGCGTCTGGGTGGCCATGACGTGCTCCACTTCGGACGTGCCGATGCCCATGGCCAGGGCACCGAACGCGCCGTGGGTGGACGTGTGGGAGTCGCCGCAGACGACGGTCATGCCAGGCTGCGTGAGGCCAAGCTGCGGGCCGACCACGTGCACAATGCCCTGTTCCGCGTCGCCGAGCGAATGCAGGCGGACGCCGAACTCCGCGCAGTTGTTGCGCAGCGTCTGGATCTGTGTGCGGCTGGTGAGGTCGGCAATGGGCTTGTGGATGTCCAGCGTGGGAGTGTTGTGGTCCTCCGTGGCGATGGTGAGGTCCGGGCGGCGCAGCCTGCGGCCGGCCAGGCGCAGACCTTCAAAGGCCTGCGGGGACGTCACCTCATGGACAAGGTGAAGGTCAATGAAGAGGAGGTCGGGCTGGGCGTTGGCTCCTTCGCCGTCACCTTTGCGCACCACGTGCGCGTCCCAGACTTTCTCGGCCAATGTCTTTGCCACGGCCTTCTCCCTTCACTGCTGTTTGGCTGTTTGGTTCCACTGAACCAGCAGGGCTGCATTTTGTGCCAGCCCAAAGATTTGCATCTCAGATAATGAGACGGCAATATCATTACATGGACAATTCTAGTGGAGTCGGCGTCATTGATAAAGCGGCCCATGTGCTTGATGCCTTGGAGGCCGGACCCACCACGCTGGCACAGCTGGTGGCCGCCACGGGCCTGGCCCGGCCGACCGTACACAGGCTCGCCCTCGCCCTGATCCATCACCGGCTTGTAAGCCGCGACATCCAGGGCCGGTTTGTCCTCGGCAGCCGCCTGGTGGAGCTCGCCTCCGCCGCCGGTGAGGACCGCCTCATCGCCTCTGCCGGGCCGGTCCTGATGCAGCTGCGCGACGCCACCGGCGAAAGCTCCCAGATCTTCCGCCGCCAGGGCGAATGGCGTATTTGCGTCGCCTCCGCGGAACGCCCCATCGGCCTGCGCGACACCATCCCCGTCGGCACCAAGCTCTCCATGAAGGCCGGCTCCGCCGCGCAGGTGCTGCTCGCCTGGGAAGACCACGACCGGCTTCTCGAGGGCCTGCAGGCCGCCCGTTTCACGCCCACCGTGCTGGCAGGCGTACGACGGCGGGGCTGGGGACAGAGCCTCGGCGAACGCGAGCCCGGGGTCGCCTCAGTCTCGGCACCGGTCCGGGGACCGTCCGGACGCGTGATCGCCGCGGTTTCGATCTCCGGCCCCATCGAGCGGCTCACCCGCCAGCCGGGCCGCCTGCACGCCGAGGTGGTCTGCAACGCCGCCCGGCTCCTCACCGAGGCGCTGCGCAAGAGCAACGACTGAAGGCTCGCCTCCGTCCAGGCCTGGCTGCCCGGCTAGGCTGTCGGCATGAACAGCTACGCAGTCTTCCTCCGCGGGATAAATGTCGGCGGGATCAACATCAAGATGGCGGACCTCAAGGCTGCGCTTGCATCGCAGGGGTTCGCGGAAGTGAAGACACTGCTGGCCAGCGGCAACGTGGTGCTTGCCAGCGACGAGGATCCTGCCGCGGTCAAGCGGACGCTTGAAAAGTGCCTGCGAGACGCGTTCGGCTACGACGCCTGGGTGGTTGTCCTGACGGCACAGCGCGTCTCCGAACTGGTGGCGGCCTGCCCGTATCCGTCGGACGACAAGGCAACGCACACCTACATCACGCTGGCATCGGACACCGCGATGCTTGATGAGCTTGACGCCGCCGGCGCAGGCTTTGAAGGTACCCAGCAGAAGCGCCTCGGCCCGGAGGCGTTGGCCTGGCTGGCTCCGGCCGGCGGGACGTTGGACAGCCCGTTCAGCAAGATTTCGTCCAAGGCCAGGTTCAAGGCAACCACTACCACCCGGAACCTGCGGACGCTGATCAAGGTCAGGGACGCCGCAGCCGCCATGGCCTAGGAACCCTAGTTTCCGCCCGCAGCCTTCAGCGCCTTATTGAACGCAGCGAGCCTGCTGACCTCAATTTCAACCGGCTCCACTACAAAGTCTCGGGCAACCTCGCCCACCGCTGCCCGCAGCCGTTTCCTGGCCCGGGATGCGCGCGCCCTCGCGGCTCCTGAGCCAATGAATTTTCCAGTCAGCGCCAGGAAGATCCCCAACACCACACCGCCGCCGACCAACAGCGTCGGCACCGGCCAGCCCTCCACCTTGGAAACCTCGGGCACGGGCAGCTGGAGATAGCCGAGCCCGGCCAGCACACCCAGCCAGCCGAGGCCGCCCAGGACCGTCAGAAGCGCGAGCCACTGGGCCACGTTGAACACGCCCCACCACCAGGACTTCCGGGACGCCATCAGGTCCGTGCCTGCGATGGCCTGGTCCAGGGCATCCGGCAACGCCTCCCGCCCCTCCCGGGCGGCACCCCTGATCGCGGCACGCCACGGTCCGGGTGCGCCCGCACTCGCCGCGTCCGCAAACTCACGGACAGCAGCATCTGTCCGGGCGCGTTCCGGGGCGCCCGCCGCCGGGAGCGAGGTCCGGTTAAGCTGGGACGGGGAAGAACTTCTCAGGTTGAGCCGGCGGAGCGGATCAGGCCGGAACCGCAACAGCCACCGCGTCACCGGCCACCCAGTGCGGCGCGTCGACTCGATGCGGTAGGACCGCGCAACTGCGTCCACCACCACGGGCACGTTGGCGGCCGTTGCCAGCTCATCGGTGAGCCGGGATTTCGACGCCGGCCTGACACCGGCGGCTTCCCCGGTGCCGGCGGCTTCCCGGAGTTGCCCGGAGGCCCGTGAAACGTCAGCGGCCAGCCGCTGTGAAAGTGCCTGGCGCTGTACCACAACATGTCGGATGGCGCCCCGGACGTTGTCCACGCCGGTGCCCTTCAGGGCGGATGCGCCCAGGACCTGGACCTTGCCCAGCCCGTCGCGGGCAAGGATCCCTTTCAAGGACTCCAGCACAGGCTGCACGTCCCGTTCGGGCAAGCGGTCCACCTGGTTGAGGACCACCAGGGTCACGGCGCCATGCGCGGCCAGGGGCGCCAGGAAATCGTTGTGGACTGCCGCATCGGCGTACTTTTGCGGATCCAGGACCCAGACCAGGACATCAACCAGGCCAACCATGCGCTCCACGATCGCGCGGTTCGCGGCCCTGGTGGAGTCGAAGTCCGGCAGGTCCAGCAGGATCAGCCCCGTGCCCTCGTCGGCGAAGCCGGTCACGGGCTCGGCATGGTGGCGGTTGCGCAACTCAAGCCAGTCCAGCAGCGGCTCGCTGCCGTCCGCTCCCCAGACACCTGCCAAAGGTTCCGACGTTGTGGGCCGGCGGGCGGCCGCCGTCGCGATTTCAGCGCCGCTGACCGCGTTGAAGAGTGACGATTTTCCGCTGCCGGTGGCACCGAAGAACCCAACAACAGTGTGATCAGCCGACAGTGACCGCCGGGAGCTCGCGCGTTCGAGGAGCTGGAACACCTCGTCAAGTGCCGCATCCGGCAAGACGCCTTCGGCGAGTTCGCGGGCATCGTTGAGTGCTTCGAGCCTGCGGTCCAGCTGTGACGCCTCACGGGCTACGCTGTGGCGGCTCATGCCTTGTCCGCCAGCCGGGCCAGGGCAGCGGCGTGGCCTGTCAGGATCCGGCCGGTGTCCGCGCCGCCCTCCGGCAGGCGTTGGAGGAATTTCTGCTGCTCCGCCTGCAGCAGCCGCTGGCAACGGGCATGGAGGTCATCCCGCGCAGTCTTCGCAAGCCGGCGGACCGCGTCTTCGCCGAACACTGCCTCGAGCAGTTTCTGCCCGACGACGGCGGTACCGCCCGCCACGCCGATCTCCAGCCCGGTGAGGCCGGCGGTCATGGAAAACACCACGATCATCAGCGCGGCACCCAGTCCGTTGATCCCGAAGGAAAGCCATCTCGCCTGCGTGCGCTTGCCTTGCCCCTCCGTGCGAATCAGTTCCATCAGGCCGGTCTGCCAGGCCCGGATCTCCGCCGCAGCCACCTCGGCAAAGCCTGGGCTGGTGCCGGACAGATCGTCCGTCCCCAGGAGCTCGCGGCCGGCCGGGTCCGAGCGCCAACGCCGGTCAGTCTCTTCGCCGGCGTTGGCGGCCTCGTCCAGGATGACGGCCTGCAACCCCGTTTCGATGGCGGCCTCGACGCGTACGGCCGGCGTCGGCTCGCCCCGGAAGAAGGCTCCCACGCGGTCCCGCAGCCGTCCGATGTTCTGTTCCAGCGCCCGGAAGAATTCCCCTGTACCGACGAAATCCTGCCAGCGCGCCAGGACTTCCCCGCGGAGGAGGGCGCCGTCCTTTGTTGCGTCCAGGATCCGGGTTCCGGCATCGCGGTAGGCGGCCTCAGCGCCTGCACGGAGCGCGTCCGCGACACGCTCCTGCCCCTGGACCGCGTGCGCCACCGCACCGACCCGCCCGGACAGCGCCTTCACCGTCCCGTTGAGGGTACGGCGGGCAATTTCGGACCGCCCAGCGGCGTCGGCAGCAAGTTCCTGCAGCCAGCTCCGCAGCGGCTCCACGGCGCTCGTTGGCAGCATGCCGAGATGGTCCAGGTCCGTCTCCGGCACAATGAACAGTCCGGCATCGCCGAGGCCTTCCTGCCGCAGCAACGCGCGGAGATCGGCGCTGACTTCGGCTTCCGCCTCCGCCGGCACGCGATCCAGGACCACGGCCACCATGATGTCCCGCGAGGACGCGTCCAGGAGCAGCTTCCAGGGGACCGCGTCTGCGTAGCGGTTGGCAGTGGTCACGAAAACCCAGAGGTCCGCGGCGGCCAGCAATTGACCGGCCAGCCTGCGGTTGTCGTCGGAAATCGAGTCGACGTCGGGTGCGTCCAGCAGCGCGATCCCCTGCGGAACAGCCTCGTCCGCCACCAGCACCAGGGAGGAAATGGCCTCCGCATCGGGTGTTGCGCCGGCCCGGCTGGCCGGGACGGGGTCCGTGGATACTGTGCCACGGATCCGGTTGAGTGTGGGCAGCACACGGTGGCCTTCGAACCAGCCGGCATCAGCCGGGTGGTGCAGCAGAATGGGCTGCCGGGTGGTGGGCCTGATGGCTCCGGAGCGGGTGACCGGGTGCCCCACCAGGGCGTTAACCAGGGTTGATTTGCCGGCACCTGTGGAACCTCCGACGACGGCAAGCAGCGGGGCGTCCAGGCTGCGGTACCGCGGCAGGATGTAATCGTCCAGCTGCGCAACGGCGTTCCGAGTGTCCTGGCGCGCCTGTTCGACGTCCGCAAGGGCGAGCGGCAACGACACGGCGGACAGATCCCCACGCACGGCCTCCAGCAAGGCCACGGCCGGCCCCGACGCCGCGTCGGGCCGGCCCGGCTGCGTTCTCGGTGCGCGCTTAGGCGGCGGAGGCTGCGTGGGACGAAGCCCGTCTGAGGAGGTCACAGGATCATCATGCCAGTTGCGCCGGCTTTTCCACCGGGCCCCGGTTTGGTCCTATTAGACCGCAGCGCAGCCTCCAAAACGAAAAAACGGCCCCGGGCTGATGCCCGGGACCGTTCATTGGTGACCCCAGCGGGATTCGAACCCGCGTTACCGCCGTGAGAGGGCAGCGTACTAGGCCGCTATACGATGGGGCCGTGTACTTCCAGGAAGTTTTCACTTCCAACCGGCTCCAGGCCGGTTTGCTAAGTGAGTATTTCATACACTCAGCGCGCGTTTCAAATCGGCGGACCGATCCGAAACCACTGATTTGCCGCGGTTAGCCTGCGACCAAACAGAGCTGGGATACCAGGACTCGAACCTAGAATGACGGTACCAGAAACCGTAGTGTTGCCAATTACACCATATCCCAATGATACTTTCGGGCCGGAGTTTCGGGCTTCAAGCCCTGCTCCGTGCGCCTCAGCACGAGAAATTACTCTACCCGAGACTTTGGGCTGGCACAAATCGGCACCGAAGGCCCAAAGCGTGAACCCCTTGCCAGATCACCGGGAATAAGTTTACTCTCGGTAAGTTACCCGAGAGTAACCACCCTCTGCCTCTGCTGCAGGCCCTTCGGAGTGTCGTTTTTCGTCCGGACTGCCGCCCCTGGTCCAGGTGGGTGGCCGGCAGAATTCACACTGCCGGCAAACCGTCGAGAGGACCCACCGTGACACAAAGTCGTGCCGCCGCGCCCACCACGACCCGAACCCGGGCACAGCAGCTTGCCATCGCCGTCCTGGCCCTGATGCTGATCGCCTTGCTTGGGTTTTACACCCTGGTCACCGGCAGGATCACTGATGGATCAGCCAAGCTGATGGACGGTGCGGGCCAGGCCTCGGCCGGCGCTGAGCAGCTCAAGGACGGCGCCGGTCAGCTGGCGGCCGGCGCGGGCCTGGCCGACACCGGCGCCGGCAAGCTCTCCTCCGGCGCCGACAAAGTCTCCCAGGGTGTCAGCGGGAAGCTGGCCCCGGGCGCTGAAAAACTGCAGTCCGGTGCAACCCAGCTCGCCGCCGGCGCTGTCAAGATCGAAAATGACGTCAACAACAAGCTCGCGCCGGGCGTGTACAAAGTGGACGACGGCGCCCGAAAGCTCGCCGCAGGAGCCACCCAGCTGGCCGCGGCACTGACGCCTTCGGCCGCCGGTAAGGCCCAGGACAACCTGGCGGACGGCGCGACTGCGCTGGATGCGGGTGCGGCCCGCCTGGCCTCCGGAACCGGCGAGCTGGCCGCCGGAACGGCCCAGCTGAAGGGCTACCGGGGAGCGAACAACTCCCCCGAGGCAGGCACCGGCACGGCAGCATTGGCGCAGGCCCTTGAGCTGCTGGAGGCGGCGGCGGCGGACCCGCTTCAGGGGCTGGTGCCGCTGTCCGTGGTCAAGGACAAGATCGCCAAGATCACCGCTGGAGCCCATAGGCTCGACGCCGGGGCGCAGCAACTGCAGGCTGGCGCGGGGAAGCTCAATGAAGGAGCGGCACAGTTGCACACGGGAACAGGGCGCCTCACCGCCGGCTTCGCCACGCTGGGTGAAAAGCTCAACAGCCGTGATCCCAACAACCCTGGCGTTGTGCTGGGTACCGAACTGCTGGCCGCCGGAACTGCCCAGATCCGCACCGGCATGGACGGCGTGCCTGGCAATGCCGACCGTCCGGGCCTGATCAAAGCCGTCGCCAAGATCACGGAGGGCAGCTCACGGCTGGCGGATGGCACGGTGGCGTTGAATGCCGGGATCAAGGGCGATCCGGCCGATCCGTCAAACCCCGGCCTGCTCCACGGCTCCCAGGCACTGGCTGCGGGCGCTTCGGAGCTGGCCACGGGCAACACCAAGCTGGCCTCGGGATCGACAGAGCTGGCGACCGGTGCCGAGAAACTTGCTGATGGCAATGCCCGGATTGCGGATGGCACGGACACCCTGTATAGCAGCGCAGCGGCCATCTCGCCCACCAGTATGGTGGGGAAGTCGGATACCGCCGTCGCCCTCTGCCTGGTTGCTGTGCTGGTGCTCGGATCCGTGGGCATCTACCTGGTGCTGTGGAACAGGCGAAGGCTGCAGCCTGCGGAGTAGGCGGCCGTTAGCCCAGCAGCTGTGACAGCGAGGTGATCTGGTGACCGGTGAAATCCGGCGCAGGCTCCCCCACCCTGTTGAGCCAGACGCCTATCAGGCCCGCCGCCGTCGAACCGTCTGCATCCAGCATTCTGTTGTCCCCCACATAGAGGGTCTCCTCCGGTGCGGTCCCCAACAGGCGGACGCCTTCGAGGTAGATGGCCGGCTCAGGCTTGGCAACGCCTACCGTGTCCGTGCCAACCAGGCGCGTGACGCGTGCAAGACCAGCGCCGTCGAGCTTGGCCCGCTGGTAGTCGTGCACATTGTTGCTCACGGCACCATAGGGAATCCCTGCCGCGTCCAGGACGTCCAGGAGCGGCAGCACGTCCGCGAAGGCCCGCACATAACTGGGCTGCAGGTGGCTGTAGGCAGCGAGCCACCCGTGCGCTTCTTCGCCGTCGGCAAGATGCACTCCGAAGTGCCCCAGGGCCGCGCGTCCCCGCAGGAGGCGCTGGTCGTTGAAGGTCAGCTCCCCCGCCAGGTACCGGTCGTAGTAGTGCGTGGTCTCGTGCGTGAAGATCCTGCCGAAACGCTCCCACCCGGTCTGGTCCAGACCGGGGAGGAGGTGCTCGCTGACCTCACGCAGGGCGGTGGTCATGGCGTATTCGAGGTCCACCAGGGTGTCGTCGATGTCGAAGAGGACGCCTCGGATGGACCCGAAGCGTTTGCTCAGGACTCCCTCAGCCGCGGTGCCGGTGGTGGACATCAGCCGCGGAAGGTGCGGAGCCGGCTCAGGGACGATTCCTTGCCCAGGATCACCATGGATTCGAAGAGCGGCGGCGAGATCCGGCGCCCGGAGATGGCCGTACGGACAGGGCCGAAGGCCAGCCGCGGCTTCAGCCCAAGGTCCTCCACGAGCGCCTGCTTCAGCGCGGTCTGGATCTCTTCAGCGTTCCAGTCCTGAACAGCATCCAGCGCACCGAGGGCGGCGTCGAGGACTTCGGTCAGGTTGGTGGGCAGTCCCTTGCGGGCGTCGTCTGCGATGTCGATCGCGTCGTCGGCCTTGAACAGGAAGGCGAGCATTTCCGGGGCCTCCCCCAGCAGGGTGATCCGCTCCTGGACGAGGGGTGCGGCCTCGGTGAGGATCTCTTCCTCCCGGTCCGTGAGGATCTCCCCGACCAGGTCCGCGGCCCTGAGGTACGGCACCAGGCGCGCACGGAAATCAGCCGTCTCAAGCATCCGGACGTGCGTGCCGTTGATCGCTTCTGCCTTCTTCAGGTCAAAGCGTGCCGGGTTGGCCAGCACATCGTGGATGTCGAAGTGCTCCACGAGCTGCTTGACAGTGAAGATGTCCTCGTCGGCGCTCAGGGACCAGCCCAGGAGGGACAGGTAGTTCAGCAGGCCTTCGGGAATGAAGCCGCGTTCGCGGTGCAGGAAAAGGCTGGCTTCTGGGTCGCGCTTGGAGAGCTTCTTGTTGCCCTGGCCCATGACGTAGGGAAGGTGGCCGAACTCCGGCATGTACTCGGCCACGCCGATGGCGTAGAGGGCACGGTACAGGGCGATCTGGCGGGGCGTGGAGCTGAGCAGGTCTTCGCCGCGCAGCACGTGGGTGATTCCCATCAGTGCGTCATCCACCGGGTTGACCAGCGTGTACAACGGCGCCCCGTTGGCACGGACCACCGCGAAGTCCGGCACGGATCCGGCCTTGAACGTGATCTCGCCGCGGACGAGGTCCTTGAAGGTGAGGTCCTCGTCCGGCATCCGCAGGCGCAGCACGGCCTGGCGGCCTTCTGCCTTGTACTGGGCCAGCTGTTCCTCGGTGATGTGACGGTCAAACCCGTCATAACCCAGCTTGGGGTCGCGGGAAGCCGCACGGTGCCGGGCTTCGATTTCAGCCGGTGTGGAGTAGGACTCGTAAATGTGGCCGCCGGCCTTCAGCCGGGTGATGACATCCTGGTAGACGTCGCTGCGCTGGGACTGGCGGTACGGCTCGTGCGGTCCGCCCACCTCGACACCTTCGTCCCAGGTGATGCCCAGCCACTTCAGCGCATCCAGCAGCTGGTGGTAGCTTTCCTCGCTGTCCCGCGCCGAGTCCGTGTCCTCGATGCGGAAGACCAGGGTTCCCTTGGTGTGCCGCGCATAGGCCCAGTTAAACAGCGCCGTCCGGATCAGGCCCACGTGCGGGGTGCCCGTGGGTGAGGGGCAGAACCGCACCCGGACCGGGGTTTCGGCAGTGACGGACGGGATGGCGGCAGGGTTCAGCGCGGAGGCAGTAGTCATAGTGGTTCCAACTTTACCCGTCAGCGGCGGACCACCGGGTTGGACAGGCGGCCGATGCCCTCGATCTCCACGTCGTAGCGGTCCCCCGCGGTGACGAGGTCGACGCCGGCCGGAGTGCCGGTCATGATGACGTCCCCGGGGAGCAGGGTGAAGGCCTGGGACACGATGGAGACGATTTCCCGGACGCCGCGGATCATCTGGCTCGTGCTGCCGTCCTGACGCAGTTCGCCGTTGAGCCAGCCCTTGATGGCCAGGTCTTCGGTATCCAGCTCGGTCTCGATCCACGGTCCGAGCGGTGCCGACGTGTCGAATCCCTTGGCCCTGGCCCACTGCAGGTCCGTTTTCTGGACATCGCGGGCGGTGAGGTCGTTGCCGCAGGTGTAGCCGAAGATGACGTCGTCGACGCGGTCTTCCGGGACGTCCTTGCAGATACGGCCTATGACCACACACAGTTCGGCCTCGAACGAAACCTCGTCTGAGAATTCCGGCAGCACAATGGGGTCGCCGGGGCCGATGACAGAGGTGTTCGGCTTCAGGAACAGGAGCGGCTGCTGCGGGACCTCATTACCCAGCTCGGCGGCGTGCTCGGCGAAGTTGCGGCCCACGCCGATCACCTTGCTGCGGGGAATGATCGGGGCCAGGAGCCGGACGTCTTCAAGCTTGTGCTTGACGTGGGTGCGCTCCACCCCGTTGAAGAAGGGGTCACCGTTAATGACAGTGACTTCCTCACTGCCGGGCTCACCTTCAACAACGCCGTAGAGGGGATCAGAATCGACTACAAATCTGGCAATACGCATGGTGGCTAGCCTACCGTCTTGAGCGGCGGCACCTGCCCTGCGTCACGCCATATTGTCAGACGCCGGCGAGCCCACGGAGGTAGTCAAGCTGCGCGGCCACCGACATTTCGGCTGCCCGCCGGACGGCTGGTTCGACGTCGGCATACACGGCGTCTGCCACGTCCGCCACCGTCGCGTCCCCGCCGAGCCGGAGCAGCGCCCCGCGGATCTGCGCCAGCCGCTCGTGCCGGTGCTCGCGGTAGGCGCGGGTGATGGCCTCCAGGGAGGGCAGCACCGGGCCGTGCGCCGGCAGGACGGTGGCCTGGCCAAGGGCTTCGAGCCGGTCCAGTGACTCGAGGTAGTCCCCCAGCCTGCCGTCCGGGTAGTCCAGCATGGTGGTCCCGCGGCCCAGGATGGTGTCGCCGGTCAGCACTGAGCCGTGCGGGCCGTCGTCGGGAAGGTGGAAGCAGACGGAATCCGACGTGTGGCCCGGCGTAGCTAGGACCTGGACCGCCACTCCTGCCGCCTGGATGGTTTCACCGTCCTGCAGTGGCTCGCCGCCGCCGTGGCAGTGCCGGGGATCTGCGGCGCGGACCGGGGCGCCGGTGAGCTCATGGAGCCGCTGGGAGCCTGCCGTGTGGTCGGCGTGCCGGTGCGTCACGAGAATGAGTTCCACGGAACCCAGATCCGCGAGGCGGCGAAGGTGGCCCTCGTCCGCCGGACCCGGATCCACCACCATGGATGTACTGGCGCCAGGGGCGGAGACGACGTACGAATTGGTGCCGTCCAGGCTCATCGGCCCGGGGTTGGGTGCCAGGAAGAAAGCCGTCAGTGGGCTGGCAGCGACTGGAAGGCCGCTCAAGGTGGAGTTCACTGCACCATCTTCGCATCAGGCCGGCACGGAATAACCGCACCCCCGGGGCGGGTTATGGCTGGTGAACCCACCGCCCAGAGAGAGCAGCCAGGCACCACCATGAGCACTTCACCCACCATCTCATTGTCCGAACTGTTGTCCGGCGCGGACGCCGCGGGACACGACCATGCACTGACGGAGAAGAACAGCGGCCTGCAGCACATCCACAACCACGCGACCGGGGCCATCGTCTGGTTTCCCACGTGGCCGAAGTTCCGTGAGACCAACGACTGGCGCGAGGCGGTGGACGGTGTCGCCGAGGATTTCCGGTCACATATCGAAGACATCGACGAATGGGCGGCCACTTTCCTGGCTGAAGATCTGGCCATACTCCTGGAGCGCGCTGCTGCCTCCGGCGACGCGAACGTTTTTGTCCAGGACAATCTCACGCACCACCTGACGCGGACCTGGGCTATTGCCGACGCCGTCGCCGAGGCAACAGGGAAGGACCTGCCCACCGGAGGCACCAAACAGACCATCTTTGCTGACTATCCCTATGACGTTTACGCCCCGGACGGCGGTGCCTTCGCCACTGCACTCTGGAACGACATCATCGATGCCCGCCGCAACCGCGCCCTGGCCGACGAAGCGGCGCGGAAGGCCCTGAAGCCGGTCTCGCGCAAGGCCCTGAAGAACGCGGCCCGGAAGGCCGCCCGCCGCTGAGGGTGCCTTGCAACAGCAACGCGGGGTCACTTAACGCCCATTCCGATGGAGATATCGGGCGATAAGTGACCCCGCGTTGCGGTGGCCAGTGTTGCGGAGGCTTAGGCCAGGCGGGTCAGCCAGCCGTGGGTGTCCGGCACGGTTCCGGTCTGGATGCCCAGGAGCTGTTCGCGGATGGCCATGGTGGTCTCTCCCGCCTTCGCGTCCTCGGAGCCGATGAATTCGGTGGTGTCCTTCAGGACACCGATCGGGGTGATCACCGCAGCGGTGCCGCAGGCGAAGACCTCGGCGATCTCACCGGAGGCCACGCCGTCGCGCCATTCATCAAGGGTGATCTTGCGCTCCGTCACCTTACGGCCCATGTCCTTGGCAACCTGGATAACTGACATCCTGGTGATTCCTTCCAGGATGGTTCCGGTGAGTGCAGGAGTCACGAGAGATCCGTCCTTCATCACAAAGAACACGTTCATGCCGCCGAGCTCTTCGACGGCGTTGTCGTTGAACTGGTCCAGGAAGAGGACCTGCTTGCAGCCGTTGGCCTCAGCCTCCTGCTGGGCGATGAGGGAGGCTGCGTAGTTGCCCCCGCACTTGGCGTCGCCTGTGCCACCGCGCCCGGCGCGGGCATACTCCCGCGAGATCCAGATGGACACGGGCTTGAGTTCGCCGCCGAAGTAGTTGCCGGCGGGCGATGCGATCACCCGGAAGGACACTTCCCGCGCTGCCCGGACACCCAGGAACGCCTCGGTGGCGATCATGAACGGGCGCAGGTACAGGGCCTCGCCGTCACCGGCGGGAACCCATTCCTTGTCCGCCTGCACCAGTTCCCGGATGGCGCCCAGGAAGTACTCCTCGGGCAGTTCCGGAAGCGCAAGACGTCGTGCCGACTTGTTCAGGCGGGCCGCATTCGCCTCCGGACGGAAGGTCCAGATTGAGCCGTCAGCGTGGCGGTATGCCTTGAGGCCTTCGAAGATCTCCTGGCCGTAGTGCAGCACCGCGGCAGACGGGTCCAGGGAGATGGGTCCGTAGGCCTCAACGCGCGGGTTGTGCCAGCCACCCTCGCCTTGCTCGTCCACGCTGTAGTCGACGACGGCGGTGTGGTCGGTGAAGTAGTTGCCAAATCCCGGGTTCGCCAGGATGGCTGCACGCTCTTCAGCTGACTTCGGGGTTGCCGAGAGCTGCTGGTTAAATTCGACGCCATGGGCGGTCTGAGTCATGGTTCCTCCACGATCGGCTGCCTTCTGAATGTGGTTCAGCACTGAACCGCAGGGCAGCATTTGGTGATTCGAAACTAGCTTACGCCGCTTAACCGAGTCTCAAGAGCAGGGCCTACAGCGCTGCGGCAATGGCGTCCCCGACGGCGCTGGTACTGCGGGCGCCGCCGTCGCGGGTTTCGACGTCGGCGATCACCGCAGCTTCGATCCTGCGGGCCGCGGCGGCGTAGCCGAGGTGGTCCAGCAGGAGCACCGCCGACAGGATGGCCGCGGTGGGATCTGCCTTCTGCTGTCCGGCGATGTCCGGGGCCGAACCATGGACCGGTTCAAACATGGACGGGGCCGTGCGGTCCATGTTGATGTTGCCCGACGCCGCCAGCCCGATGCCGCCGGTGATGGCTGCAGCGAGGTCAGTGAGGATGTCGCCGAAGAGGTTGTCGGTGACAATGACATCGAAGCGTGAGGGGTCGGTGACCATAAAGATGGTGGCCGCATCAACGTGCAGGTAATCGTGGGTGACCTCGGGGAATTCCTGGGCCACCGCCTCGACCGTGCGCTTCCACAGATGGCCGGCGTAGACCAGGACGTTGTGCTTATGCACCAGGGTCACATGCTTGCGTTCCCGGGCGCTGGCGCGGCGGAAGGCATCGCGGACAACGCGCTCCACGCCATACGCCGTGTTCAGTGAGACCTCGGTGGCCACCTCGTGGGGGGTGCCGGTGCGAAGCGAGCCGCCGTTGCCCACATATGGACCCTCGGTTCCCTCACGGACGACGATAAAATCGATGGTGCCGGGATTGGCCAGCGGGCTCCCGACTGTTCCGTACAGCCGTGACGGCCGCAGGTTGACGTAGTGGTCCAGGCTGAAGCGGAGCTTGAGCAGCATCTCCCGCTCGATGATGCCGGACGGAATCCGGGTGTCGCCGGGGGCGGCACCGACAGCACCGAAGAGGATCGCGTCCCGTGTACGCAGGTCGGCGAGGACCTCATCCGGAAGGGTCTCGCCGGTGGCCAGCCAGTGCTCGGCACCGAGCTGGTAGTGGGTCTGCTCGAGGACAACGCCTTCAGCGGCGACAGCCTTCTCGAGGACTTTCAGTGCCTCGGCAATGACCTCTGGGCCAATGCCGTCACCGGGAATGACAGCGAGATTGATCGTGGATGCGCTCATGCTCCAAGAATATTAAGATGATCCGCATGCCGGACAATCAGTCTCATTTGCTGAGACGAAGGGCTGGGTCCTCCGGTGAGGCCACCACCACCACGTTGGTGCCCCAGGCATCACCTGTGTAGCAGGAAATCAGGACCAGCCTGTTGGGTGCCACCTGCCAGATGGGGCTGTCTTTAAGGCCGGACTTGACGTAGGTAGTCACCGAGTCCACCAGGTAGGCCACTTCGCCCGTGGCCGTGGCCACGGTCAGCCTGTCACCTGCCGCCGCCTTGGTACTCAGCCGGTTGAACGGCGCATCCCGGTCCGTCCAGCTGTGCCCGGCGATGTACGTGGTATTGACCGAGCCCGCGCCGGGGGCACCGTAAGGCGACAGCCAGTAGCCGTCCATGGTGGGGGGCGGCACGATGGTCTGGGTGGCTTGGTCCTCGCCCGTGGGTTCGAGCGGATGGACCACCACATCGATGTCTGCGGCCGGGTACACCAGCCGCTGCGGCGGCGACGCTGCCGGACCCGCCGGGACCGGGGCGCCGGTGTCCGTGGAGGGCGTGGGGGTGGACGGCGCCGGGGCCTGGGTGGTCGGCTGCACAGCAACCACGGTCACGGTCGGCGAAGCCCCCGGCCCGGCCAAGAAGGGGAGAAACGCGAACGCCAGGTAGGCCAGCACGCCGCAAAGCACCACGAAGACGATGCTTTTGGTGGTGAAGAGCCTTCGATCGCTGTCCATGGTTACCCCGCTTGTGAGTCGGATTTGCCTGGTTTGCCGGCAGGCGCCGTGCCCTTGCGGCCACGGCGCCTGCCGGTGATTCAAACAGCGCCCCTGCGGGCGCCAGTAGCCGGCGTCATTCCTTCCGGGGCCGGGATACGGTACCGCTGGCTGCCAGGGTCCTGCGGGCAGCCACTCCCGCTGCAGCGAGCATCATCACGACGATGCCAGCGGCCCAGGGGGCGATGGAAACGTCAGTCGAACCTGCCACTGCAGTCTGGACATTGAAGCCAGGGTTGTTGGCGGCTACGGCACCTTGACCCGCCGGCGCACCCACAACAGCACCTCTGGGAGTTTCGCCCGGCGTCACCGGAGTAACAGCAGGCGGGACTACCGGAGGAACAACAGGCGGCACTACTGGCGGCGCCGTTGTGGGAACGCAGCCGTTGTAATAGGTTGCCTGCCCGTTAGCCGTCCAGTTCTGGCCTGCAGGCAGCACCTTGCCGTTGTTCGGCGGGATGATGTCCTCAGTGTGCTGGTGGTTGGCATTGGCGTGGCCGTTGAGCCCCTGCAGGGCGATCGTAATCGGGTGGTACGGCTTCTTTTCCGAGCCCGTGGCGTGGCAGATGCTGATCTTGTGATCGCCGTTGCCGTTACCGTTACCGTTACCCTCGCCTGGTGCGGCGCAGCCTGCATTCCAGATGCTGGCCTTGTCAAGGTTCTGGCCTCCGGGTAGGACTTTCCCGTCGTTGGCCGGAATGATGTCCTCATGGTGCTGGTGGCCCACGTGGGCGTTGAGCGCGTTGAGGCTGATGGTCACCGAGCTGTAGGAATTGCTTCCCGAGCCGGTGGCGTGGCAAATGGTGATCTTTTTCTCGTCCTCAGAAGGCGTCGCGGTGGCCGGCGCTGTGGCACCTAATAGCACAAGACCCGCGACACCAAAAGCGGCAAGGATCCGTTTCATTTCCGTCTCCATCCATTGTCTGGTCCAAACTGATCAGACAGGTGGAAGAACGGCGCCAACCCCGACACGGAGGGCTAAAGGCAAACGGACAGCATCGGGGGCGACGGTTCTCCCAGATGCGAATCATCAGTTTGCTAACCAGATAAGGCTAGACAGACGAACACTATGATGTCTCCAGTACTCAGTACCCGCCTTGGAAGGCGGGCCCTACTGACCGGCCCCGGAACCGTACTCAGTCCGCGTACCGGCAAGTAGCCAGCAGGGACATACCTAGGCTTCGGCCGGTTCCTCATACTTGGGGAAGACGGGCGCCGGAGCCGGCAGCGGAGTTCCGGCGACAATAGGTGTGGTGAGCGCGGAGAACTGGCGGGATCCGCCGTCGGGCTGTCCCAGGGAGTCCAACAGCGCGGCCGTGGCGGTGGGCATCACTGGCTGGGCCAGGATGGCCACGATGCGCAGCACTTCCAGCGTCACGTACAGCACGGTGTTCATGCGTTCGACGTCGGTCTTCCGCAGTACCCAGGGAGCCTGCTCGGCAAAGTAGGCGTTGGTGTCCCCCAGGACGCCCCAGATGGCCTCGAGTGCGCGGCTGAATTCCTGCTTTTCGAAGGCAGCCCGGGCCGTCTCCAGAAGCCCGTTGGCCTGTGCCAGGATCGCGGTGTCTTCCGCCGAGAAGGCACCCGGAACCGGAACCCGGCCCTCGCAGTTCTTCGCCACCATGGACAGCGAACGCTGCGCCAGGTTGCCGAAGTTGTTGGCCAGGTCCGAGTTCATGCGGCCCACGATGGCCTCATGGTTGTAGCTGCCGTCGGCGCCGAACGGGACCTCTCGGAGGAAGAAGAACCGTACCTGGTCCAGCCCGTACTGCGCCACGAAGTCTGCCGGTGCCACCACGTTGCCGAGCGACTTGGACATCTTCACACCGTTGTTGTGCAGGAAGCCGTGGATCATGACGCGCTTGGGCAGCTCAAGGCCGGCGCTCATCAGGAACGCCGGCCAGTAGATGGCGTGGAACCGTGAGATGTCCTTGCCGATCACATGCACATCGGCGGGCCAGTACTTTTTGAAGGACTCCGAATCGACGTCCGGGTAGCCGACGCCGGTCAGGTAATTGGTGAGCGCGTCCACCCAGACGTACATCACATGCTTGTCGTTGCCGGGGACGGGGACACCCCAGTCGAACGTGGTGCGGCTGATCGACAGGTCTTCGAGGCCCCGCTTGACGAAGCTGATGACCTCGTTGAAGCGGGACTGCGGTGCCCCGAACTCCGGCTGGGCCTCGTACAGCGCCAGCAGGCGGTCCTGGTAGGAGGACAGCCGGAAGAAGTAGCTCTCCTCAGCCGTCCACGTCACCTCGGTGTCCGTCTCCTTGGAGTACCGCACGCCGTCGTCCTTGACCAGGGTGTCGTCCTCCACGTAGAAGGCCTCGTCCCGGACGGAGTACCAGCCCTCGTACTTGGACAGGTAGATATCGCCGTTGGCTTCCATCTTCTTCCAGATGGCCTGCGACGCCGCATAGTGGTCAGCGTCCGTGGTCCGGATGAAGCGGTCGTACGTGATCCCCAGGGCGGCGTGGGCAGACTTGTAGATTTCCGCGTTGCGGTCCACCAGCTCCTTGGGCGTGAGGCCTTCCTTCTCCGCCGCCTGCGCAATCTTCATGCCGTGCTCATCCGTGCCCGTCAGGAACATCACGTCAAAGCCGTCAAGCCGCTTGAAACGCGCCATGGCGTCGGTGGCGATGTACTCGTAGGCATGCCCGATGTGCGGAACACCGTTCGGGTAGGTGATGGCCGTGGTGATGTAGAACGGGGTTTTGGCTGTTGCGCTCACGTGCGGACGTTACCTTTGGTGCGAAGGGGCAGGGCTAGATCAGTTCAGTCAGCGTATCGCTCAGGCGGACCAGTTCGTGGTCGTGTGAAGCGACCAGTACTGCGATGCCGTCCGAGGTGGTGTCCTTGAGGATGCTGATGATGCGGTTGGCGGAGGCCCTGTCCAGGCTGGCCGTGGGCTCGTCGACCACCAGGACGCGCGTACCCAGGATCAGGGCGCGGGCGATCGCCACACGCTGGCGCTCACCACCGGACAGCTGGGCCGGACGGTGCCGCATCCGGCGGCCCAGGCCCACCAGGTCCAGGAGGTCCTTGGCCATGTCGCGGCGCTGGTCCACCTCGCCGTCGGGCACGGCCGGCAGGAGGACGTTCTCGAGGGCGCTCATGCCGTCGATAAGGGCGCCGCCCTGGTCAACGTAACCGATCAGGGCCCGACGGCGGTCGGCGATTTCGTCGTCGCCCATGCTTTCGAGGGAATCACCTTCCCAGAAGACACGGCCCGACGTCGGCAGGGTCAGTCCCGCGCCCACCGTCAGGATGCTGGTCTTGCCGGATCCGCTTCGGCCGGCGACGCAGTGCATCTCGCCGGCGTGCAGTGTGAGGTCGAAGTTCTCCACAACACTGACGGCTTCGGCACCGCTTTTACCGCCGCCATAGCGGATGGTGATGTCGCTCAGTTCCAGCGGGGTCCCGTGGTCCGCGGCCTTGACGATGGTGTTGGCACGGGTCTGCAGGGGCGACTCAGCCGAGCCGGACCTCCGGCTCCGGTAAACGTTCGTCTCGTTTGTCATTGGACCACTTTCGTTGCAATCGGTATCCAGCAAAGTACAGCCACGAGGCCGGCGACGCCGGCCCATAGCGCGGCATACGGGGCAAGGAGGAGCCCGATGCCCAGCGCGCCCAGGACGCCCAGCGGCAAGGCCACCGTGCCCACCAGCGCGTTTTCGAAAAGACGGACCTGGCGGAGCATGTCCGGGTTCCAGCCCATGGCCTCAAGGATGCCCAGGTACTGGCGTTTGGCGTTCAGCTCAAACCGGCCGGTGACCAGGGTCAGGACCAGCCCCACGGCGACGCCGGCGAGTGCCAGGAGCATGCTGGGCATCGCCACGCTTGCTGCGGCCAGGCCGCTGAGGGCGCTCGCTCCGGCAGCACGGGGGATGTCGATGAGCAAGGCAACCAGCCCGCCCACCGCGGCTCCGAACACGCCGACTGCGACGGCCAGGGACAGGGTGTTGAACTTGTTCGTGCTGAGCTGCCGGTTGGCAAAGGTCAGCGGGGAGTCCACCGGGATCAGCCGCTCGTCGTGCTGCGGTTCCTGGTCCACCTCATCACGGTGGCGCAGCTGTTGGGCGGCGAAGAAGGCCGCTGCCGCATACAGGACCAGGACGGAGGCTGAGACGATGGCTGTGGTCATGCTCCAGCTCACCAGGCTCAGGATGATCCCGGCTACCGCGAGCAGCGCAGCGCCGACACCGAATTCCTCAAGCACCCAGTTCCTGATGCGCACCTGGGTCCAGCCCATGGCGCGGAGGGTCCCGGCTTCACGTTTGCGTTTGCGGATGTAGCTGACGGTGGAGGCGCCGGTCAACAGCGCGGCTCCGCACAGCGTCAGGAAGAGCAGTGTCACGTTGGTCCCTGTAAGGGAGCCGGAGACTGCGTCCGCTGCATTCTGCCGGACCCAGGACTGCTGGACAGTGCCCAGCGCTGACTCCTTGCCGGCGTCGTCCTTGGAGTATCCGGGGACAAAAATGCTGGCGTCCTCACGGGCGGAACCGGCCACAACAGTAGCCTCAAGACCCATTTCGCGGATCTCGCTGGCGAGCTTTTCGACGTCGGGCTGGGCTTCCTTCCAGCTTCCGGGGGCCTTGGCCCGGACACGTACGGCATCGATCACGGCGGCGTTGTCCTTGTAGCCGCGTGCTGCGGCCAGGCCGTAGAAGTCGGTGATGGCACCGGCCGACTGGCTGGCCAGTCCGGTGGCACTGAGTGAAGGCGTGAGTTCGGTACCGGTGACCGTCTTGCCTTCGGCGTCCTTGGTGAGGGTCAGCGGAGTGGGGTCGTAGCCACCCAGTGGAAGGCGGTTGACGTCGCCGGCGGCCTTCTCCACAGCCGAGGGGTCGAAGGTGCCGTAGACCATGGCCAGCGGAGCCGCGAGCTTCTCCCCTGTTGCCAGGTCTTCCCGGTAGGACCGTTCATCCACGGGTTCACGCTGCGTCTGGTCCACCGGGGCGCCGTTGGCACCCTTCTCCGGCAGGCGGTTTACGGTGACCCAGTCGCGGGGAACGGCGGTCTTCTGGACGGCACCATTGGCCGCAGCCTCGCCGTCGGTATACTTCGGCGCGGCAGCGAAGTCGGTGCTCCACGTGGCCGGGGTGTAGAGGCCCTGGTTGAAGTTGCCGGCGCTGCCGAGGAGGCCGGAGTGGTCGGTGGAGCCGGGCCAGGACAGCGCGAACGGGTCCTTGGACACAAACGGCAGGTAGTCCTTACCGAGGGAACGCGTGGCGGTGCCGACGTCCTTGACAACCTTGCCTGCGGCGTCGATCTCCTCGATCTTCACGTTGTACTTAAGGTCCAGGGATGTGCCGGAACGGACAACCAGGGGAATGGCCTGCGAATCCGCGGTCAGCTGTCCGCTGCGCTTCGCCTGCTGGTACTGGGTCATCAACGGTGCCCAGTACTTGAGCTTGACGCCGAGGAAGTCGGGGCCCTCTTTGAGCTCTTCCTGGCTGATGCCGTTGGTGAAGAGGCTTTCGAAGTGCCGGCCGATGGCTCCGGCGTTCCGCGCGTCAGCGGGCGGGGCCTTCTCCAGCGGGGCGAGGAAGTCGCCGGCTGAGCCGAGCAGTGCCCGCTCGGAGACGGGGTCGACGGCGACCACGGACTCGGTCACTTCGGGAGACAGCGGCAGTGACACCGAAAGGTTGAACAGGTTATGTTCGGAGCCGCCGGCTGGTGCGGGGAATTTGATGCCCGTCTCGCCCGCGGGAGGGGCAATCCGGATGCTGCTGCCGCCGGCAGCCTTCTCCTCGACGAGTTTGGCCTTGCCCAGGCTGCCCTCGGCAGTGGACTTGAACAGGGTCTGCTCGGAGACACCGTCGGAGCTGACGGCGCTGGCGGTCAGGCGGTACTTTTTGGCGGTGTCGCTCAGGACGGACTCAGCGGCGGGCCATTTGCCGGGATCTGTGGCGCCGGCGGCCTGGTCCGTGGTGGCTGTGCCTGCCAGCCCGGAGTTGTAGCCAAGGTAGTCCATGGCGTCGAGCCGTGGCGCTTCCAGGTTCTGCGTCACGCGGGACACCAGGCTGATGGGTGCCGCCACGGACGTTCCCGAAAGCTTCCGGATGTTCTCGAGCTGGTCAAAGCCGATGCCGCCGCCACCGTTGGCGATCTCCGGCTGCATCAGCGCCCCGGAGCCTGCCTTGGCCTGGACCAGGACGTCGTAGAGACCCCGCGAGTTCTCATCCACCGTTCGGTTGAGTGCGGCCTGCGACTGGCCTTGGACGAGGACCGACAAGCACATGGCTGCGATCAAGATGGCCGCGGTCAGCAGCAGCACTTTGCTTCTGATGAACCTCTGGACGGCGTTCATTGGGCTCCCTGAAACCTGGATTGCGTGCGCACACCGGGATCCGCAGGCGGCGGATATATAGGATTTTCCTGCCTGGTGTGCAAAAAGTATTGGCCGGTCTGCCGGCGTGGTCCTGAATCAGGACCTAGCCATTGTAAGCAGACCGGCCAATCATACGTGGCCGACGTTAAGGTTCGGTCACGCGTAGTTGATGGCGGTGCGGTTCTTAGTCCTCGAGGTCCACTTCGCGGACCATTTCGGCGCCGATGCCTGCCTTGATGGCGTCAAGAACCTGCTGCGGAACGGAACTGTCGATGGTCAGCAGTGCCAGAACCTGGCCGCCTTCCGCCTGCCGAGCCACCTGCATGCCGGCAATGTTGATGTTGTTCATGCCCAGGATGTGCCCGATGGTTCCGATCACACCAGGCCGGTCGGCGTAGGCAACCACCACGAGGTGCTCGCTGATGGGGATCTCAACGTCGTAGCCGTTGACGCCAACGAGCTTCTGGATCTGCTTGGGACCCGTGAGCGTACCTGCCACGGAGATCTGGCTACCGTCGCTCAAGGCACCCCGGATGGTGAGGACGTTGCGGTAGTCCTCCGCTTCCGCCGTCGTGATGAGGCGGACGTTGATGCCGCGCTGTTCGGCGATGACCGGGGCGTTGACGTAGGAGACCTGTTCCGTCACCACATCGGCGAAGATGCCCTTGAGCGCAGCCAGTTCCAGGACCTTGACGTCCAGCGCCGCGATCTCGCCTGCCACCTCGACGTCGATCTGGGTCAGGGAGGCGTGGGTCAGCGCGGTGAAGATCCGGCCCAGCTTTTCGATCAGCGGGATGCCCGGACGGACATCAGAGGCGATCACGCCGCCGGCCACGTTCACGGCATCCGGTACCAGTTCGCCGGCCAGCGCCAAACGCACGGACTTGGCAACCGAGACGCCTGCCTTCTCCTGGGCTTCATCGGTGGATGCACCCAGGTGCGGGGTGACCACCACGTTGTCCAGGGCGAAGAACGGCAGGTCCGTGCTGGGTTCCTTGACGAAGACGTCCACGGCTGCGCCGGCGATCTGGCGGTCCTGCAGGGCTGCGTAGAGAGCCTCTTCGTCCACGAGGCCGCCACGGGCCACGTTGACCACGTATGCGGTGGACTTCATCTTGGTGAACGCGTCAGCGCCGAGCATGCCCACGGTTTCCGGCGTCTTGGGCATGTGGATGGTAACGAAGTCCGACTGGCTCAGCAGTTCATCGAGGGTGACGAGTTTGACGCCGAGCTGCGCGGCGCGGGCCGAGGTGATGTACGGATCGTAGGCGAGGATTTCGGTGTCGAAGCCCTGGAGGCGGGCAGCGACGAGGGCGCCGATGCGGCCCAGGCCGATGATGCCGATCTTCTTCTCGAAGAGTTCGATGCCGGTGTACTTGGAGCGCTTCCATTCGCCGTTCTTCAGCGCGGAGCTGGCCTGCGGGATATGGCGTGCGAGGCTCAGGATGTGGCCCACCGTCAGTTCCGCTGCCGAAATGATGTTCGACGTCGGGGCGTTGACCACCATCACGCCGGCCTGTGTGGCGGCTTTGATGTCAACGTTGTCCAGGCCAACGCCGGCGCGGGCGATGACCTTGAGGTTCTTCGCGGCGGCGATGGCTTCGGCGTCCAGGTGGGTGGCGGAGCGGACCAGGATGGCGTCCACGTCCGCGATGGCGGCGAGCAGCTGGGACCGGTCGGAGCCGTCAGTCTGGCGTATCTCGAAGTCCGGGCCGAGGGCCTCGATGGTGGCGGGCGAAAGTTCTTCGGCGAGCAGTACTACGGGTTTTGACACGAGTGATCCTCTGCGTTGCAGTCCTTGGGATGGGACAAGTCTAGGCGGACGGAAAGGCCGGGCTCACATTGTTAAGTGAACCCGGCCTCATGATGGCACCACGAGGGGCACCCGCACAGCAGACTTAGCGGGCTGCGGAGCCCTCTACGTAGTCCTCGTCCGTCTGCTGCCAGGCGAACAGGGAGCGCAACTCGCGGCCAACGGCCTCGATCGGGTGCTGCTCAGCCTTGGCACGCAGGGCCTTGAACTCTTCGCCGCCGTTGTCCTGGTCGTCGATGAAGCGCTTGGCGAACGCGCCGCTCTGGATGTCGGCGAGGACAGCTTGCATGTTTTCCTTCACCGCGGGGGTGATGACGCGCGGGCCGGAGACGTAGTCGCCGTACTCTGCGGTGTCGGAAACGCTCCAGCGCTGCTTGGCGATGCCGCCTTCCCACATGAGGTCAACGATGAGCTTGAGCTCGTGAAGCACCTCGAAGTAGGCGATCTCCGGCTGGTAGCCGGCCTCAGTCAGGGTCTCGAAGCCGTACTGGACCAGCTGGGAAACGCCGCCGCACAGGACAGCCTGCTCGCCGAAGAGGTCGGTTTCGGTCTCTTCGGTGAAGGTGGTCTTGATGACGCCGGCGCGGGTGCCGCCGATGGCCTTGGCGTAGGACTTGGCCAGGTCCCAGGCTGCGCCGGAGGCGTCCTGCTCCACGGCGATGATGTCCGGGATGCCTCGGCCGGCTTCGAATTCGCGGCGCACGGTGTGGCCCGGAGCCTTCGGAGCGATCAGGATGACGTCAACGCCCTCCGGCGCCTCGATGTAGCCGAAGCGGATGTTGAATCCGTGGGCGAAGGCAAGTGCCTTGCCGGGGGTCAGCTTGTCCTTGATGGACTCGTTGTAGATCGAGCGCTGGTGCTGGTCCGGTGCCAGGATCATGATGACGTCGGCCCATTCGGCGGCGTCGGCAACGGTCAGGGCCTTGAAGCCGGCTTCTTCGGCCTTGGCGATCGACTTCGAGCCTTCCTTGAGGGCGATGACAACCTCGACGCCGGAGTCGCGCAGGTTCAGCGCGTGGGCGTGGCCCTGGGAGCCATAGCCAACAATGGCGACCTTGCGACCCTGGATGATCGACAGGTCGGCGTCGTCGTCGTAGAACATTTCAGTCACTTGGGTAACTCCTCTTGAGTGATTCACTGGGTAATTAGTCTGGGGTGTTGCGGTACTGCACGGGCATTGCGCCGCAGGCGGGGCCGGGCCCCGCCTTTATTAAGCGCTGCGCAAAGCCCTGTCACTCATGGAGCGGGATCCCCGTCCAACGGCCAGGGTGCCGGACTGCACAATTTCGCGGATGCCGAAGGGCTCAAGCACTGAGAGCAGCGCTGTGAGCTTTTCGGGGTGGCCTGTTGCTTCAATGACGACGGAGTCTGTGGAAACGTCAACCACTGAAGCACGGAACAGGTCTGCAGCCTGGGTCACCTGCAGACGAGTCGCGGCATCCGCACGTACCTTGACCAGGATGTGGTCTCGCTGTACGGAAGATTCGGAGGTGAGCTCAACAATCTTGATCACGTTGATCAGCTTGTTGAGCTGCTTGGTGACCTGTTCAATCAGGTCACCGTCGGCGTCGACAACGACGGTCATCCGGGACATGCCCGGAACTTCCGTCGGGCCCACGGCCAGGGAATTGATGTTAAAGGCGCGTCGGGCGAACAGGCTCGCGACGCGGGTCAGTACACCGGGCTTGTCTTCAACCAGAACGGACAATGTGTGGCGGGTCATGTTCAGTCCTCCTCTTCCCATTCCGGGGTCATGTTGCGGGCAACCTGGATCTGGTCGTTGCTCACGCCGGCGGGCACCATCGGCCACACCATGGAGTCAGGGCTCACGACGAAGTCGATAACCACGGGGCGGTCATTGATTTCGAGGGCCTTCTGGATGGTGGCATCAATATCCTCGTCCCGCTCGCAGCGGAAGGAAGCGCAGCCGTAGGCCTCCCCCAGCTTGACGAAGTCAGGGATGCGGACGGTCTTGTGGCCGGTGTTGAGGTCCGTGTTGGAGTAGCGGCCCTCGTAGAAGAGGGTCTGCCACTGGCGGACCATGCCAAGCGAGGAGTTGTTGATGATGGCAACCTTGATGGGGATCTTATTGATGGCGCAGGTGGCCAGTTCCTGGTTGGTCATCTGGAAGCAGCCGTCGCCGTCGATGGCCCAGACCACGCGGTCCGGCTCCCCCACCTTGGCGCCCATGGCAGCCGGCACGGCATAGCCCATGGTGCCGGCGCCGCCTGAGTTCAGCCAAGCGTGCGGGCGCTCGTACTTGATGAACTGCGCCGCCCACATCTGGTGCTGGCCGACCCCGGCAACGTAGATGCCCTCGGGGCCGGTCAGCGCGCCGATCCGTTCGATGACGCGTTGCGGGGCACTCAGTCCGTCCTCCGGCTCGGTCCAGCCCAGCGGGTAGGTTTCCTTAAGGTTGTTAAGGAACGCCCACCAGGTGGTGAGGTCCGGCGTGCCGGCGGATTCGAACTGTGAGCGCACAGCCTCGGTGAGCTCGGGGATGATTTCCTTGACGGATCCCACGATCGGCACGTCGGCGGTACGGTTCTTGGAGATTTCAGCGGGATCAATATCCGCGTGGATCACCTTGGCGTTCGGGGCGAAGGACTTCAGGATGCCGGTCACCCGGTCATCGAAGCGTGCTCCGAGCGTGATGAGCAGGTCGGACTGCTGCAGCGCCGTGACGGCAGAAACGGTGCCGTGCATACCCGGCATGCCCACGTGCTGCGGGTGGGAATCGGGGAACACGCCGCGTGCCATCAGGGTAGTGACAACGGGCGCGCCGGTCAGTTCCGCGAGTTCGCGGAGTTCGGCGGAGGCGTGCGCCTTCACCACGCCGCCGCCCACGTACAGCACCGGCTTGGTGGCAGCAGCGATCAGCTTGGCGGCTTCGCGGACCTGCTTGTTATGGCCGCGCGTCACCGGGCGGTACCCGGGGAGGTCGATCTTCGGCGGCCACGCGAAGGTCATCTGACCCTGCTGGGCATCCTTTGCGACATCCACGAGGACCGGGCCGGGACGTCCGGAGGAGGCCAGGTGGAAGGCCTCCGCCATAACGTGCGGGATGTCGTTGGGGTCGGTCACCAGGAACGAATGCTTGGTGATCGGCATGGTGATGCCAACAATGTCGGCTTCCTGGAACGCATCGGTGCCGATCACACCGCTGGATACCTGGCCTGTAATGGCCACCATCGGCACGGAATCCATGTGGGCATCCATGATGGCGGTGACGAGGTTGGTGGCACCGGGTCCCGAGGTGGCGATGCAGACGCCCACCCGCCCGGTAACCATGGCATAGCCTTGCGCGGCGTGGCCGGCTCCCTGTTCGTGACGGACCAGTACGTGATTCATGCTGGAGGCCATCAAGGGGTCATAGGTAGGCAGGATCGCGCCACCAGGCAAACCAAAAATATCGTCGACGCCGAGTTCTTCGAGCGATCGGACAATAGCTTGCGAGCCGGTCATCACCGTTGGGGGTACAACGTTGTTCGGCCCGAGGACAGGAGAGACAGCGGCAAGATCAGCGACGACGGCGGCCTGGTCAGCCGTTCGGTCGGCGCGTTCCGGAGCCTTGGGGGCTCCAGCGGACTTAGTAGCCATCAGCGAGGGGCTGATCGGCGATCCTTTGCTCATCGGACTCTTCCTTGTGGATCATCTGTGTACTCGGAAATGCGGAAATAAAAAAACCCCTCAGCCTGGCGGCTTTTCGAGGGGTTGCGCGTGACGGTTCGTTACCAGTCGGGCTAGTGAGCCACGCGCTTGGTAAGGACGACGGCTGCATCTGCAGCGGCGCAGCTGGTAACGAATGCGATCATGCGTTCAGTTTTCCCTCTGTGTGAGATACATGTCAACGAGGACTGTGCGCATCTCACAGTGTGGACACCATTGTCCACTGGTTGGCCACGTTCCCCAACTGGGTCGCAGTACCTGTCGTTATGAGCGCTCATAACGACAGGTACTGCTACCTAGTTGGGCTCAACCAGCGGCCGGAGGTTGAGGAACGAAACCGTGCTATCCGCAGTATGCGCCCGTGGAGGCGCTGTGGACCAGCTTGGCGTACTTGGCGAGCACACCCTTGGTGAACTTGGCGGGGAGGGGCTCCCAGCCAATCTTGCGGGATTCGAGCTCGGCCTCGTCAACCAGCAGGTCGAAGCTGCGGGCGGCGATGTCCACGCGGATCCGGTCGCCGTCCTGGACGAAGGCGATGGGGCCGCCGTCGACGGCTTCCGGTGCCACGTGGCCGATGCAGAGGCCGGTGGTTCCGCCGGAGAACCTCCCGTCGGTCAGCAGCAGGACATCCTTGCCGAGGCCCGCACCCTTGATGGCGCCGGTGATGGCGAGCATTTCGCGCATGCCCGGCCCGCCCTTGGGGCCCTCGTAGCGGATGACCACAACGTCCCCGGCCTTGATCAGGCCCTGGTCCAGTGCGGCCAAGGCGCCCTGTTCACGCTCGAACACGCGGGCGGTGCCTTCAAACACGTCGGCGTCGAAGCCGGCACTCTTCACCACGGCACCTTCAGGCGCCATGGAGCCGTGCAGGATGGTGATGCCGCCGGTCTTGTGGATCGGGTTGTCCATGGCACGGAGGATCTTGCCGTCCAGGTCCGGCGGGTTGATCGCGGCGAGGTTCTCGGCCACGGTCTTGCCGGTGACGGTGAGGCAGTCGCCGTGCAGCAGGCCGGCGTCGAGCAGTGCGCGCATGATGACCGGCACGCCGCCGATCTTGTCAACGTCCGTCATGACGTAGCGGCCGAACGGCTTCAGGTCACCCAGGTGCGGGATCTTGTCGCCGATGCGGTTGAAGTCCTCCAGGTTCAGCTCGACCTCTGCTTCGCGGGCGATGGCCAGCAGGTGCAGGACGGCGTTGGTGGAGCCACCGAAGGCCATGGTGACGGCGATGGCGTTTTCGAACGCCTTCTTGGTCATGATGTCCCGGGCGGTGATGCCGAGGCGGAGCAGGTTCACCACTGCCTCGCCGGACTTGCGGGCAAATTCATCTCGACGGCGGTCTGCCGAGGGCGGGGCGGCCGAGCCGGGCAGGGACATGCCCAGCGCCTCGCCGATGCAGGCCATGGTGTTGGCGGTGTACATACCGCCGCAGGCGCCTTCGCCGGGGCAGATGGCCTTTTCGATGCGGGTCAGGTCTTCGAGGCTCATCTTGCCGGCGGCACAGGCCCCGACGGCTTCGAAGGCGTCAATCAGGGTGACTTCCTTCTCGGAGCCGTCCTCAAGCTTGACCCAGCCCGGCATGATGGATCCGGCGTACAGGAACACACTGGCCAGGTCCAGACGGGCGGCAGCCATCAGCATGCCGGGGAGGGACTTGTCGCAGCCGGCCAGGAGGACCGAGCCGTCGATGCGCTCGGCCTGCATGACGGTTTCGACAGAGTCGGCGATGACCTCGCGGGAAACGAGGGAGAAGTGCATGCCTTCGTGGCCCATGGAGATGCCGTCGGAGACGGAGATGGTGCCGAACTGCATGGGGAAACCGCCGCCTGCGTGGACACCTTCCTTGGCGCCTTGGGCCAGCCGGTTCAGGGAGAGGTTGCAGGGAGTGATTTCATTCCAGGAACTCGCAACGCCGATCTGGGGCTTCGCGAAGTCGTCGTCGCCCATGCCGACGGCGCGAAACATGCCGCGCGCGGGGGCAGCATGGATCCCGTCGGTGACGACCCGGCTGCGGGGTTTGATGTCGATCTTGTTCTCGGTTGCTGTTTGGGTGTCCTCACTCATGGGTCAAAGTCTATGACTCCGATCGGGACGCCAACGACCCGGACAGCCCGTTTGGCCCATTTTCAGGAATATTTCGATCAAATGGTGGACTCTCGTCTCAAATTCTGAGACGGGCCCTTGCCGGTCCGCCGGAACCTAGACAGTCCCGTTCGCGCCGACGTACCGTCAGGGAACGGCAACCATGCCATCCGGACTGAAGGGCCCTGCTATGGATTTTGTCTTCTGGATTATCCTCATCGTGCTGATCGTGGGCGTTGTGTGGTGGCTGCTGAACCGCAGCAGCTCCTCGAGCACCGGCGACTCCACGCCGATCCGGACGGACGGCGGCCTCGCCGGCGGAAGCACAGCCGCCTCGGCCGAAGCCGCAGGCACGGCTGGCATCCCCGGCGCTGCGGGCTTCGCCGCCTCTGAGCCGACACCACCGACGACGGCGGACGAGGCGCCCGAGCGGTCCAGCACGGCAGAATCCCAAGAAGCCGGCGGTGGGCACAAGGCCGGCGGTGAACAAGCCAGCACTGAAGAAGGCACCAGCGCCGGACAGAACGTCGTTGCTGAACCCGATGTTGCCGGTTCCGCTGCTGCTGGTGCCGCTGCTGCGACAGACACTACTGGTGCCACATATACCGCAGCAGCCGATGTACCGGAACGCCTGTCCGCCGAAGAACTGCCATCCCCTGGGTCGGCCGGCTCTGCGGAACCCGGCCGACCTGAGCAGCCCGCTGGGCACGAGGAGCCAACTCGCCCGGAGTCGCTGGCAGCCCAGGAACCTGGCAGCAAGGAGAGTGTGAGCCGGCAGGCCGACGAAGCCGAGTGGGAAACCCAGTGGTCAGAGGCAAGCGCACCAGCCCAACCCGCCGCCAGCCACCGGCCGGCAGGCGAAGCGTCCACCGTAATTGCCGACACCCCAATGTCTGCAGCACCACCGGCCCAGGGCGCCGGATTTGTGCATCACCCGGAATACACGGAGCCCCATGCACCCACGCTGCCCGGCGCAGAAACGGCCGCTGCGGAAGCCGAAGCCGCTGATACACCGGAACCGACCGGGCATCTGGCCGCGGACCAGCCCTACGGCGCCGGTTCTGCGTCGCCCGGCCCGGATGGAAGCGGCCCTGCGGATTTCGAGGTCAAGGCCGACGCAGGAGCGATGGTCTATTACGAGGAGGGGCATCCGGACTATGAGCAGACGAAAGCCGACGTCTGGTTTGAGTCGGCGGCCCATGCGGAAGCCGCCGGCTTCCGGGCCCCCCGGCGGACGCGTATCTGACCGGACACAAGCACCCTTTCGGGCCTCCGCGGCGGCCAAGCCCATTGCGGGCGCCTTCGCAGTGTGCCTGGCCGTGCTGCTGTCGGGCTGCACGGGGGACGCCAAGGATGCCCCCACCGGCAACATCACAGGAGCCGGGATCGGGCCCGGCCCGGGTAACGCGATGCCACCGGAGGTTGTGGCACGGCTCGATCTCCAGCTCGACATTCCCTGGGCCGCGGTATTCCTGCCGAACGGAACCGCCGTCGTTTCCGAGCGTGACTCTGCACTGCTGAAAGCTGTCCGTGATGGCAGGGCGACCACCATCGGCCAGGTCCCCGGCGTGGCTCCTGGCGGTGAGGGAGGATTGCTGGGACTAGCCCTCTCCCCCGGCTTTCCGTCCGACAACTACCTTTACCTGTACTTCACCTCGGCACAGGACAACCGCATCGCCCGGCTGAAGCTGACGGAACAGCCTGACGGATCCCTGGACCTCGGCGCCCCCGAGGTGGTCTTTTCCGGAATCCCGAAGGCATCAACCCACAATGGCGGCCGGATCCGCTTCGGCCCGGACGGGTTCCTGTACGTGGGCACAGGCGACTCCCAGCGCCGCGAACAGCCACAGGACCGCAACGCTCTGGGCGGGAAGATCCTGCGGCTGACTCCGGAGGGTGACCCCGCGCCTGGCAACCCTTTCGGCAATGCCGTGTACAGCCTGGGGCACCGAAACGTCCAAGGACTGGCGTGGGACAGCGCCGGCCGGCTCTGGTCCAGCGAGTTCGGCCCGGACGTCAACGACGAGCTCAACCTCATCGAGCCGGGAGCCAATTACGGCTGGCCCGCAGTAACCGGCGCACCGCACCGGGACGGGTACCGCGACGCGAAGGTGGTGTGGCCTTCGACGGCGGATTCCTCACCCAGCGGCCTGGAAATTGCCGGGTCGACCGCCTACCTCGGCGCCCTGCGCGGGCAACGCCTCTGGACGGTGTCCCTGTCCGGTGAGGAGGCAGGCGCTCCTGTGGCCTATTTCACACGCGAATACGGCAGGATCCGGGACGTCATCCGGACTCCCGGCGGCGGCTTCTGGCTGCTGACCAACAACAAAAACCCTGATTTTGTGCTGGTTCTTGCCCCTCCCGGCTGAGCACGGGGAGCATCCGGGCCTCGATTTCACATGGGTCGGAAGTTCGTGTAGAGTTTCATGTCGTTGCGGAGATCAACCGGGAAAGAAAAAGCCCGGAAGGTCACCACATAAGAGATGCACCTCTAGCTCAATTGGCAGAGCAATTGACTCTTAATCAATGGGTTCCGGGTTCAAGTCCCGGGGGGTGCACCAAAGAAGCCCCGTCCTCACTGGCCACAAGCCGTGAAGGCGGGGCTTCCTTTTGTCCCTCGATCGCTGTAGGGCATTTGCCGTGATCGGAACCAAGTATCAGCCAGGGCTTCGAGACCCGCTGTCAGTCTGCATTCGGCCAGACACAGGACGGAATTCCCACGTATATGAGCCGTCGGCCTTGAGGCTCATCCGCAGGTGACCCCAGGTGTCGCTAAACTTCCGCTGCACATAAGAGGGGCTGCTGGTGAACGCCCGGAGGCCGATTCCACCAGTGGACACCTGAAATTGCTGCATCCCGTCCGCAACGCACTGGTCCTCGTTGTTTATCGGGCAGGTCCGCTCATAATTGTGCTGTGAGCCGGACAGCAACACACGAACGCGGTTCGCCCAGAACACGTCAATCCACGGCTTCGCCTTAAGGAAGCGGGTATGGCTCGATGTGTTGCTGGTGAAATACGGATCATGATAGATAACCGCCAGATGCTTTCCAGCGGCCTTCGCCGCTTTCAGGTTGGCATCCATCTCCGAGGTCATCGCTTGCGCCCGCGCAGCGTTATACCGCCATGTGGCCGTAGGCGCTACAAGAATGTGCCAGTTGCCCTTGTCGAACGAATACCAATCAAGAGCGTCTTGGAACCGTACAACATCGGAGCTGGTCGCGCTCTTCACCGTGGACACGCACTGCCCATCCATGTACCGGTCAACGTCGTCATTCTCGCCGGGTTCAACATCATGATTCGGGCCAGCGGTCCAGTACGTCTTGGCCTTAGCCGGACCCCATAACTGGTTGTAGGCCTCGAGCGCGGTACAGGTGCCGTTGTCATACTGGAAATCGCCCAGCGCAAGGAAGTTGTCCAGCGAACCGTCGTTGAGACCGGCGATGATACTAGCCGCGTTCTTACCACTGTGCGACGTGGCCGACGTGTTACCCGGAGGGTTTATGTCCCCGGCGGCGGCGAATTCAAACGACTCATCGGATGGCGGCGGCAGGGCAGCGGGAGTTGGATCGCCAGCCGCATAGACGCGAACCCAATCCACTCGCATCTCGCCAGCGCCGTTAGCAGTGCTGTCTGGGAACCAGTCCAGTTGTAGCGTCTGGTGCATCGAGCCGGGAGGCTGGTGCGCGGAGTTGTTGTCCTCAAACCACTTCACCCCATCGACGTAGCCGACCATCCCATTCGGAGACCAGTCAACCGCGTAGTTGTGGAACTGACTAACGTCCAGAGCCTTGGCCGCCGACGTTATCACGTTCCAACATCCATGGTGGAGGAAGAACTTGATGACGTTCCAGTCACCCATCGTCTCCGCGTAGTTAACTTCACCGTCACACGGCCAATTCCCACTATCCGGCCACAGGAGCGACACCATGTGGTACTCGTTGTCACCCGAACCCGCCGCGCGGACCTCCCACCGGCCGTACTTCTGGCGCCCAAACTTCGCGCTCATTCCAGCGGTGGTGCCGTCCGGTGTTCCGGTCATGACCATTTGGGAACCGTCTACCGTGACCTGCTGGGGACTTCGAATGCCATTCCCGTCGTGCCCGGCACTCTTGTACACGGACCACTTCGCGGCGTCCGGTGCGCCGGTATAGTTGAACTCGTCGCCAGCGGTCGGCGTACCCCAGTTCAGATCTGTCGCGGCCGAGCCCGTCGTCGTTGGCGTAGTGGGCGTCGGCGTGGCTGATGCTGATGTGGCGACCGGCGCCGTCGAAGTTACTGCCGGTTGAGTTGAAGGGGCCGAGCAGCCAGCCAGGAGGATTGCCACAACCCCAACGGCGACCAAGTGTTTACGCATACGTCAGATGATAAGGGCACCGCGCGGCGAGACCTACGGCCAGATGCCGCTGGTGATGATGAAGAGTTCACTCTCTAATGCGACCATCCATGCACCTCCTGAAAGTGCGCCCTGAACCGCCGCAAAATCATACTGCAAAGACGCCACTTCTGGACGTTTCAGGTACCACCAAAAAAGCACCACCACTGCGGAATCTTGCAGTAATGGTGCCAGTCAGATTTTACCGGATTCCCGGGATTGCTAGCTGAGCGGGGCACCGTCCACCAGGGCGCGGGTTGACGGCGAGGCGAACTGGCTGGCCAGCTCCCTGACCACAGCCTGGAGCTCCTGCCGCAGGGCGTCAGGGTCAATAGTTGCCGCGGCAAGCACCGAGCGTTCCATCTCAACGGCTGCGGCGGCGGCTTCCCGTCCGCTGTCCGTGAGGGACACCACCTGGCTGCGGCGGTCCGAGGTGCTGCGCACGCGGGCAATATGGCCGTGGGACTCCAACCGGCTCAGGGTTTTACCCATGGTCTGGGCCTGAACGCGCACATATTGGGCGAGTTGGGCCTGTGTCATCGGCCCCTGCGCTGAGAGGACTTCGATAGCGATCACGCCTGCGTGCGTCAGTCCGATGGCGCTTAGCTTTTCGTTCCAGGAGTGTTCTACAAGGCGTGCCGCAGTGGACAATAGGCGCCCAGTGGGCCAGCGATCCATGTCAGGCATACCAGCAAGTATAGCCAAGGCTGGTTAGCACCGGTCGTGGATGCTTACTAAACTGGTGTGTTCCGCCTGCAACAAGGAGATTAACAGTGGCTGACAGACTCTTGACCGGCGACGTAGCGCCCGACTTCACCCTGAAGGATTCGTCAGGTAAGGACATCAACCTGGCTTCCGGCCACGGCGGCAGCACCATCGTGTATTTCTACCCAGCCGCCGCCACCCCCGGCTGCACGAAACAGGCCTGCGATTTCCGCGACAGCCTTGCATCCTTCACGTCGGCCGGTTATCGGGTCCTGGGCGTCTCCCCCGATTCCGTGGCCAAACTTGCTGCCTTTGCCGCCAACGAGGACCTTAGCTTTCCGTTGCTTTCGGACGAGGACCATGCCGTGGCCGAAGCCTATGGTGCCTGGGGCGAAAAGAAGAATTACGGACGGACCTATGAGGGACTGATCCGCAGTACCGTGGTGATTGATGCTGCCGGAAAGGTGGCGCTTGCCCAATACAACGTCCGGGCCACCGGCCACGTGGCAAAACTCCGGCGAGACCTCAAAGTGGACGCGTAACGCATTACGCGGGAAGTGGCGCTGATACCGGCGGCAGAAACCGGCTGACCGGAACCCCGCCGGCCCGAGGCTACAATGGAAACTGGCATCCGCCGTCGTACGTTTTTATCCGTAGGCCATCTGGCCGAGGTTGAAGACAACGGCAGCATCTGCCAAGCGCGAGTGGTGAAATTGGCAGACACGCAGGATTTAGGTTCCTGTGCCTTCGGGCGTGGGGGTTCAAGTCCCCCCTTGCGCACACTTACACAGAGATCCCGGGCCCACAGGCCCCGGGATCTCTGTCATTTAACTGCCCCAGCCACGGTATTCTCCCCCGGTTTGGCGCGAAATTAAAAACTTTTGGCGATCCACCCATCCGCTTCCGTGCTCCGGCCGAATACCCATTGAGACACCAGCCAAGGGCAGGTGCCCAACAGTCGGAAAAGGCCCACGCAGCAGTCACAACGTCTGCAGCAGGCAAGAAATCGGCACAAACAAGGAGAACCGAAATGCAGTCATTCAAGCGCACATCCTTCACCGTCGCAGGCGTTGCAGCTGCAGCCCTGCTGAGTCTTACCGCCTGCGGTGGAACAGCAACCACAACCCCGAGCTCCTCCGCTCCGGCCGCCGCACCGTCAGCAACGAAGATGGCACCGTCACCGTCCGCCAGTGCTGCTGCCATGGATCCGGCCGCAAACCTCGTTGGCGCAGGCTGCGCGGGCTACGCAGAGAAGGTCCCCACCGGGGCAGGTTCGGTTGCCGGGATGGCCCTTGACCCGGTAGCGGTCGCGGCATCCAACAACCCCATCCTGACCACCCTCACGGCAGCTGTCTCCGGCAAGCTGAACCCGAAGGTTGACCTGGTTGACACCCTTAACGGCGGTGAGTTCACGGTCTTCGCTCCGGTGGATGACGCCTTCGCCAAGATCGATGCCGCCACCATTGAGACGCTCAAGACGGACGACGCCTTGCTGAGCAAGATCCTGACCTACCACGTGGTCCCCGGCCAGATCACCCCGGACAAGATTGCCGGCACTCACGCCACGGTCCAGGGCGGTTCAGTCACCGTGACCGGCAGCAAGGATGCACTCATGGTTGATGGCGCCAGCGTGATCTGCGGCGGCGTCCAGACCAAGAACGCCACCGTTTACCTGATCGACTCGGTGCTGATGCCCAAGTAGTCCGGCATTCAAGCCCAGAGGCCTGTTCCGCAACCGGAACAGGCCTCTGGCGTGTGCCCAGGGAGCACGGAGGTCTGTCAACTAGACTGTGTCCTTGGCCCGCAGTCGGCGGCGCCGGCCAGAAGCAGCCAGAGGTGATAGACGAGTGCCCAGCAGTACTTCGCGGCGAACGGTCATCAAGACCGGCGCCGTTCTTATGGCGTTAGGCCTGACATCCTGTACCGGCATCCCTTCGCCTTCGCCCTCGGCAACGTCTCCTTCGACGGCGCCCGCCGGCGCTGAACCCACCGAAACGTTCACGTTCGGCACCGCGTCCCAGCCCCTCGGCCTGGACCCCGCGCTCTCGAGCGATGTGGAAAGCTACCGGATCACCCGGCAGATCCTCGAAGGCCTGGTGGGTGTGGACCAGACCACCGGCAAACCCACGCCGCTGCTGGCAACGGAATGGTCCGAGGAAAACGAAGGCCGCTCATACACGTTCAAACTCCGCAGCGGCGTCTCGTTCCAGGACGGCACGCCCTTCAACGCCGACGCCGTGTGTGCCAACTTCAACCGCTGGTTCGCCTTCCCTGCGGAACTGCGGCGGCAGGCGCCGGGAAGCTCGTTCAAGAGCGTGTTCAAGGCACATTCCGACGACGCTGCGCTCTCCATTTTCAAGAGCTGCACGGCCCTTTCCGCTGACACTGTCCGGATCGACCTGACCCAGCGCTTCACTGCTTTCCTCCAGGCGCTCACCTTGCCGGCGTTCGCTATCGCGTCCCCGGCCGCCCTGGCCGCGGGCACGGCGGAGGTCCTGGACCAGACCCGTGGCGGAAACCCGGTCTCCCGGTTCGCCACCAACCCAGTGGGAACCGGGCCGTTCAGCCTGGCCGCCTGGGAAGAGGCCAGCGTCCGGCTGGTCAGCCACAAGAATTACTGGGGTGACCGCGGGCAGATCTCCACCATCAACTTCGTCACGTACGACCACCCCCAGACGAGGCTTCAGGCCCTCCTGGACGGCAAGATCGACGGCTACGACGCCGTCACGGTCGGCAATTTCGACCAGCTGGTCAAGCGGGGCATGCAGATCGTCCAGCGGGATCCGTTCTCGGTGATGTACCTGGGCATCAACCAGGAAATTCCGGTGCTGCAGAACGACAAGGTCCGGCAGGCCATTGAGCTGGCCGTCGATAAGGAAACGCTGATCCGCAAGTTCTTCATCGACAACACCGCCAAGGCCTCACAGTTCGTTCCTCCGAAGATCAGCGGTTTCAATAATGACGCTCCCGCGCTGGGCTACGACCCGGTCAAGGCAAAGGCCTATCTGACCGAGGCCGGCTACACCGGGGAAGAGCTCAGGTTCTACTATCCGCTCAACGTCACCCGCCCGTATCTGCCCACGCCCGAGAAAATCTACGCCGAAATCAGCAGGCAACTGACCGCCGTCGGCTTTAACATCAAACCTGTCCCGGTGGACTGGTCCGAAGGCTATCTCCAGAAAGTGCAGTCACCCGGGGACCACGGGCTACACCTGCTCGGCTGGAACGGCGCGTATGCCGATGCCGATAACTTTGTGGGCCCGCTGTTCGGCGAAAAGAACGGCGAATTCGGCTACCAGGACCCCCAGGTCTTTTCCAAGATCAACCGCGCCCGCGGCCTCCCTGCCGGCAAGGAACGCGACGAGCAGTACCACACCATCAACGCCCAGATCGCGGCCACTGTGCCGGCGGTTCCCATCGCCTTCCCCATCTCGGCACTCGCACTCTCGGACCGCGTCAGCAGCTACCCGGCGTCCCCGGTACTGAGCGAAGTTTTCACAAAGGTACAGCTAAAGCCTTGACGGCCCGGCCCAATTTCAGTATGCGGGCCGCCCGGGGATATTCTTTGACAGCCAGAGCCGCTGCTATCGGAGACTGATTGTGACCTTCATATCCAAGACCCAACATGCCGACGTCGTACTGATTGGCGGCGGCATCATGAGCGCCACGCTCGGGGCATTCATCAAGCAGCTTGAACCGAACTGGACCATCTCCCTGTTCGAACGACTGGACCAGCCCGGGCTGGAAAGCTCCGACCCCTGGAACAACGCAGGAACGGGCCATGCCGCACTCTGCGAGCTCAACTACTCGCCCGCAGCCAAAGACGGCTCGGTGGACCCCACCAAAGCTCTGCTTATCAATGAACAGTTCCAGCTGTCCCGCCAGTTCTGGTCCCATCTTGTGGAAGAATCCCTGATCGGCTCGCCGAAGGGCTTCATCAACACCGTCCCGCACATGAGCTTTGTCATCGGCGAGGACAACACCAAATTCCTCAAGACCCGCTACGAAGCTCTCAAGCCGCACCCGCTGTTCCGCAGCATGGAGTACTCCGAGGACCACGCCCAGATCGCCAAGTGGGCGCCATTGATCGTCAAGGGCCGCAATCCGAAGCAGCGCATCGCCGCCACCCGGGCAGCGGAGGGCACCGACGTCGACTTTGGTGCACTCACCCGCGAGCTGACCACGTACCTCGGGAACAACGGCGCCGACATCAACTACGGCCACGACGTCACCGGGATTTCCAGGGCGTCCGACGGCGGCTGGGACCTTTCGCTCAAATACCCGGCTTCCGGGGAGCACAGCAGGATCCACGCAAAGTTTGTGTTTGTGGGTGCCGGCGGCGGCGCCCTGCACCTGCTGCAGGCCTCAGGCATTCCGGAAAGCAAGGGTTTCGGCGGATTCCCCGTGTCGGGCCAGTTCTTCCGCTGCACCGACGAGAAGCTCGCAGCCCAGCACAGCGCCAAGGTCTACGGCCAGGCCTCCGTGGGCGCCCCGCCCATGTCCGTGCCGCACCTGGACACACGCTACGTCGACGGGAAGCGTTCGCTCCTGTTCGGCCCTTATGCCGGCTTCTCCACCAATTTCCTGAAGAACGGCTCGTACCTTGACCTGCCGTTGTCCATCCGGCCCAGCAACATCATCCCGATGCTTGCAGTCGCCAAGGACAACATGGACCTGACGGCCTACCTCGTGAAAGAGGTAGCCAAGCGCCACGGCGACAAGGTCGAAGCACTGCGGGAGTACTACCCCGAGGCCAAGGACGGCGACTGGGAACTCATCACTGCAGGCCAGCGTGTCCAGATCATCAAAAAGGACCCGAAGCGCGGCGGTGTGCTGCAGTTCGGCACGGAAGTCATTGCCGGCCGCGACGGCACCATCGGTGCGCTTTTGGGTGCGTCGCCTGGTGCATCCACAGCGGTGCCAATCATGATTGAGCTGCTGCAGAAGTCCTTCCCGAAGAACTTCAAGGGGTGGCAGGGCAAGCTCAAGGCCATGATGCCGGGCTACGGCGTGAAGCTGGATGAGAATCCGGAACTGGCTGCCGAGCTCGAGACGGCAACGGCCAAGGCACTGCAGCTGGAGAGCATTTCCGCCAACCACTGACGCCCGGAATTCCGGCCGGCAGGCCCGGCTGGACGGGACGGCCCGGTCCGCAGGAGTCCGTCAACCCCACAGGAGAGACCCGCGATGTTCCGGCTGGCACAACTTTCATTGGCAAACCGGGCGCTGATCGCGCTGATCACCGTCTTCGCGACGGTGTTCGGCGTGATCACCATGTCATCGCTGAAACAGGAACTCATCCCCTCCATTGAGTTCCCTCAGATCACCGTCCTCTCCGCCATGCCCGGCGCGTCGCCCGACGTGGTGGACAAGCAGGTCAGCGCACCGCTGGAAACCGCCCTGAAAGGCGTCGAAGGCCTGGAGTCCACCTCCTCGACGTCACGCAACGGCGTCTCGCAGATCTCCATGGTGTTCACCTACGGGACAAACCTCGACCGCGCCCGGAACCAGATCGACCGCGCCATCTCCAACGCCAAGCGCTCCCTGCCGGAGGACGTGCAGCCGCAGGCCATCGCGGGCAGCATCAGCGACTTCCCCATCGTGTTCCTGGCAGTGTCCTCGGACAAGCCGCTCAGCGAACTGAACGCCGACCTGGCACGCCTCTCCGTTCCCCGGCTCCAGAAGATCGACGGCGTCCGGGGAGCCGACGTGACCGGCGGCGCCACCCAGCACATCGAGATCTCCCCCCGGCCCGAGGCGATGGCCGCCAAGGGCACCACGATCGAGTCCATCCGGAACGCCCTC
The DNA here is from genome assembly GCF_024294965.1 of Pseudarthrobacter humi. NCBI lineage: Bacteria > Bacillati > Actinomycetota > Actinomycetes > Micrococcales > Micrococcaceae > Pseudarthrobacter > Pseudarthrobacter humi. Next base: position 90,473 of record NZ_JANCLV010000014.1, read on the forward strand.
TCCAACAACGGGGCGCTGATCCCGGCCGGGACCATCCAGGAGCAGGGCAAGACGCTATCGCTCCAGATCGGCAGCCCGGTGGATTCCCTGGACGCCATCAAGGCACTCCCGCTGGGCGGAGCCAGGGATGCCGCGACCATCGGCACGGTGGCCGACGTGAGCCTGCAGGATGACGAACGGACCTCCATCACCCGGACCAACGGCCAGGAAACGCTGGCGGTGTCCGTGACCAAGAAGCCCGAGGGCGACACCGTGGGAATCTCCCACGCCGTGAACGACTCGTTGGCGGCTCTTGAGGCCGAGCTGGGCTCCAACGCAAAGTTCACGGCGGTGTTCGACCAGGCCCCGTTCATCGAGAAGTCCATCAAGGACCTCACCACCGAGGGCCTGCTCGGGCTGGGCTTCGCTGTCGCCGTCATCCTTGTTTTCCTGATGTCGGCCCGCTCCACCCTTGTTACCGCGGTCTCCATTCCGCTGTCGCTGCTGATTACGTTCATTGGCCTGTCCGCGACCGGCTATTCCCTGAACATCCTGACGCTGGGCGCGCTGACCATTGCGATCGGCCGGGTGGTGGACGACTCGATTGTGGTGATCGAAAACATCAAACGCCACCTCAGCTACGGGGAGGAGAAAGTTCCCGCGATCCTCACCTCAATCCGGGAGGTGGCCGGCGCCATCACCGCGTCCACCTTGACCACCGTTGCGGTCTTCCTGCCCATTGCCTTCGTGGGCGAGCTAGCCGGCGAACTCTTCCGGCCCTTCGCCCTGACAGTCACCATGGCGCTGCTGGCATCCCTGCTGGTCTCGCTGACCATCGTTCCGGTCCTGGCCTACTGGTTCCTCAAGAGCCCCGCCGGTTCCGCCTCCGCTGGTCCGCCCGCTTCCCGCGAAGCTGCCGCCCGGCTTGCTGCCGCCGCCCGTGCCCAGGCCCAGGAGTCCGAACAGAAAAGCCGGCTGCAGCGTGCCTACCTGCCCGTCCTCAGCAAGACCCAGAAGCACCCGGTGCTGACCCTCGTCGCCGCCGTTCTGGTGCTGGGCGCCACGGCCGCCATGACGCCGCTGCTGTCCACCAACCTCCTCGGCGATTCCGGCCAGAACAGCCTGACTGTCCGCCAACTGATGCCTGCTGGCACAAGCCTGGCCGACACCAGTGCCGCCGCTACCAAGGTCGAGGACGTCCTCCGCGGCATCGAGGGTGTCAAGAATGTCCAGGTCACGTCCGGCAACGCGCAGGCGGGTTTTGCCGCCCTGACGTCCTCCGGAGCCGCCAACTCCACGTTTACGGTGGTGACGGATGAAAAGGCCAATCAGGCGAAGCTCCAGGAAACCGTCCGGACCGAAGCGGGCAGGGTGGCCGGTTCCGGGAAGATTACCGTCGGCACGCAGCAGGGTGGCTTCGGGGCATCCTCCACGGTTGACATCACCATCAAGGCGGCAACGTCCGAGGACCTCCGGACAGCCAGCGAGGCCATGGTGGAAGCAATGACCGGCGTGCCGGAGACCAGCGAGGTGGCAACCAACCTCGCGGCCAGCCAGCCGGTGGTCCAGGTCAAGGTTGACCGGGCCAAGACCGCGGCAGCCGGACTGAACGAGGAACAGGTAGCCGGCGTCCTGGCTGCCACGATCAGCCCCATCCCCGCCGGTACGGTCCGGATCGACACCAACGATTTTCCGGTCCAGATCGGCCAGGGCACCCGGTTCACCAGCATCGACGCGGTGCGCAACATCGCGCTCCCTGCATCCGGCGCCCCCGTCACGCTGGGCAGCATTGCGTCCGTGGAACAGGTGGACGTGCCTGTCTCCATTACCGCCAGCAACGGCCAGCGGACCGCCAAAGTGTCAGTCACGCCGTCGGGCTCCAACCTTGGCGCGGTGAACGCGGAAGTGCAGAAACGCCTCACGGACGTCAGCCTCCCTGCCGGTGTCACGGCCACCCTCGGCGGCGCCACTACCCAGCAGGCCGAGTCCTTCCAGCAGCTGGGCCTGGCGCTCCTCGCGGCGATCGCGATTGTCTACGTCATTATGGTGGCCACCTTCAAGTCGCTGATCCAGCCCCTGATCCTGTTGGTGTCCGTTCCGTTTGCCGCCACCGGCGCCGTGGCCCTGCTGCTGGCCACGGGCGTTCCGCTGGGCCTGCCGTCGCTGATCGGCATGCTGATGTTGGTGGGCATTGTGGTCACCAACGCCATTGTGCTCATCGACCTCATCAACCAGTACAGGCAGCCACGGGACGGCCGCGGCGGGATGGGCGTGGCGGACGCAATCACCCATGGCGCCAGGCAGCGGCTCCGCCCCATCCTGATGACCGCGCTGGCCACCGTTTTCGCCCTGACACCCATGGCGCTTGGCTTGACCGGGGGCGGCGGCTTCATTTCCCAGCCGCTGGCCGTGGTGGTGATCGGCGGCCTGGTTTCTTCCACGGCACTGACCCTGGTGCTGGTTCCCGTGCTGTACCGCCTCGTGGAGGGACGGCGGGAGACAAAAGCACTGCTCCGTGCCATGCAGCAGCGCCCGGAGTTCGCGGCAGCCGACGACGTCGATGCCGAGTTCCGCGACTGGACCACCGGCATGGTGCCCCGCGTCAGTGGCCGCCGTGCCGCTCCGGGCGACCCCCTGTAACACGTGGAATATTCTCGCCGGGGAGGCGTTATATCCGTCGATACATGCAAACGCATGAAAATCGGGTATAGTGGAAGCAAGCCCAGAGTAGTCCAGGAAACGGAAGGCACACCATGCAGATCGGCGTATTCAGCGTCAGTGACATCACCACTGACCCCACCACCGGCCGGACCCCCACGGAGAACGAACGCATCAAGGCGGCCGTGGCGATCGCCAAAAAAGTCGAAGAAATCGGCATGGATGTCTTCGCCCTCGGCGAGCACCACAACCGCCCGTTCTTCTCATCGTCGCCCACCACCACGCTCGCGTACATCGCAGCGCAGACCGAGCGGATCACCCTCTCCACTGCCACCACGCTGATCACCACGAACGATCCGGTCAAGATCGCCGAAGACTTCGCCATGCTGCAGCACCTGGCCGACGGCCGTGTGGATCTGGTCCTGGGCCGCGGCAACACCGCTCCGGTGTACCCGTGGTTCGGCAAGAACATCCAGGACGGCGTGGAACTCGCCATTGAGAACTACAGCCTGCTGCGCCGGCTGTGGGACGAGGACACAGTGAACTGGTCCGGCAAGTTCCGGACCCCGCTGCAGAACTTTACCTCCACCCCGCGCCCGCTCGACGGCGTGGCCCCCTTTGTGTGGCACGGCTCCATCCGCACCCCGCAGATCGCCGAAGTGGCCGCCTACTACGGCGACGGCTTCTTCGCGAACAACATCTTCTGGCCGAAGGAGCACTACCAGCAGTTGATCGGCATGTACCGTGAGCGCTACGAGCACTACGGCCACGGCAAGGCGGACCAGGCCATCGTGGGCCTCGGCGGCCAGTTCTTTATGCGGAAGAACTCCCAGGATGCCGTGAAGGAATTCCGGCCCTACTTCGACAACGCGCCCGTCTACGGCCACGGCCCGTCGCTGGAGGACTTCACCTCCCAGACACCGCTCACCGTGGGCAGCCCGCAGGAAGTCATCGAAAAGACCCTGACGTTCCGCGAGTACTTCGGCGACTACCAGCGCCAGTTGTTCCTGATCGACCACGCAGGCCTGCCCCTGAAGACGGTGCTGGAACAGCTTGACCTCTTCGGCGAGGAAGTCCTCCCGGTCCTCCGCAAGGAATACGCTGCCCTCAAGCCCTCCCACGTGCCGGATCCGCCCACGCATGCCGGCCGCGTTGCCGCCCTGATGGCTTCACCGGCGCCTGAGACTGCCCCTTCGGAGGCGTGATGGCTTCCGACGGAAACGAATCACCCATCCGCCTGGCGGCGGAAACCTGGGAATCCCTGTTCCGGGCGCAGGTTGCGGTCATGCGCAGGTTGCAGGCCGGTCCTGCCTTCCGGAAGGTGGCCATCAACGAGTACGACGTGCTGTTCACGCTGTCCCGGTGTCCGTCCGGCTGGCTCCGGCTCAATGAACTCAATGACCATGTCCTGCTGAGCCAGTCGAGCCTCAGCAGGCTGGTTGAGAGGCTGGAAAAGCGCGGGCTTGTGGTCCGAATGGCGGCCCCCGACGACGGACGCGGCGTGCTGCTGAAGCTCACCGAGGAGGGGTCTGCCCTGCAGAAGGAGATCGGCCGGGAGCACGTGCGGGACATCTCCAGCCTGGTGGGGCCGGCCCTGACGGCTGCCGAGCAGAGGGAACTCCAGCGACTGACCGAGAAACTTCGGCATTCCGTGGGAGCGCGGCCGGCAAAGGAACTGCCTGGGAAATATCTGGCCGGGAAGTAACTGCCCGCCAGTACCCGGGCCGTGCGGAATCTCAGCCCAGCATGACCAGCTTGGCCGGATCTTCCGGCGGCAACTGGCCGTTGACGACGGCGCTGACGCGCAGCTCGTTCAGTGTCAGGCGCCCGCCTACGGTGGACAGGAACGCGGTGTCGGACGAGTCCCGGCCGGCGGTGATCCGCAGCATCGACTCCCGCGGGGCCAGCCCCGTGGGGTCGATGACGTGCCAGGCGCCATTGACATGGGCCTCGGCTACGGCGTGAAAATCCATGGGGCTCAGCCCCGGTGCGTACACGGCGGCAAGCCGGGCGGGGACGTCCTTGGAACGCAGCAGGGCGATGGCCAGGTGCGCGAAGTCCCGGCACACTCCCCTGCGGTGCAGAAGGGTTTCCACGGCGCCGTCAGTTCCCCTGGAGGACCCGCTGATGTACCGCAATTCCCCGAAGACCCAGCTCCGCACGGCCTGGAGCAGTTCGGCACCGTGCAGGCCGCCGAATTCGGCATATGCCGTGGGCAGGAGCCGGTCCGACTCCGCGTAGCGGCTTGGCCGCACGTAGCGGATGAGCTCAGCCAGGGTAGCTTTTTCCGGGACGGCCTGCCCGGCCACCGTCGCTGAGTACTCAACGGTGACCTCGGCGGGTTCAGTGAGCTCCATGTAGTGCAGGCGGCCGCCATGATGGTCCGCGAGTTCCTGCAACGGAACCGGCTGACCGTCGGCCGTGGCAGTCAGGGATTCATCAAACGAAGTGTAGCCGGGATTCCTGGCTACGGCGATGGCCAGGGCTGCCTTCGTGTCGGCGATGGTCCTGAAAACCATGCGTGCTGAAACGGTGCGTTCCATGTATCTCCGGGGTGTGAGGTAGTGGCAGAACTTCCCGCGCTGGCCCGGGGTTGAGGGGCAAGGACAGGACTAGTTTTTGATCTCCAGAGACATTAGCATCCGTTGGACGTTCGCGAATTCCGAGCTCTCGTCCACGTACTTTTCGGCCTGGCCCAGGGTGTCAAACGCCTTCGCGGGGGCCACTCTCTCATCCGGGGCGAAGGCCTTCAGGACTCCGAGGTCACCGAACGAGTAGTCCCCTTTTCCTGCCGGGCCACGGACCACATTCCGCAGTTCGCAGGCCTGGCCGTCAGCGCCGCCCACAATGTTGGTGATGCCGTAGGACCCGAAGTAGCGGTAGCCCTGGATGACGCGGAACACCACGTGCGGGGCGATGGTACCTTCCCCCGTCAGGCCGGGAAGATCGACCGGCACACTGCTGATCACAACGTACGGTTTCCGGGCAGTCTCGGGGCACTCGGACGACGACGGCGGCAGTCCTGTCCGCAGCGTGGCCACCACCGTGCCGTCCGGTTTCTTCACCTCGATCTTCAGGGCACCCGGCAAAGTCCCGTCCGCGGGCGTGACGGACTGGGCGATCCATTCCTCCGGCAGGTCGAAGCTGACGGTCTTCGCCGGATCGGTAAAGGTCTTCCAGGCAGCCGCCGTCGCGGCCGCTGAGGGTGATGCGGAACCCGAGGCACCTGCCGTGGCAGAAGGATCCGACGACGGGGACCCGGTAGCGCCGGCGGTTGAGCCCGTGCTGGCGCCCGAGCTGGCCGATGTCTCCGGCTGCGCCGTCCATGCCGAATCGCTGTTACCAGGCGCGCTGCATCCGGCCGCCAGGCCGCAGGCCATCAGTAACGTTGCAGTCCGGACTCCCCACATTGTCGCCTTCTGTGTCATGCAGCCAGCCTAGCGGCGGACGACGGCGGCCACGGGCGGGAGGCTCGTGTCGCCGTCGGACATTCCCCACACGCAAGGGACTAGGCTGGTGCACATGGCGGATGAGCAGTACGGCGCGGACCTTGAGAGCCTGGCAGACATCTCTGCCATCGACATTGCGGACTGGCGGCTGAGGACGTTTGCCCTCTACGACACGGTGCGCAGGGTTGCCGCGGAAGACCCCGCGGAGGCCCATTCGCTGTGGCGGCATGAACGCGACCGGATGTTCGCAACGCATCCGGCCTCGGCCCTCAGCGCGAAGGACAAATCCCAGTTTTCCGGCCTGAAGACGGCCGATTACGATCCCATCTACCGCTTCTATGTGCCGTTGACCCTTGAGGGTGCCGGCCGGGAGATGACAGTGGAAACGGCCACCGACGGCGTGGTCCGGTTTGTCCGACTGGGCACGTTTGACCTTCCCGAGCTGGGCCAGCTTGGCGTATGGAAACTGCACGGCTACGGCGGCGGGATTTTCGTTCCGTTCCGGGATGCCACCGCCGGCCAGCCCGGTGGAACCTACGGCGCCGGCCGGTACCTCCTGGACACTATCAAGGGCGCGTTCCACGGGGTCCGTGGCTCGGGGGCGGGCGCGGAGTTTGTCCTGGACTTCAACTTTGCCTACAACCCGTCCTGCGCCTACAACGAAGCCTGGGCCTGCCCGCTGCCCGGCCCGTCCAACCGCCTGGCCGTGGAGATCCCGGTGGGCGAGCTTTACTGAACCGGCCAGAGACGGCTGCCGGAGGACGTAGGATGTCATCATGACTGCCAGCGCTCCCCGCCGCCTTGCCCGTGTCCGCCCCCTGTCCCCGGCTGTTGCCGACGAGCACTTCTTCGTGGCCAATGACGCCCCGGACTTCGGCTCCGACGCCGGCCGGTCCTGGACAGTCGTTGAATCGCCTTTTGGGGCGTCCCGTCCCAACGCCAACCACCCGGCCCGGCCCGGCTGGGAAGCCGGCACTGCAGTGGACCAGGACTCGTTCACGTTCCTGGCGCCGTCGGTCCCCCTCAACGTCTTCGGCATGGCGCACAACACCGGTCCGGCCGGCCGGGACCTCCCCCCGCAGGCCTTCCACAAGGCGGCATCGAGCGTGATCGGCCCCGGCGAGGCCATCGAGCTGACCTCCACAGTGGGCCACGTGGACCCGGAAGCGGAACTGACCGTCGTCGTCGGGCGCACCGTCCGTGGCCTGACGCTGGAGACTGCCCGCAGCGCCATCCTTGGATTCACCATCGGCAACGATGTCTCGGCCCGGGACCTGCAGAAGTCTGACGAGCTGTGGATCAGCGCCAAGAGCCAGGACACCTTCACTCCCGTGGGCCCCTGGATCGTGACGGATCTCGACGACTCGGACCTGTCCATCAACATCGCCCACAACGGCGCCGAACTGAAGGCCGCCAGCAGCGCCGACCTCGGCTGGAAGGTGGACGAAATCCTGGTGTACCTCAGCTCCTTTATGACCCTGCACCCCGGCGATCTGGTCCTCACCGGATTCCCGGCCGAGTGTGCCCGCATCCACCCCGGGGACACAGTCGTGTGCCGCGTGGAGGGCATTGGCGAGCTCAGCAACCCGGTCGAGGCGGCGTCCTGGGAGGAAACCCCCGCCTGACATGTGTCAGGCTTGACCCATGGAATCCCTTGCTGCGCCCGCCGCCCAGCTGACGCAGCAGCCCACCCGTGGCGCGCCGGCCACCAAACACTACCGCGGAATCTTCAGGTTTCCGCTGGTGCGGCAACTCCTCCGTTTCACGGGCGTGGGCATCATCTGCACGGCAACGTCCCTGGCGCTCTATGCGTTGCTGCGCCCCTGGCTGGGACCGCAGCTGGCCAACGCGGCCGCCCTCGTGCTGACGTCTTTGATGAACACGGCACTGAACCGCAGGCTGACGTTCAAGATCTCCGGGCAGCGCCGGATGGCCCGCGACCACCTGAACGGCATGATCGTCATCGCCGTGGCGCTGGTCATTACGGGCGGCAGCCTGGGCGTGCTGCACTGGCTGCACCCGGACGCCACGGTTTCCGATGAGCTGTGGACCACCACTCTGTCGGGCTTCGCGGCCACCGCCGTGCGGTTCACGATGCTGCGGCACTGGATCTTCCGCCGCGCCCGGCATATCTAGCGGCCGAGGTTCCGGACACTCCCGACGGCGGTGCCCACGGCTGCCGCCGCCTGCTCCAGTTCCTCGGATGTCACGGCTGAAGTGAAGCTGAACCGCACAGCCGTCTGCGCCACTTCGGCGTTGTAGCCCAGCGCGGTCAGCACAGGCGACGGCGCGTCCGAGCCGGCGGCACACGCCGAACCGCTTGAGCACACCACACCCTGCCGCTCCAGCTCCAAGAGCACGGATTCGCCGCTGGTGCCGGGGAAGCAGAACGACGCTACTGATGGCAGCCGCTCCGTCCGGTGCCCGGTGAGCACGGCTCCCGGGACCGTGTCCAGGATGGTGGCGATGAAGTCTTCGCGGAGCCCCGCCACTCGGGCGGCCAGTTCCGGCCGCTCGGCGTGGGCGAGTGTCAGGGCGGTGGCCAGCGCGACTGCTCCTGCCACATTTTCGGTCCCCGACCGCCGGCCGCGTTCCTGCCCGCCGCCGTGCACCAGGGGTTCGATGCGGGTCCGGCCGCGGACGTACAGCACGCCGCAGCCTTTGGGCGCGCCGAGCTTGTGGCCGGAAATGCTCAGGGCATCCGCACCCAGCGCTTTGACATCCAGGGGCAGCCAGCCGGCGGCCTGGACGGCGTCGGTATGGAACGGGATGCCCCTCGCGGTGGCCGCCGCAGCCAGTTCCGCAACCGGCTGCATGGTGCCCACCTCGTTGTTCGCGTACATGATGCTGACCAGGGCGGTTTCCGGCCGGAGCGCAGCCGCGAGCGCCTCAGGCGTCACCCGGCCGGCGCTGTCCACCGGAACCACATCCACGGTGAACCCGTGGAACCGTTCCAGATACCGTGCGGACTCCTCCACGGCGGGGTGTTCGACGGCGCTGATCACCACGCGGTTGAGCCTCGGGTCCGCGGCCTGCCGGGCGAGGGCGATGCCCTTGACCGCGAGGTTGTCCGCCTCCGTTCCGCCGGAGGTGAAGGTGACCTCGCCCGGGCGGCAGCCGAGCACCTTGGCCACGGCGGCGCGGGCGCCTGCGAGCGCGGCCGCAGCGGCCTCACCCAGCGTGTGGTGGCTGGACGGGTTGCCGAACTCGCCGCTCAGATAGGGCCACATGGCCTCGAGGACTTCGCGGCGGACAGGCGTGGTGGCGGCGGCGTCGAGGAAGATCATGGCGGTGTCAGCCGGCCCTTAGTTCGACGTCCAGCCCCAGGTCCAGGGCAGCCACGCTGTGAGTGAGGCCGCCGATGGATATGACGTCCACGCCCGCGGCCGCGATGTCCGCCACGGTGCCGAGGTTGACGTTGCCACTGGCTTCCACGATGGCGCGCCCGGCCACCTGCTTGACGCCTGCGCGGAGCTCCTCGAGGGTGAAGTTGTCCAGCATGATGGTGTCCACGCCCGCGGCGAGAACAGGTTCGATCTGCTCGGCGCTGTCCACCTCCACCTCGAAGTGCGTGGTGTGCCCCAGCTGGGCCTTGGCCGCGACAAGCAGGGCGGTGAGCTTGGCGGGGTCGCCGCCGGTCATAACGGCCAGGTGGTTGTCCTTGGCCAGCACGGCGTCGGAGAGGCTGTAGCGGTGGTTCGCTCCCCCGCCGCAGCGCACCGCGTAGCGCTCCAGCACGCGCAGGCCGGGGGTGGTCTTGCGGGTATCGGTGATGCGCGCCTTGGTACCTTCGACAAGCTCTACGAATTCCGCGGTCTTGGTGGCGATGGCGCTCATACGCTGGACCAGGTTCAGCCCGACACGTTCGGCGAGCAGCACGGAGCGCGCGTTGCCCCTCACCCGCGCGAGATGAGTTCCGGCGACGAACGCTTCACCGTCCGCAAGCAACAACTTCACATCCGTCTCCGGATCAATGACCCTCATGGCGTCGCGGAACACCGTTCCACCGCTGAAGATACCGGGCACGCGGGCGTTGAGCACTGCCGTGGCGCGGGCGTCGGCCGGGATCAGCAGCTGGGAGGTAATGTCGCCGCTGGGCGCGTCCTCGGCAAAGGCCCGCTCCAGGATGTCCCTGACAGGTGCTGCGGGGAGGGTCAGGCTAGTCATTTACGAGGCTCGCTTTCCGGCTCATGGTGTAACGCTTGTCAAAAGGTTCGACGGCGGCATCCGCGGGCAAGCTGTCGCTGCGGTAATGCGCCCCCAGGGATTCGCGCCGCTCCCGCGCGGCATGCACCAGCAGCTGCGCAGCCAACAAAAGATTGGCATCCTCATGCTCCCGAGGATCGAGGGAGTCGGGGACGTTGACCGGATCGTCAGCAGAGGCCCACGCCCCAAGCGCAGCCTCCGCTTCCCTAAGCAACCCGCCATCACGAAGCACCCCGGCGTTGGCAGTCATCAACCGCCGAAGACCCACCCGGGAAAACGTCCCCGCATCAGCAAAGGATGTTTCCATGGGCCCAGGTGCGGGGACAGTTTCAAACTGCCAGGAAATGGACGCTGACGCGTCGTTAAGCATCACCGGCAGTTCCGGAGGTCCCGATAGCGCCGTTGTTGCGTGAGCGGCCGGACCGGCCGCCGAGCTTGCGAGGCGATCGCCGGTGCGAGGCGAGAGCGCAGGCGCCGAGGGATCTGTGGAACTGCCGGCCAGAAACGCAACAACAGCCCGCCGCCCAAAGACCAAGCCTTCAAGAAGGGAGTTGCTGGCAAGCCGGTTAGCCCCCTGGACGCCGGTGCAAGCAACCTCGCCAGCAGCCAACAACCCGGGCACCGAAGTCCGCCCGTAAAGATCGGTAAGGACCCCGCCCATCCAGTAGTGCGCGGCCGGCGCGACGGGGACGGGTTCGCGGGTCCAGTCGACGCCGGCTTCGCGGGTGCGTTGGGTAATGGTGGGGAACCGCTTGGCCAGGAAGCCTTTGCCGTACCGGGCTTCGACCACCATGGCGTCAAGGAAAACGTGCCCGTTGGGATCCCCAAGGGTCGCGAGGTGCAGGGCGATGCTGCGGGCGACGACGTCGCGCGGGGCGAGCTCCGCGTCGACGTGATAGGCGGGCATAAAACGTTCGCCGTTGGCGTCCAGCAGGATGGCGCCTTCGCCGCGGACGGCTTCGGAAATCAGGAGGGGTTCGGTGCCGTTGCCGGCTGCCTCAAGGGCATCGGCCGGCAGCACCATGCAGGTGGGGTGGAACTGGAAGAACTCCAGGTCCGCCACGGCGGCTCCGGCGCGCCAGGCGAGCGCCAGCCCGTCGGCAGTTGCCACGGCGGGGTTGGTGGTCTGGGCGAACAGCTGGCCCGCTCCCCCGGTGGCCAGGAGCACGGCATCGCCGTGGACTCCGAGTTCCCGCCCGTCGTGGAGGAAATTCACGCCTGCCACGCGGCCTTCGCTCTGCGACAGGGACGTGGCCTGGGCGTGCCCGACGACCTGGATCCGGCCGGCGGCCTGCGCATCCAGGACGGCCCTGATGAGCGCCCTGGCCACGCCGGCACCGGTTGCATCGCCGCCGGCGTGCAGGATCCGCGGCGCGGAATGGGCGGCTTCGAGCCCGAGCGAGGGGTCGCCGTCGCCATCCAGGTCGAAACGCACGCCGAAGCGTTCCAGGCCGGCGATATCCAGGCGGGCCTCCGTGCAGAGCACGCGGACAGCCTCCTCGTCGCAGTGCCCGGCCCCGGCCTTCAGTGTGTCTGCGATGTGCGCGGCAACAGTGTCCCCGGGCGCCGGTTCGTCGAGGACGGCGGAGATGCCGCCCTGGGCGTAGTACGTGTTGCTGTCCGCGAGCGCGCCCTTGGTCAGCAGCACCACTTCGGCGCCGGCATCGGCGGCAAGCAACGCGGAGTACAGTCCCGCGATGCCGCTCCCGACGACGATCAGCCGCCGGGGTGCCGGACCACCGGCTGGGCTCTCTGCGCTCATGTGGGGCTCGTTTCGGTTTCCGGGGTTACAGGAGGTGGACTGCAGCGGACGGGCTACAGCGGGCGCGCGGCGAGCATACGCTCGAGTGCGGTCTTGGCGTTGTCCTGGACGGAAGCGTCCACGCTGATGCGGTTGACGATGCGGCCTTCGACGAGTTCCTCCAGGACCCAGGCGAGGTAGCCGGGGTGGATGCGGTACATCGTGGAGCAGGGGCAGATCACGGGGTCCAGGCAGAAGATGGTGTGCTGCGGGTACTCGGCGGCGAGCCGGTTCACCATGTTGACCTCCGTGCCGATCGCGAACGTGGTCGGTTCGGTGGCGGCTGCGATGGCCTTCTTGATGAAGTCGGTGGACCCGGCTGAATCGGCGGCGTCCACCACCTCCATGGGGCACTCGGGGTGCACGATCACGTTGACGCCGGGGAACTCGGCGCGGGCCTTTTCGATCTGGCCCACGTTGAAACGCTTGTGGACCGAGCAGAAGCCGTGCCAGAGGATCACGCGGGAATCGAGCAGGACCTGTTCGTCATTGCCGCCCAGTTCCTTGCGCGGGTTCCACATGGGCATCTGTTCCAGCGGCACGCCCATGGCCTTGGCGGTGTTGCGGCCCAGGTGCTGGTCGGGGAAGAACAGGACGCGCTGGCCCCGTTCGAACGCCCATTCCAGGACCACCTTGGCGTTGGAGGAGGTGCAGACGATGCCGCCGTTGCGGCCGCAGAAAGCCTTCAGGGCGGCGGAGGAATTCATGTAGGTGACCGGAATGACCGGAACCCGCCCCTCGGCGTCGGCTTCGGTACCGAAAATCTCTTCGAGCTGTTCCCAGCACTCCTCCACGGAGTCTGTGTCCGCCATGTCCGCCATGGAGCAGCCGGCGGCGAGGTTGGGCAGGATGACGGCCTGTTCCGGGGTGGAGAGGATGTCCGCGGTCTCGGCCATGAAGTGCACGCCGCAGAAGATGATGGCTTCAGCGTCGGGCCGGGTGAGTGCGGCGTTGGCAAGCTGGAAGGAGTCGCCCACAAAGTCGGCGTACTGGATGACTTCGTCGCGCTGGTAGAAGTGGCCCAGGATCACTGCCCGGTCCCCGAGCTTTTTCTTGGCCGCCCGGATGCGGACATCGAGCTCGGCATCGCTGGCGAGCTTGTATTCCTCCGGCAGCTGGCCCTGGCGCGGCGTGGCGGCCGGGGCAACGTCCGCGCTGGAGGCGCCGGGTCCGTAGGCAGGGGCACCCGCGAGGGCTTCGGCAAGGTCGTATTCCCACGGGCCCTTGGCGAGCGCCGGGCTGCAGGTGGATGCTGTTTTGCCTGCTGCCGCGGTTCGGGCCGCGCTTTCGGCTTGTTCGCGCGTGATCAGCTGGATGGCTGTGTTGACGCTGCTCATGGTGTGCTCCTGTTATCGGGGTCAAGGCCGGGACGGCCGGTGAAGCGGTAAAGACGTGGCGGGCGGTGCTTGCCGCCCTGGAGGTATTCGCCGGTCTCTTCGATCTCCGGTGTGGATTTGAGCTGGCGGCGGAAGTTGGCCGGGTCCAGCCGGGTGTCCAGGACGGCTTCGTAGACCTCCCGGACCTGGGCCAGCGTGAAGTACTCCCCCAAAAAGTGGTAGGCCACCGAGCCGTAGGCCAGCTTGTTCCGCAGACGCCGGAGTGCATACTCAACAATGGCGTTGTGATCGAAGGCCAGGTCCCCCACCTTGTCTGCCCGGAACCACTTCACGTTCTCCGATTCGTCGGCCAGGGCAGCCTCCGTGGGCTGGACCAGCGCCCAGTACACGATCGACACGACACGCTGGGTGGGTGAGCGGTGCAGTCCGCCGAACGCGTAGAGCTGCTCCAGGTAGCTCGGTGTGAGTCCCGTGGTTTCGCGGAGGTTCCGGGATGCTGCATCCGGCAGGGATTCAACATGCGTCAGCGGTCCGCCGGGCAAGGCCCAAAGGTCTTTGTACGGCTCTCGGATCCTCCGGACCAAGGGAAGCCAGAGCGTTGGCCGGCCAGAGGATTCGCTGGGTCGCAGGGCGAAGATGACGGTGGAGATCGCGAGCGAGGGAGCGGCTGTGGCCCGCTCGGAGACATTCGCTGAGGTGCTGTACACGGTCACTCACCCGCTCTCTGCTTCTGGGCTCGCCATCACTTAGTTATAGTCAAATTGACTAGAACTGATTCTAAGGCCACCTCCCTCTGATTCAAAATGTTTCGCCACCCCGCGCGACTGGACGAAGGCCCCTTGGACGGGTCCTCGGAGACCCTACTCCGGCTGACTGGCGGCTGCGGCTTCGAGCAGGTTCCGTGTCCTGCCCTGGAAGTGGGTGTTGAGGACAATCACGGACGATGCGCGGAGCACGGTCCTGGTGGCGACCATCGCATCCAGAACACGCTGCAGGTACGGATTGGACGGTGGCGCGGGCGACGCCCAGGACCCTCAAGGCCTCCAGCATCGAGCCCCGAAGTGTTGGTAAAAAATCGGACAGATTCAAAGTGCCACTACCGTTCCACAACCCCTGCCCGCGGGCCAGCGACTTAGACGGTAAATTCAAGTGGTCCCCGCGGGGGCACCACCCCAACCCCAAGAAGGTTCACAGGCATGACATTGAAGTCCACGGCAGTGCGGCCGAAATCCCACCTCGGCCACTCCATGAAACCCCGGCAGCTCACCATGATGGGATTAGGCAGCGCAATCGGCGCCGGCCTGTTCCTGGGTTCGGGGGCCGGCATCCAGGCCGCGGGGCCCGCCGTGCTGATCTCGTACCTGGTCGCCGGGACACTCATTATCCTGGTGATGTGGGCACTCGGCGAGATGGCCGCTGCGAATCCCACCAGCGGCGCATTCTCCGTATACGCCGAGCGGGCGCTCGGAAAAACCGCCGGCGCCACCGTGGGCTGGCTGTGGTGGCTCCAGCTGGTGGTGGTCATCGCCGCGGAAGCCTTGGGCGCAGCGGGCCTGCTGTTCTCCGTCTGGCCGGTTATCCCCGTCTGGGCCCTGGCACTCATCTTTATGGTGGTGTTTACGGCCATCAACCTGACGGGCGTCAAGAACTTCGGCGAGTTCGAATTCTGGTTTGCCATCCTGAAGGTTGCCGCCATTGTGGCGTTCCTGGCCGTGGGGGCCGCCCTGCTGCTGGGTCTCCTGCCCGATGTAGCTTCGCCAGGACTCGCTAACATCACCACTGATTTTGCCCCCGCCGGGCTTGGCGGCATCGCCACGGCATTGTTCGTGGTGATCTTTGCCTTCGGCGGAACCGAGATCGTGGCCGTGGCCGCCGCCGAAACGGAGGACCCGGAGCACAGCGTGGGCAAGGCGATCCGGACGGTGCTGTGGCGCATCCTGGTCTTCTACATCGGGTCGGTCTTTGTCATCGCGGCCGTCCTGCCGTCCTCCTCCGAAGGACTTGCCTCGCCATTTGCCGGCGTGCTCGACGCTGCCCGAATCCCGGGCGCCGGCACAGCGATCACCCTGATTGCCGTCGTCGCACTTCTCTCCGCACTGAACGCCAACCTCTACGGCGCGTCCCGCATGGTGTACTCGCTCGCCGAACGCGGCGAGGCTCCACGGTTCCTGGCCAGGCTCAGCGGCGCCAGCGTGCCCATGGTGGCGGTGGGCGTGTCCGTGGCGTTCGGTTTCTTCGCCACGGTTCTGGAGCTGCTGTTCCCGGACCGGATCCTGCCGGCCCTGTTCCAGCTGGTCGGATCCACATGCCTGGTGGTCTGGGGCACGGCCCTTGTTTCGCAGCTGGTCCTCCGGCGCCGGGCGGACCGGGAAGATGCCGAACTTGCGCTGCGGATGAAGGGATTCCCGGGCCTGACGATCTTCGGGCTGGTCATCCTGGGCCTGATCTTTGCCGTCGGCTTCAGCGCGGATAGCAGCCGCGGACAGCTGCAGAGCACGTTCATTCTGGTCGCCTGTCTCGCGGCGGCGTGCTGGCTCGGCGCCCGGCTCACCACCCGCGGGCGCCAGCCCAAGTAAGTAGCAGCAGGTGTCGCTATGAGCCGTCATAACGACATCTGCTGGTACCCAGCTGGGTGAGGGGCGACCGTGCTTGACTGGCTCGTTTCGCCCGGCAATCAGGTGGAGCGCAACCAGCCGCTGGTGGAGGTGGGAACCAGCAAATCCGCTGTTGAGCTGCCCAGTCCGCAGGCAGGTAAAGTGGTCCGTATCTTCGATGGGGCAGGCGACAGGATCAATGTCGGCGAACCCCTGACCGTGTTCGAGGTGCCGGATAACACCGCCGGAATCGTGGGCACGGTCCCGAAGGACGAGGCACCGACGCGCCGGGTCCGCCTGAGCGCCGTACTTGATGAGGACTGACACCATGAGCGGCAGGCACACCGGCGAGATGCATTCCCACACCGTTGAGGGCACTGACCCCCAACTTTTTGTGGAGGTGCACGACCCCCAGAACGACGCCGGACTGCGCCCCGTGCTGCTGCTGCACGGCTTCTCCTCTTCCAGCAAACTCAACTGGCATGACACCGGCTGGGTGGCGGCCCTGCAAGAGGCCGGCCGCCGCGTCATCACCGTGGACCTGCCAGGACACGGCCGCAGCGGCGCCCCCGAGGACATGGACTCCTACTCCCCCAGCCGGATCCGCGCAGACCTGCTGCAGATAGCGTTCGACGCCGGCGTGCGGCCATTGCACGACGGTGACCCCACCAGCGGGGTGGACGTTGTGGGCTATTCCCTGGGCGCACGGCTCGCCTGGGAATTCGGCGCCACCCAGCCCGAGATCGTCCACCGCCTGGTCCTGGGCGGACCGAACATCGCCGATCCGCTGGCAGCCTTTGACCTCGTCGCCGCCCAGAACTACCTCGCAGACGGAACCCCGATCGCGGACGAGTCCACGGCCGGCCTGCTCAAGATGGCCATGCTCCTGCCGAGCAACAACATCTTCGCGCTGCTGTCCCTGGTGGATGCCATCAAGGCCGAGCCTTTCGATCCTGCCGAAGCCGTACCCCACATGCCGATGCTCCTTGTGGCCGGGGACCAGGATGAACGTGCGGCCACCATGCCGCAGCTTGCCGCACTCGGAATCCGGGCAGGGTCCATGGCTGAACAACTGACGCTGCCTGGCCGCAACCACACCAACGCCATCACCAGCCGGGCTTTCAAACAAGGCGCCATCGCTTTCCTGGGGGTCTGACCAGTGCGCGACTGATCAATGCTCGACTGATCCCTGACACGGATTTCATAGCTCCCGCATAGGTTCCGCTGCTTGGATCGTTCGATGCACGATCCTTCCCCGCCGCACGGTCGCCGCCCTACGCCGCCGTTCCGCCCTGGTGGCTGCCGCCGGTTTCCTCGCCGCGGTCCTGATCGCTGCCGCCTGCGCCCTATTACCACCTCGTGG
Organism: Pseudarthrobacter humi; assembly: GCF_024294965.1. Lineage (NCBI taxonomy): Bacteria > Bacillati > Actinomycetota > Actinomycetes > Micrococcales > Micrococcaceae > Pseudarthrobacter > Pseudarthrobacter humi. Next base: position 107,860 of record NZ_JANCLV010000014.1, read on the forward strand.
AGGAGGGTTCAGCGTCCCTCGATGATCCGCTGGGCGCGTTCACCTCGGAGTTCCAGGTCCGGGCAATGCTCTAGGCAGCTCCTGTCCCACATGCAGGACACCAACTACGAAAACCTCATTCCGGCCGCAGTTCCGGACGGCGTCACCGTCTTCCACAAAATACGGGCTGCTCGATAACGAACTCCACGCCGCCGCCGTCCTCTCGTGTCCTCGGGCAGCTACGTGCTGGTGGTTTTCACGAAGGGTGCCGACCTGGGCGACATCCCCGAACGGACTATTGTGATCCAGGAAATCACCAAGGCTGTTACCGCCACCCTCCAGTAACTGAGCAGCTGCGGGAGGAAGTATCCCCGGTTCCCGGCGCGGCAGCAGAAGGTAGGCTGGAAGCGTGGCGGAGACAGCCGGAGAGGGAACAATGAGCACGCGTTTTGAAGACCGCACGGATGCCGGTGAACGGCTGGCTGCGGTGCTCACGCAGTTCCGGGAACGCCCCGACACCATCGTCCTGGGGCTGGCCCGCGGCGGCATCCCTGTGGCCGCCGCGGCTGCCAAGGCCCTGTACCTGCCACTCGGCGCCGTTCTGGTCCGGAAACTCGGCATCCCGGGCCACGACGAAACAGCGTTCGGTGCGCTGGCCTGGTCGCGAGGCCGGATAGTGCGCCTGCTCAACCGTCCCTTGGTCACCCGCATTCTGGACCACGGCGTCCGCCAGGAGTGGCTGGACGAAGTGGAGAAACGCGAGAGGGCCGAGCTGCTCCGCCGGGCCGCGACTTACCCGGGGATCAGCAACGACATCACCGGTCAAACAGTTCTACTGCTCGACGACGGCTTGGCCACCGGAGCCACCATGCTCGCTGCCGCCGAGGCAGCACGTTCCGGTGGTGCGGCACGCGTCGTCGCCGCAGCGCCGGTGGGTTCGATGGAGGCCTACACGGCCGTGTCGCGGGTGTGCGACGCCGTGCTGTGCCTGCATCTGCCGGGCAAATTCCGCGCCGTGGGCAGCTTCTACCAGCACTTCGAACAATTGGCCGATGAGGACGCCATCAGCCTGCTGAACCAGTAGGCCCGACGGCAACACCGGGCCCGGAAAGCCAAACGGCGGGTCCAGGCCAGATGGCCCGAACCCGCCGTTCCGCGATGCGTACAACTTTAGTGGTGGCTGCTGACGCCCAGCGGGTTGCCCTTCGTCTCCTTGGCAAGCAAAACCCCGACAGCCGAAATCACGCACAGGATCATGATGTAAATGCCGATGGATCCGGTCCATTTGGTGCTCAGCAGCAGCGTCTCGGCAATGGTTGCGGCGAAAGCACCACCCAGGATCGCACCGAACGCGTACCCGATGGAGATGCCCGAGTAGCGGACATTGGCCGGGAACATCTCGGCGTACATCGCCGACATCGGGCCGTAGGAGAGACCGAGTCCGATGGTCAGGACGAAGAGCGCCACACCGTAAAGCCAGATGTTCCTGGTGTCGATCAGGGCAAACATCGGGATCATCCAGACGAAGATGATCGCATACCCGATCAGGAACGTCTTGACCCGCCCGATCCTGTCTGAGAGCCAGCCGCCGGCGAGCGTGAAGATCAGCCAGCCGAAGGACGCGAGGGTGGTGGCGAGCAGGATTTCCGGTACCGGCATCTTCAGTATCCTGGTGGCGTAGGAGATGAAGAAAGCGATCAACAGGTAGCCAGCGGCATTGTTGGCGATGAAGATCATGGTCGAGTAGAGGACCGGCCTCTTGTGGCTACGAATGAGCTCGCTGAGCGGCGCCCTGCTTTCAGCCTTTCGGGCCGCCATCTCCTGGAAGACGGGGCTCTCGGCCACGGCCCGCCGGATCAGGTATCCCACCACAATCAGCACGATGGACAGCAGGAACGGAACCCGCCAGCCCCACGATGCAAAGTCTTCCTTGGACATGTTCGAGTTGAGTATGAAGAGCAGGCCGGTGGCCAGGATCATGCCGACCGGGACACCGATCTGCGGGTATGCGCCGAACACGCCGCGCCGGCTCCTGGGGGCGTGCTCCACTGCCATCAGGGCAGCGCCGCCCCATTCACCGCCGGCGGAGAAACCCTGGGCAATACGGAGGATGATCAGCAGGATGGGGGCCCAGACGCCGATCTGCGCGTAGGTCGGCAGCATGCCGATCAGGGAGGTGGCTGCGCCCATCATCAGGAGGGTGAAGACCAGCATGGCCTTGCGTCCGAGCCGGTCACCGAGGTGGCCGGCAACCACCGCACCCAGCGGGCGGAACAGGAAGCTGATGCCGATCAGCGCGAAAGACAGGATCTGGGCCAGGCCCGGATTGGATTCATTCAGCGGAGCCAGGAACAGCGGGGACAGCAGGGTACCCGTCAGTTGCGCGAAGATGAAGAAGTCGTACCACTCGATGGTGGTGCCGACCAGAGTTGCTGCGAGGACCTTGCGTTCCTCGTGCTTGCTGCTCGGGCCCGCCTCGGAATCGACGCGTGAAGTTTCGGTCATTGGAACTCCGTGGCTTGGGGCAGCCTGGTTGGGATAACGGCTGCCGACGGTGGATTTAGGCCGTCCGATTTACTGATCGAACGGTCAGTTAGTATGACGTTACGCGAAGATGTGACGAAACGCACTATTTTTCTTGATTCTCCACGCGGATCAATTCCATAGTTGAACTTCCTTTTCGGAATCAGCACATAGATTTTCGCAGTCCGCCCACAGTCCGAGTGAGGAAAGCGCCGTCACGGCACCCGGGCAACGCCCGCGCAGCCGCCTAGGATGGGACCCATGACGCCCACCGCAGTCCCCGCCGGAGCAGCCCAGGCTTCGCCGTCCCAGACCCTGTCGCGCGGAATCCGTGCGCTGGAAATCCTGGCGGCCGCGGAGACTCCCTTGACCATTGCGGAACTTGCCGACGCCATGGGGGTTCACCGTTCCGTGGCCTACCGGATCCTGCGGACACTGGAGGACCATTCCTTGCTGATGCGCGATGACGCGGGAAGAGTCCAGCCGGGGCCCGGGCTGGCTGTCCTGGCGCGGGGGGTTGCCCGCAACCTGCAGACGGCGGCGCTGCCGGAACTGACGCAACTCGCGAACTCCCTGGCCATGAGTGCCTTTGTAGCCGTCTGGGACCGCGATGACTGCGTCACTCTGGTCACCGTGGACCCGCGGTATACCGGGGCCGCCATCGTCCAGCACCCTGGCTCCCGGCATCCCATCAGCGCGGGTGCCCCTGGCATTGCGATCCAGTCCGCCTATTCAGAAGCTGAGTGGCAGGCGGCAGTCCCGGGAATCCCCTACCGGCCCGAGGCGGGAACCGCGCGGCAGCTGGGCTATGCCGCCAGCCACGATGAAGTCATCGCCGGAGTCTCCTCCGTGGCTGTTCCGGTCAGGGTCCCTGCCGGCCGACCGGCCGCGCTGGCCGTCGTCTATATCCGGGCAGCCCAGAATCCGGAAGAAATCGCCGCTGCGCTGGTGGCGGGCGCCGCGCGCATTGAGGCCCAGCTGGGCTGACCGTTGCACACGCCGCCTGGCCGTGACCAGTGTCCGGCGTCGATCAGTGGCGTTTGCGGAGACCAACGGCGGCCGCGGCGCCAAGCACCAGCAGGCCGCCGGCGGCAATCACCGGGACAATGAAGGCGGCGTGGTAGCCGTGGGCCTGCGCCAGCTGGCCACCAACGGCGGCCCCCAGTGCGGTACCCGCCACGATCCCGCTTGCCAGAGCTGTCATCACAGTGCCCAGCCTTTCCACCGGCGCCACCAGGCCTCCGATCGAGAAGACTGTGACCATCACGGGGCCCACGGGCAATCCCAGGACCAGAAGCACCGCAATCATGCCGCCCAGCGATCCGGGCACCAGCAGCAGCAACGCGAGCACCGTCATGAGTGCCGCGCTGACCAGCCACCGGGCGGCGGGAGTGAAACGTTGGGGCCAGTACGCCACGGACAGGGCTGCGGCGGCCGAACTCAGTCCCATGACGGCATACAGCAGTCCGGCGATTTCCGAGGTGGCGAAACTGGCGGAGAAGGAGCTCAAAGCCGTCTGGGCTGACCCGAAGAAAGTGCCCATGGCCACCATCGCCAGGACGGGCAGTGCGACGACGGCGGGAATCCTCGCAGCCTTGCGCGAAGCTGCGGAGCCCCGGTTCAGGGGAACCGCCTTGTGTGTGGAGTGCACGGCAAAGGCGGGCACCAGCGTGATGGTCATGGCTGCGGCCAAGGCCAACGGCAGCCAAGGGGCCACCAGGCTGGCAAGGATTCCCACCAGAGCCGGTCCCAGCACGAACGTCAGCTCATCAGCCGTGCCTTCGTACGACAGTGCCGTGTCCAGATCCCTGCAGTCCTTCCCTCCCTTGCCCCGCGAGGTGAGCGCCATCCAGCGCACCCTGGCCAGCGGCCCTACCTGCGGGCAGCTGGCCCCAGCAAGGAATGCGGCGGCGATCACGGCCACGGGAAAAGACCCGGTTTCGGGCGCAGCCCAGGCCGACACGATCAGAGCCAGGACAGCCAAAGTGTTAAGCACCGCCGCCACCAGGAGTACGGGCCGCTGTCCCCTGCGGTCTGCGAGGGCACCAAAAACCGGGGCGCCGAGGGCCGACCCGATCCCCACAGCACCAGCGGCAGTGCCACCGAGCGCGTAGGAGCCTGTCACGGACGTAACAAGTGTCAGGGCGCCAACAGTAAGCATGGCCAGGGGCAGCCGGGCGAACAGGCCCAAGGGGATAAAGCTGCGGCCTGCGAGGTGCGGGAGCCTGGCGAACCGCCCGGTGGGCGGAGCCAGCGCATCGGAGGCAGGTGCAGCGGAGGCAGGTGCAGCGGAGGCAGGCGCAGCATCAGGAGCGAGAGGCGCTTCCAGGGAAGCGGGCAGGGAGGACATTGTTGAGGAGTTCAAGGTTCCGGGCTCGTTCAGTAATGCGCATCGTCCCTCCTCCCGATGCGCGCGACCCGGTAACTATCCGATTATAGAGCCCGGCGGGGGCCAGTCCAGCCTGCGCGTTGACTCATCAAAGATGCCCGCGTAGCTGCTATCGAAGAATCATTTGAGAATGCCCGCATAGCGGCGCGTCTGCCGGGGCGGTATCTGCTGGCCCGGCACTGTGAGCCATGGAGCTTTC
>NZ_JANCLV010000015.1:0-110935 GCF_024294965.1 Pseudarthrobacter humi
AAGGCAACAGCTACCGGCTCAAAAGACACCAACCCGACGCCAGTACGGCACAATAGAACCACAACCCCGTGGCCCCGTTTTCAATTGGCACTATTGGCCCTATTTTCGGTTGGCGTTAACACCGGGCGCGGCCCGGACTCAGGGAAGCGCTGGCCGCCTGCCGTGACGGAGACACCCTGGTCGTGACCAAACTCGACCGCCTGGCCCGGTCGCTGCGCGACGCGAAGGACATTGTCGACGAACTCACCCGCCGCGAAGTCAAGCTGAGCATCGGCGGTTCCGTCCATGACCCCACCGATCCCGTGGGCCGGCTTCTCTTCAACGTCCTGGCAATGGTCGCCGAATTCGAAGCCGACTTGATCCGGGCACGGACCCGGGAAGGCATGGCGGTCGCCAAGGCGAAGGGCCGTCTGCGGGGGAAACAGCCCAAGCTTTCCAAAAAACAGGAAGCCCACCTGGTCTCCGTTCACCGGGCAGGGACGCACACCACGGTGGAACTTGCCGAACTCTTCGCGGTAGCGCGCTCAACTGTCTACCGTGCGATCAAACGCGCAGGCGACGCCACATGACTACTTAGCGTGATTTCTACCGATCCTCCTCGGACTCCGTATCGCGCGGCGCCACCGAGACTTGTGCAGAGGACTTCGGAAATTCCGTGCAGACGACTTCGGAAAATGACAGCTGGAGTCGTGCGGGAAACAGCTTCTGGACACTATTCTGACGGTTTTTGAATAGCTGCCTGACGTCCAGTTGGGGTGTACCCCAACTGTTGTCAGCTCAGTTTTGCTTGACTGGTCGCCGGTACGCGCGTAGTCCGTCGCTGTGCAGGAACAGCGCCCGGCCCTTTCCGTCGTCCTGCTGTAACCAGATGACGCTGCCGTCCCTGGCGAGCATGTCGATGCGGCCTGAGGTTATGACTTGTCCGTGATTGTGGATCTCTACCTGGTCGGCGCGGGAAAGTGTGGACCAGTTGGGAATGGGTTCGGGCCTCGGAGATCCGGTGTGGGGCTTGGTTACGCGAGAGCGGCTGTTCATCTCGGTTGTCCTTGATCTGGAGTGGTTAGGGCGAACGGGCGAATAGTTCTTCTGGGTAGTTATGGGAGGGGCAGGGTGACCGTTTGGTCACCCTGCCTCCAGTTGCGTGCTGCGCTGTCCTCGCGCCCGTCCGTCGGGCTACCTGTTGCGATGGAGTGCGGGAACGGCAGCGCACGCGCCGGACAATGTGTCCGGCAGTCAGTAGCGCCGGGTCAGAGTTTGTCGGCCCGGACTGCGAGTACGGGACACGTCGCATCCAGCAGGATGCGCTGAACGGTGCTTCCCAGGATGAGCTTGCCCACCATGGACCGGTGCCTCAGTCCAATGACAATCACTTCGACGTTGCGGTCCTGGGCAATTTGGATGACCGCGTCCCCCGGATCACCCAGGATCGAGGATTCGATGGTCAAGGCCAGACCAGCCTCGGTCAGCTGGCCTTCGAGCTCCTGCAGTTCCTGTGCGTCCAGGTCGTGGTGGCCACGGCCGATATTCACGATGAGCAGGTCTGACTTCCGCCGGTGGGCTTCGTTGATCCCCTCAGTTAGCGCCTCCCTGCCCTCGGGAGCGGATGCGTAGGCTACGAGTACCGTCATTTTTTGATTCTCCAATGGCATTCTATGTGCGGGGTGTCCGGTGCTAGATGAGGGTGTTAAGCCAGCCCTGCGGCAGGTCAATCGGCAGCAGCGAGGGCAGTGCCAGGAGCACGAGATACAGGACGCCGGTGTAGATGATGGCGACCTTGAGTCGGGCCCTTGCAACGATCAGGAGGAAAGCCGGGATGAAGATCGTGACTGCAATCAGGTATCCGAAGGCGGCGGTGAGAGCCAGAAATCCTGTCATCCAAAGGAAGGTCTTCAGTGCGAACTTTGCGTCAAGGGTCCAGCCTGCCTTCGCGGGCTGCGTGCCTCGGATCCCCTCTGCCTCCTCAGCAAGGGTCTCATCTGCCTTCGGGGTTCTGTCGCGAAGCCTTCTCCGGATCTCAATGAAGAGCAGGATGCCCGAGAAGATCAGACCTCCCGTGCTCACCAGTTGGGGGACCAGTCTGGCTTCCGGTGAGAATGAAGCGGACGAGATGAAGGCGGCGGCGAAGGCGACGAAGAAGATGCCTGATGCTGTGAGGGACCAGGTGGAATTCTTCAGCGGTGCTTCGTCGTCCTCGGGCTGTTCGTCCCGGTGTCCATCGTCAAGGTTGGTGTGTCGGCGGGCGCGGATGAACTTGATGAATGCCCAGATCATCGGCAGGATCAGGATTGCCAGGAAGACAATGACGCCGGGGCGGGCCATCCAGTCGAATCCTTCGTAGAGGCTGTCGGTGAGGAAGTAGTAGCGTTCCAACGGAATGGCAAGGACGAAACCGATCAGGAAAGGTGCCCGGGGGAACCCTGTCGATTTCAGCAGCCAGCCGAAGACGCCCAGGATGATCATGATCCAGAGGTCGCCGAGCTGGCCGCCTTCCTGGAATGAGCCCAGGAGCATGATGGCTACGAGGCCTGCTGCCAGGACGGCGAAGGGGACCTTGGTCAGTTTTGCGAGCTGTTTGACGCTAAGGAAGCAGAGCAGCGCGCCAAGGATTGAGGCGATGGCGAAGGACCAGACGATCAGGTACATCAGGTCGAGGTGTTCGGTGATGATGGAAGGGCCGGGCTGGATGCCGTAGGTGAGGAGCATTCCCAGGAGCATCGCTGAGGGCACGCCGCCGGGGATGCCGAAAAGGAGAGTGGGGATCAGGTCGCCGGCTTCCACGGAGTTGTTGGCGCTTTCGGGGCCGACAATACCGCGGGGGTCTCCCTTGCCGAACTGGCGCTTGTCTTTGGCGGTTGCGACGGCCTGGCCGTAGGCCATCCAGGTTCCGGCGGTGGCGCCGACGCCGGGCAGGACGCCTGCCCAGATACCGATGAGCGCTCCCCGGATGACCTGGGTCCAGTGGGTGAGCCATTCCCGGATGCCTTGTCCCCAGCCGCCGCCGAGGGTGATGGTTTGCTTCTCGCCGTGGCGCTGGCTGGCGCGGGATGCGATTTCGGCCAGGCCGAAGATGCCCAAGGCAACGGCGACGAGTGAAAGGCCGTCGCCGAGGAACAGACTGCCGAAGGTGAAGCGTTCCTCAGCTGTCGTCGGTGAGGTCCCGACCATGCCGAGGATCAGGCCAAGGAGGCCTGCCGAGACGCCCTTGATGATGTTTCCCCGTGACAGGACTGCCGCCAGAGATACACCGAGGACGGTCAACATAAAGAGCTCGGGGCTGGCGAAGGAGAGGACCAGAGGCCGGGCCAGCGGGATGGCCAGGGTCAGACCGACCGCGCCGATGATGCCTCCTGCCATGGAGGAGAGGAACGCCAGGGTCAAGGCGCGTGCTGCCTGCCCTTTTTTAGCCATGGCGTAGCCGTCGAGCATGGTGACGCTGGCTGATGCTGAACCGGGGGCGCCGAGCAGTACGGCGGAGACGGTGTCTGAGGTGTGGACGACGGCGAGGGCGCCGATGAGGAGCGCCAGGGCCTGGGGCGGTTCCATGCCGAAGGTGATGGGCAGCAGGATTGCAACGGCTCCTGTGCCGCCGAGTCCTGGGATGAGGCCCATGATCAGACCGGCGACCGTGCCGATCAGGAGCATGATGAGGAGGGAGGGGTCAGCGAGGGATGCCAGCGCTGCCATTGCGGAGTCAAGCATGATTGTCCTTATTCAACGTGGATGTTGTATTTGCTCGAGAGCAGCCCTGTGACATAGGACCGGACGGAGCCGCTGACTTTGTAGGCGTCCCGGACGCGATCAGCCACTCCGGGGTCCGCGACGAGCGGATAGCCGCCCAGCACTTTGGACGCTTTCTCCTGAAACCCGGTGTCTGCGCCAAGTTTTTCGCTGGACTGGCGCAGCAGCTCGTAGGCCTTCTCCGGTGTCTCCTGTGGAACCCAGAGTCCCTTTTGGTACGTGTAGGTGAGCCCGAGCAGGGTCTTGTACGCCTCGTACTTTTCGCCTGAGGGTTTCGTGCCGTGGAGCGTTTCGTAGGCTTCTGCGACAGTGGGCACATCGGGGAAGTTGGGATCGCGGACGACGTCCCCGGCTTCGTTCAGCTGGCCGAAGGACATCAGGACGACGGCCTTGCCTTCCTTGACGATGCCGGCGACGGCTGAGCCGTAGGCTGAGGTCGTTTGGTAGTCCAGGTCGATCTCGCCGCGCTGAAGGGCCAGGTTGACGGGGCCCCGGCCTTCGAACCCGAAGGTGCTCGTCACGTCTGCTTCCAGCAGGTCGAAGGCGACAAGTGTGGTGATGTCCAGGCCCGTGGCGCTGATCCCACCGAACTCAAGCGGCTGGTCCCGGTTGATCAGGTCCTGAATACCCGCAACCCCGGCTTCGGCCCGGGCATAAATCACTCCGCCGGTGCCATTAACCACGACCGGCTTGAGGTCTTCAAAGGAGTACTTCACAGCCGAGCGTCCCAGGACCCAGGGAACGACGGTCGATGCTGTCCCGACGAGGATTTCGGTGCCGTCGGTCTTGGCTGAGCGGGCGAACCTGTTGGTGCCCAGGATGCCTTCACCGCCTGCTTCGTTCACGGGCGCAAAACCGGGGCGGCCCGGGACGTAGTTAGTCAGTTCAGTGCCGATGAACCGGGCCCAGGTATCTGTTCCACCGCCTGAAGCCAGTGGAATGAGGAATTCGAGGGTTTCGCCGCTGAAATTACCGTCTTCGGTGCTGGAGGGCGGGTTCAACAAGCTTCCACCCAGGACGGTGGTTGCGGTACCCAGCAGTGCGAATGCGCCTACGGCTGCAAGGATGGTGCGCCGGGAGTGCTTGGGCGGATCGGGCTGCTCGCTTGGCTCGGTCTGCCCGTCGGTGCCTTCCGGGAAGAGTCCGGGCGGCTCCAAGGATGACTTGTTGCTCGTCATTGAGGAATCCTTAGGTTGGGCCTACCTCTATGCAACACCACTCCGGTGGCGATAGGAGGACAGGCTGTTATTTTGTGTTCCGCTTACCAGGACTCTGGAAGCAGCAGTTCGGCGTCCGCGATGCGGCGGGCGCTTCGGATGGTTCCGACAACGGGCACGCCGTCGCTGGTTTCCGCCCAGGTCTGGACGAGGCCGGCGGGAGTGCGCATGATCAGCCCGGAGGAAGGATCAGTTGTGAGGAGATCTCTGACCACGGTCCCCTGGTGCTGCGCGGCCATGGTCAGCGCTACGCTTCCCGTAATGGCCAAGGCCGGGTGGAGCCTGCCCATCGACAGCATTCGGACGTTGAGGTCAGCTTCATCGCCCGGGGCCGCCCGGCCGACCAGCGCCAGCTTCGGTATCGCCCGCGCGGCCTCAGCGCGCGTGGCTACAAGGCCCATGCGCACGGCGGCATCCCGGCGGACATCGTCCAGATGCACAAGGAGCGCAGCCTGGCTGTCGATATCCGCGGCCGTCTCGTTGCCGGTGAGGCCAATGGACTCAGCGTCCAGAATAATCAGGGGAGCACCGGCATCAATGAGAGTCGCCTGCACCTCCCGCCCATCGAATGTCACTTTCTCCACCGGTTCGCCGGTAGGGAACAGTTTCCCGGTGGTTCTCCCGGCGGGGTCCAGAAATCCCATGCCGACTGACAGCCCGGGGAACGGAACACCGGGAATAATCTGAGTGCCCGGGTCCTGAAGCTTGCCGTCCGGGGTTTGAACCTTCTGCAGAATGAGCTGATCAGTGTTGGTGTTCAGGGTCCGGACCGATGTGTTCTCTTGGCCGGGAGCCACCCAGCCCCGTTCAATGGCATACGGCGCGACGACGGCCGAGCAGTTCCCGCAGTTACTGCCCCAGTCCACCCGCTGCTCGTCGATGGCCACCTGCGCAAACGTGTAGTCGACATCGGCCTCGTCACTGAGGGAGCGGGACAGGATGACCGCTTTGCTCGTCGTGGACGTTCCGCCGCCTACGCCGTCGATCTGACGGTTGTCGGGGCTGCCGAAGAGACGCAGAAGAACTTCATCCACGCTCTTTCCGGGAACCTGCAGGTTGTCCCACTCGAACACCCAACACTTGCTGGTTCCGCCACGCATCCACGCTGCTGGGATCTTAAACATGATTGCTTTCACACCTTCCTGGGCCCTTCATCGGGCCTGCAAGCCTTGCCGGCTGGTCTAAGTGTGATCCGAACCTCAGATGAATTACAAGCGCCAAATACTGCATATCCATGCACCTTTACTTCAATCACTCAGCCGCAAAATGCCGTTATGAAGGGTCGCGCAAGGTCGCTGAGCGCGCAGGGAGCGAATTTGAGTGCTAAATTCCGCCATAGATGAAGCGTGAGCATAAGATTATGAGGGGGGCATAAGAAATACTTCAAAGGAGGCGCGGCTGTGCTCAACATTCGAAGGCTCGAATTGCTACTGGATGTGGTCGAGCTTGGATCGATCACCGCTGCCGCAGACAAGCATGTGTACTCCCCATCGGGAGTTTCGCAGCAGCTGCGGCGTCTGGAAGCTGAAATCGGACAACCTCTTCTTCAGCGGCAGACCCGTGGCATGGTCCCCACAGATGCCGGGCATGTTCTCGCCGCGCACACGCGTCGCATCCTGCGTCAGATGGCTGCCGCAGAGGCAGACCTGGCAGAAATCGCAGGACTCCACCGGGGCAGCCTCACCATGGGGACCTTCCCCACCCTGGGTGGATCCTTTCTCCCGCTTGTGATCAGCAGGTTCAAGAAGGAGTATCCGGCGATCGAGCTGCACGTCCGCAGCAGCCGCTTCGAGGACTTGGTTGAAATGCTGGAAAACGGCCAAGTAGGAATGTCTCTCCTCTGGGACTACGAATGGAACCGGATCAACCCGGGCGACTTTGCCCTCACGACTGTCTTCGAGGACGCAACAGCGCTCATTGTCGGCAAGGACCACCGACTGGCGCGCCGGAAGCAGGTGGACATGGCAGACCTGGCCACAGAAGAGTGGATCGTTCGCGGTGAGGCCCATCCCGTGGTTGAAGTACTGCAAAGAAGCGCACGTGCGGCAGGATTCACGCCACGGATCGCTTTCCAGGCCAACGACTACCAGGAGGCCCAGGCTATGGTCAGTGTTGGCCTGGGCATAGCGCTCGCTCCGCGGACCGCCGTGGTCAATAAGCATCCCGGTGTCAGCATCGTTTCGCTGGGTTCGAGTGCCCCGTCCCGAAGGGTGCTCCTCGCTCACCGGCACGACAGGGTACGCGCTGCCGCGGAAATGGCCTTCCAGGCAACGCTCCTGGAAGTTGCCAAAGATACAACCGCGGACTTCCGGTGAAGGACTGCTTTCGAGAAGTTCCGTGCCGGCAGTGAGGCACTTCGCATCAGGGTCCCTTCCCTTGGCATCGGCTGACCTGACAGAGCCAAAGGGGGAGTGGTGAGCGGGGGAAAGTCCAGGCGGTGGTTATGGATGCTGATCGCATCGGCGGTGCTTTGCCAGATCGCTCTCAATCTGGCAAGGCCACTCATCTCTTATAAGGTGTTGGCCCTGGGTGGCGATTCGGTTGCAGTCGGCCTGACCTCTGCCTCCTTCGCCCTCGTCCCGGTGGCGATCGCCCTCTGGCTGGGTCGAATGTCAGACCGCCGCACGTCGATGAAGGGTATCACCCTGGCTGGGGCGCTTTTGCTCGCGGCCGGTCCGTTCCTGCTGTCCACCGCCCCATCCCTGCTGCTCGTTGGTGTCGCCAGCGCGGTACTGGGTATTGGACACCTGTGCTTCACGATTGCCGGGCAATCCGCCATCGCAAGATTTGTTCCGCTCAGCCGGATGGACGCAGCCTTCGGCTGGTTCACCGCGGCATTCTCCCTTGGCCAGCTCGTTGGTCCACTTGTTGCAGGTCTGGCCATGGGATCTGCAGGAAACGTGCCCGCCGCCGCCCGGCTCATGGACGCAAACGCGGCACTGATACTCGCGGGGGCAATAGCGGTGCTGGCCATTCCGGTCACTCTCGGGGCATCGGTGAAGGAACGCGCAAGTGCACGGGAAACCTCCGGGGCAGCTCCAGCGAAGGCCCCGGCATCGAAGCCCGTGGCCCACCTTCTGGGTATCCCCACGGTGAAGACCAATATGATCGCCAGCCTGGCACTGCTGGCCACGACCGACATTATTGTTGCGTTCCTTCCGCTACTGGGAGAAGAAACCGGGATTGCTCCCATCGGAATCGGTGTCCTTCTTGCCATCCGGGCGGCCGCCTCGATTACGTCCCGTCTGCTCCTGCCCGTAATGCTGTCCCGGTGGAGCAGAACCGGACTCATCACTGCCAGCCTCGTTGGGGCAGGTATCACCTTGGCGATCCTGCCGTGGCTGTTCGGGAATCCTGTGGTGGCGGCGGTCCTCTTAGCCATCGTTGGATTCTTCCTCGGACTCGGACAACCAATCACGATGACACTCATTACTCAGGCGGTTCCTCCGGACGCGCGAGGTGCCGCCCTGGCGCTGAGGCTGCTCGGCAACCGCCTCGGACAGGTTGCTTTGCCGATCGGGGCAGGGTTGCTGGCAGCTCCAGCTGGACCGGGGGGAGCCTTGTGGATGTCGTCAGCAGTCCTCTGCGCCGCGTCCATAAGATGGCCAAAAAGGTCGTGAGTCTCTCGTTCCAACATTTGGAATGAACTGCCATGGAAAGCCTGTTTGCCTAGGGGATCGGCGGAGTCAGAAAGTTGCGGTGTCTGGCGGTATTAGCGACATCTGCGGGTTCGTCCATCACTATGAAGCTACGGTCCCGATGCCGCGAAGTGTGAAGATGCCTGAGCCCCGAGCGGAGCCGCAGATGAACCGTAACGAGCCATTCGCAGAAGCCGCCTCAACGCTCCAGGAAATGGTAGACAGCGGCGATCTTGATCACGCCCCAAGGGCCGCGGTCTCCCTTGGGACGCTGCGGCTGGAGCTCGGTGACCCCGCCGGGGCGAAGAGGGCGTTTCAGACTGCGAAGGACAGCGGGCACCACGAATACGCGCCAAGAGGCGCGGTCCTCGTCGGGATAAGGCTGATGGAGGCCGGCGACTGGGATGGAGCCCGTCGTGCGCATGAGCATGCTATCGACAGTCGCCATCCAGATCATGCGCCTTCCGCTTGGGTCATGATGGGGATGCTCCTGGAAAAACAAGGAAATCAAGGTGAGGCGAACGGAGCATACCGGGCGGCCGTTGACAGTGGTAACGCTGAATATGCACCCTTGGCCGCGGTCGGACTGGGGGTTACTCCTCCAAGGACAAGGCGACGCTACAAGCGCCCAAGCGGCCTACCAAAAAGCACTTCACAGCGGATATACAGCGCCGTTCCTACTTCCGCGAGAAGGCCGCGGGATACGGAAACCCTGACGTACTCATGGGTCTCGCGGAGCTTCACATCGCCGAACGGGACGTACCAAGAGCCCGACTGCTGCTTCAGCAGGCTGCGGTCCTGGGCAACTCTGTCGCAGCCCATTCACTTCAGATATTCGGTCCGGACACCGCGACCGTAACCAGCGACACCGCATCTGAAGCAGTCTTGAAACTTGCCCAGGCAGGAGACACCGACAGCATGAACATACTCGGACTCCAAGCGGCCGTTCGCGGAGGCGTCAACGAATCATGCTCACGGTGGACCAAGTCTGCCCGCGAGAGGGACGTGATAGCCCCGCTGTTACTTTCGCGCCAAGGGTTAGCGGACTTCCGCATAGTGAGGAGTGCTGATACGTACCTTCGGCGGACCATAGCCTAACGGCAATTGAGCAGCTCCATTGCCGAAGCAGCCGACCAGTCGAGGTCTTCGGCCCAGGCAACACGGCGCAACCGCCGTTTCTTCACCCAAGTGCTCAGAAACTGACTGCACAAAAGGAATGCCACAGGGTCCGGAAACGGGAAGTTATGCACCCAAGCCGTAAAAGCGCGACCCGTTGTCGTGAAGGGCGAGACTCGCGTCGTCGGCAAGGATGTCCGCAACGAGTTCCAGGTCCTCTGGTTGGAATGGCACACGGGCTCTTGTGCTGGGAAGGTCGGTTCCGAACATTAGAGCTCCTGGGTTTTCTTGGTGGATCTCCCGGATAGTGGAAGAGACGTCGAGTTGGACCCGCCCGAACCCCGTGGCCTTTACCCGTACGCCATGGGACACGAGGCGGAGCAGGACTTTGCGATGCTTTCTGAATCTGGGTCCGGCTACACACGAGGCCGCGTTCGGCCCCCTAACTTTGAGCAGGCCTGCTCCAACAGTGCTGTTCAGAAGGCACGAATAGTTCGAAATCGAATATGCACGCTTACCAGTACTTTCGTTGCCTGAACCGCAACAGCCCTGCCGTTGGCACTAGCTGACTTCCCGCTCTGGAATATATGACCAGGAGTGCGTTTGGTCCTCCGTAGGCCCGGTCGCACCGAAGCACTTGTCACTCGGTTTGCCTATCGTGCTTGTGGGCCTAAGCCACCAAGGTCGTCAAAGCCGTGGCGGCAGCTGGTCAGGCCCTGCTGGGGTGAGCACGTCACGGAGTTCTTCCAGGGTGGGTTGGCTCCGGGGCGGCGCACAGTGAGAGCCGCAGCAACTGAGGCTGTGCGACCGAGGGTTTCCAGTACTGATGGAGCCAGGCCGTCAGTCCTGCGGGCCAGCAGGCCCGTAGATCAGTGCTGACATGTAGGAATCCCCGGCGCCGATAGTGTCCAAGTCCTCGAAGAGGGAGCGTGCTTCTGCCTGGGTTCCCAGCAGGGCGGGCCGGATGTTGGGGTCGTACGTCACGGTGCTGCCGGTGTGCCTGCTCGAGGAACATCTTCTCCGTAGCGGCGCCGGGGGCAAGGAATGTGGCAATCGAGCCTGTGTGAAGCGTCCGCCGATGAGTAGAGGAGGTTTCCTGCCCAGTTCTTCATGTGCTCGGCTTTCGGATGGAGGTACGTTTCGCTCAATCAACTGAGAGCGCTAACAATCGCCCTGTCAAGACGCTTCGGCCGCCTCCCGCCGAGGAGGGCGGTAACATCATCAGCAGGTCATCCGCAGCGCCAATTCACTGGCCGCAGGCTTTGGCCCAACAGGCTTTGAAAGGGGAGCAGTGCGCGCAACAGTCAAGGACGTCGCGCGTCGTGCCGGCGTTTCACCCAAGACCGTCTCGAACGTGATGAACGGAATCATTCCGGTCAGCGGAGCCACCAGGACCAAGGTGGAGCAGGCCATTCTCGAGCTGGATTATGTGCCCAACCTCTCCGCCCGCGGACTGCGCAACGGAAGGTCCGGTGTCATTGCGCTGGCCCTGCCCGATCTTGGCACGCCGTACTCGGCAGAAATTGCCCACCACATCGTGGAAGTGGCGCACGAGCAGGGCTGGATCGTGCAGATCGAGGAAACCGGCTCCGATCCCCAGCGCGAGCACGAACTCATGGTGCGCGCCCGCTCCAACCTGATCGACGGACTGATCCTCAACCCTGTGGTGCTGGATGAGAGCGCCGTCCAGGTGGGCGTTGCCCTTCCGCCCGTGGTCCTCCTCGGCGAGGTCCCGCAGAAGCTCGCCGACCGTGTCTTTGTGGATAGCTTCGCCGCCGCACGTGACATGACTCTGGCCCTGGCGCAGCCCGGGCGCCGGCGGATCGCCGTCCTGGGAACCACCCAGGGCAGGGGATCGGCTGCGGCGATACAGCGAACCCAGGGCTACGAAGAGGCATTGGAGATCCTTGGCATCGAACGGGACGAGTCGCTGCTGATTCCCTGCGAGAAGTGGATGCCACAGACTGCTGCCGATGCGCTCACTGCCTACCTGGAATCCCATCCGCTGCCTGAGGCGCTGTTCTGCTTCACGGATTCCATGGCCATCGGCGCCCTGAGTGTGCTGTGGAAGAGGGGCCTGCGCATCCCGGAGGACATTGCGGTGGCGGGTTTTGATGACATCGCTGACGGCCGCTACGCGGTGCCGTCGCTGACTACGGTCTCGTTCGACAAGCGCGCCATTGCCAGCGAGGCCCTGCGCCTGCTCACGGAGCGGATGGCGGACAGGGGCCACGAGCAGCGCGTGGTTTCCGTGGACTACGCCATCGTGGAGCGGGACAGCAGCCGCGCCTGAAACGAGAGCGGCCCACCGGATTGTTTGCGCTAACAATTTTCTCTTGCCCTGTCCATTACATCGATGTAATGTGAGGCGTGCGTCACCCCCTGAAGGCCTCGGTCCGGGACGGGACGCACCGGAACCGGAGTTTTGAGCACCAAGAAGTGACCTTTCCGCGGACCCATCCAAAGGAGTGACGGGTGAAGCAGTTTGAATTTTTCGGGAAGCAAGTGTCCCGACGGCAGTTATTGACAGGGACGGCGGCCTTAGGCAGCGTCCTGGTAGCAGGCGGCCTGACCGGCTGCGGCGGAAACGCCCAAGCCTCCAGCATTCGGGACATCGGATTCTGGCACCTGCTGTCCGGCGGTGATGGCATCAAGATGCAGGCGATGATCAGCCGAGCCAACGAGGCGAACCCCGGCTTCAAGGTGCACCCCACGGTCCTGGCCTGGGGCCCGCCGTACTACACCAAACTGGCCATGGCATCGGCTGGCGGCCGGCCGCCGGAAGTGGCCATCATGCATGCCAGCCGGGTTCCCGGCTACGCCCCGGGCGGGCTCATTGACCCCTGGGACCTGGACCTGCTGGCCGAGCACGGCGTCACCGGCGACAACTTTGCCCCGCGCATCTGGGAGAAGAGCCAGCAGAACGGCAAGGTGTTCTCCATCGCGCTGGATTCGCATCCGTTCGTGATGTTCTACAACACGGACATCGCCGGCAAGGCCGGCGTCCTGGGCGCCAGCGGGCAGCTGCAGGAAGTAACTACTCCGCAGGAATTCATGGTCATGGCCCGGGAAATGCAGAAGGTCACCCAGGCCCACGGCCTGTCCTTCGGTTACCTCGGCAGTGGCTCCCAGATGTGGCGGCTTTTCTACACGCTCTACAAGCAGCACGGCGCGGACATTGAACTGATCCCCGGCCAGCCGATGAAAGTGGACCGCGACGCCGCGATTGAGTCCTTGGAATTCATGGCATCGCTCTTTGATGACACCATCGCCGCCAAGGCCGGCGACATCAGCACGGGCATCGCGGAGTTCGCCCGCGGCGACTCGGGAATGCTGTTCAGCGGAGTGTGGGAACTGCCCACGCTCAAGAAAGCCGGACTTCCGGTGGACGCCGCCACCATTCCCACCCTGTACGGAACACCGGCAGCCTACGCGGACTCGCACTCGTTCGTCCTGCCGCGGCAGCTGAACGTGGATGACGCGAAACGGCGGGACGTCTACAAGTTCGTCAGCGACGTCCTCAAAGGATCAATCTCCTGGGCGGAAGCCGGGCACATTCCGGCCTACCAGCCCGTGGTCCAGTCGCAGGCCTACCGCGACCTCACGCCGCAGATCCACTATGCCAACGCAGCAGACAGCATCGCCTACGATCCCGAAGCCTGGTTCAGCGGCTCAGGCTCGGACTGGCAGACCTACTTTGCGGAGAACGTCCAGAACGTGTTCCTGGGCCGCGACAAGGCGGCCGCAGGCTGGGACGCCTTCGAGCGCCGCACCAACACCCTTCTTTCCCGGCCCAACCCGGTCTAACCGCACCGAGCGACAAAGGAGTCCTTCATGAGTTCTTCACTAGCGTCCCGGCGCAGCACCGGCCAGCCGGACACAGCCCCGGGGATCCAACCCCAACCAACGCGCCGACCCTCGCGGAGCCGGACCAGGAGCAACCTGAGCGGCTGGGGATTCGCCGCCCCGTTCCTGGCCTTCTTCCTGGTCTTCCTGGTGTGGCCCATTCTTTACGGCTTCTTCATGAGCCTGACGGGCAAGTCCCTTACCGGCGCCAATGACAGCCTGATCGGCTTCGCGAACTACGCCGAGGCACTGGCCGACGCCGACATGTGGCGCTCCCTGGGAAACACGCTGTACTTCACCGTCATCAGCACTGTCCCGCTGGTCCTCGTGGCCCTGGTGATGGCGGCCCTGCTGAACGTCGGGCTCCCTGCGCAGTGGCTGTGGCGGCTGTCCTACTTTGCCCCTTACCTGCTGGCCTCCACCGTGGTCTCGCTGTTCTTCACGTGGATGTACAACCCGCAGCTGGGCCTGTTCAATGACTTCCTCTCCAAGCTGGGCCTCCCCAAAGTCGCCTGGCTCAACGATCCCAACGTGGCCATGTGGGCGATCGTCATCGCCACGCTGTGGTGGACCGTGGGGTTCAACTTCCTGCTGTACCTGGCCGCGATGCAGAACATCCCCGCCCAGCACTACGAGGCAGCGTCCCTGGACGGCGCCGGAGCCTGGCGGCAGTTCTTCTCCATCACCCTGCCGCAGCTGACCCCCACCACGGTCATGATCGTCCTGCTGCAGATCCTCGCATCCCTGAAGATCTTCGATCAGGTGTACCAGATGACCGCCGGCGGGCCCGGAGGATCAACCCGCCCGGTGGTGCAGTACATCTTTGAAACCGGGTTCACCGGCTACCGGCTGGGGTACTCCGCAGCCATCTCCTACATTTTCTTCGGACTGATCGTGCTCATCTCGGTCATGCAGTTCGCCGTCACCCGCCGCAGGAGTGCATAACCATGGCAACCCCTACCCTCACCCGTCCCGCCCCACGCACCAGCGAAGGGCTCCGCCGCCCGCGCACGAAGATGACAGCAGGCAAGGTCGCTGCGCTCGTTGTTGCGGCGTTCATCGCCGTACTGTGGCTGGTTCCGTTCGCCTGGGCCACGGCCACCGCTTTCAAAACCGAGACGGACGCCGCCTCTCCCAAGGTCAGCTGGATGCCGCCGTCGGGCTTTACCGCTGAAGCGTTCGTCAAGGTGTTCCAGGACGGCAACATCCCGCTCTGGACCTGGAACTCGTTCTACACCTCGGCGGCCATCACGGCGATCACGCTGGTGATCTCGGCGCTGGTGGCCTACGCACTGTCCCGGATCGACTTCAAGGGCAAAAAGGTGCTGATGACGGTGATCATCGCTTCGATCATCATCCCGCCGCCGGTCCTCATCATCCCGCTCTTCTACCAAATGCTGGCGCTGCACCTGATCGATACGTCGTGGGCCATCATCCTGCCGCAGGTCATCCACCCCGCCATGGTGTTTGTGCTCAAGAAGTTCTTCGACCAGATTCCCCGCGAACTCGAGGAAGCCGCCGTGATGGACGGCGCCAGCCGGCTGCGGATCTTCACCCAGATCATCCTGCCGCTGTCCCGGCCCATCCTGGCCGCCGTCGCGATCTTCGTGTTCATCGGTGCCTGGAACAACTTCCTGTGGCCGTTCATAGCAACGAACGACGGCGCTCTCCTCACCCTCCCGGTGGGGCTGCAGACCATCAAGAGCGCGTACGGCATCCAGTACGCGCAGAACATGGCCTCCGCGCTCCTCGCGGCGCTGCCCCTGATCCTCGTCTTCCTGTTCTTCCAGCGCCAGATCATCAAGGGCGTCGCGACGACGGGACTCGCCGGAACCTGATCCGGCACCTTACTTACCACCCACCAAAAAGACCTGAACCACAACCAAGGAGATACCGCTCATGTCCCGCGCACGGATCACCCTCGACCGCGACTTCACCATCGGCGAAGTCCCCCGCCGCCTGTTCGGCTCCTTTGTGGAGCACATGGGCCGCTGCGTCTACACCGGCATCTACGAACCGGGCCACCCGGAGGCCGACGAGAACGGCTTCCGCCAGGACGTGCTCAAGCTCGTCAAGGAACTCGGTGCCACCGTCATCCGGTACCCCGGCGGCAACTTCGTCTCCGGCTACAACTGGGAAGACGGCATCGGCCCGCGGGAGAACCGTCCCCGCCGGCTGGACGGCGCTTGGCACACCGTGGAAACCAACGCATTCGGCCTGCACGAATTCGTGGACTGGTCCCGCCAGGCCGGCACGGAAATCATGGAAGCCATCAACCTGGGCACCAGGGGAGTTGACGCGGCCCGCGAGATCGTGGAATACGCCAACCACCCCGGCGGCACCTACTGGTCCGACCTCCGCGCCAAGAACGGCCACAAGGATCCGTTCAACATCAAGCTCTGGTGCCTGGGCAACGAGATGGACGGGCCGTGGCAGATCGGCCACAAAACCGCCGAGGAATACGGCCGCCTGGCACAGGAAGCCGCCAAGGCCATGCGCTTTGTGGACCCGGACATCGAACTGGTGGCCTGCGGAAGTTCCAGCTCCGCCATGCCCACGTTCGGCGACTGGGAGCAGACGGTCCTGACGCACACCTACGACGAGGTGGACTACGTCTCCCTCCACGCCTACTACCAGGAAAACGAGGGCGACGTCGGCAGCTTCCTCGCGTCCGCTGTGGACACTGACTACTTCATCGAGTCCGTGATCGCCACCGCCGACGCCGTGCGTGCCAAGGGCAAACACAAAAAGCACATCAACCTGTCCTTCGACGAGTGGAACGTCTGGTACCAGCGCGGCCTGGACACCGAGGACCAGCCGCACAACGTTGCCAAGGCGGGCTGGCGTGAGCACCCCCGTGTCATCGAGGACAAGTACAACGTCACGGACGCCGTGGTGGTGGGGACCCTGCTGAACTCGCTGCTCCGCCACGGCGACCGCGTCAAGATCGCCAACCAGGCGCAGCTGGTCAACGTCATCGCGCCGATCCTTTCGGAGGAGAACGGGCCGGCCTGGAAGCAGACCATCTTCCACCCGTTCGCCCGCATGGCGGAGCTGGCCAAAGGCCAGATCCTGCGCCTGTCTGTCGACTCGGACAAGTACGAAAATGCCCGCTTCGGCGGCACCGACCTGGTGGACGTCAGTGCCACGTGGAACGAGGAAACGGGCCGCGTGGCACTGTTCTTCGCGAACCGCGGCCTGGAAGAGGCGGCCGACGTCGAGGTTGCCCTGCGCGGCTTCGACGCCCGCCGCGTTATCCGTGCCGAGGTCCTGGAAATTCCGGAAGGCGGGGACCGTTTCACGGCCAACACCCAAACCAGTCAGAACCAGGTAGGGCTCAAGCCGCTGGAAGGCGCGAAGGCGACCGGCTCCGAACTCCGGCTCACGCTGCCGGCGCTGTCCTGGGCTGTCATTGAGCTGGAGGTCGTCAAGAGCTGACCCTTGCCGCAGCAATGCTGAGCGGACGACGGCGGGAGGTCCCCGCCGTCGTCCGCTCTGCCAGTTTCCGGCATGCGGTGGCTCAGGATGTCGACCGTGTGTCGAACGCCGCAGCCGATTCCCGCAGCAGGCGTGCGACGGTGTCCACTGGCGTGCTGGGTGACCGCCGCCGGTCGAACCGTCGCAGAACGATGCGACGGGTTCCGAGTCCGGGGACGTCCAGGACGTCCACTCCGTCGTGGGCGATGCCGCTTAATGCCAGGGTGGGCACGATCGCAATTCCTTCGCCGGCGGCGACGAGTGCGAGTGCGGTCAGTGTTTCCTGGTACTGGTGCGCACTCTCCATCTGGGCGCCCGTTGACTGACGGAGCCGGCCGAGCACGGCAGCGTTGGCGGCTGTTGGGTCGACGCCGAGCCACGGAAGGGGCAGCCGGGCCAGGTCGATGTTCTCGGTGGTGAGCAGGGCACCCGAGGGGACCACCAGCTTCCACGGCTCGTCCAGCAAGGGCTCCTCGGTCATTCCGGCGGAGAGCGAACGCTGCTCGGCCGTGGTCGAATCGAGCTCGACCACCACGGCGTCGAGCTGGCGCTGGCGGAGCAGCCGCATCAGGTCCGGAAAGCCATCCTCGACGATCCGGATCTGCAATTGCGGGTACTGCGTGCGCCACTCGGGCAGGCGCGGGATCACCACCGTCCGGACAAAGCTGGTGAATCCGCCCACGCGCACAACACCAGCCACCGTGGCCCCGCCTTCGATCCGGGCGCGGGCAACGCTGAGAGCACGTTCAATCTCCTCGCCGGCTTCCGCTACTGCCAGGCCGGCGGGTGTCAAAACTGAGCCTTTGGGCGTGCGCACCACCAAGGCATGCCCGGTTTCGTCTTCCAATTTGGTGAGCTGCTGTGAGACGGCCGACGGGCTGATTCCCAGTTCGTCAGCCGCAGCCAGCACCCCGCCCGTGCGGGCAACAGCAAGAAGCACGCGCAGCCTGCGCGGATCGATGTCCATGTTAAGTAGTTCTAAACCATGTCTTCAGTGGAATGCAATTGCTCTAAAGGTTCGGCGTCCTGATAATTGCTCTTAAAGCAGCCGGGCATCACCTCTGAAAGGACATCATGGAACTGCTGTGGGAAATTGCAGGCTGGTCAGGGGCAGTATTGATCCTGTCGGCATACCTGTCTGTCTCCATGGGTTGGTTGAAGGCCGGCAAGCGCTTTCAGGTGGCCAACCTCGTCGGTGCATGTGCCTTCATCATTAATGGTGCGGTCCACGAAGCGTGGCCCTCAGTGGTCACGAACGTTGCCTGGTGCCTCATTTCCGCCATCGCGATTCTTCGCATGCGGTCCACGCACGAGTCGCCGGTGGCCGCAGTTGAGGCGCCGCAGGTGCAATTTCCCGGTGTCCCTGACACAACCGGCCAAATCGCTGTTGTCGAGGCAATTACCCTTGCCGTTCATGGCGACGTCGCCGTACGCGCGGCAGAGTGCCAGGCCAGCCTGCGCGACGGGCGGGCAGCGGATTCAGCGATCCACAGTAGCGCCGCGGTGAAGTGCTGACGGCAGCGCGTACACGCGGCGGGCGTTGTCCTGTGCGACGAGCTGCACGATCTTGCGGGCGTCCGCCTCGGAACAGTCGTCGTCGTCGATCCATCCGCCCACTACCTTGGTGATTGCGTTGCGCCACAGTCTCGCGCCGAGATAGTGGAGTTCGGCCGGGCCCAACGCGTCGGAGGAGTACAGGATTTTCGTGAAGGGAGCCAGCTCGAATGAGCGGGCCACCAGAGCCCGGCTCCGTGACCCGGTGAAGTTCACGGCAAGGCCCACATCGATGTAGACGTTTTCAAAGGCGTGGGCCAAATAGCCGGCCTCGCGCTCGAACGGATAGCAGTGCAGCAGCATGATGGGTGTGTCCCGGACTTCGGGGGACCGCAGAAAATCCAAGAGGTACAGGGGATTGGTTTTGTGGAGGTCCAGGTCGCGGTCACCGAATCCCACATGGAATTGCAGCGGAAGCTTCCTCGACACCGCCGTGTGGATCCCGTGGGCAATGAGCGTCACATCGGTGAGCTTTGGGTGGATGCCGGCGCACGCGTTCTCCTGCCAGCGGCGGGCTGCTTCAACAACCGCAGCCCGTGAAGGCCGGCTGAGATCCTGGTCGAATCCGGCGCGGTAGGCGAGAACTGTTTTGACGCCCACGGCGCTGCGGGTGAGCTCGTGAAGCCGCTGACCGAACGCGTCGACGTAATCTGCAGGATTGGCGATCTCCCGGAGCACCGACTCGGCGACCCGTTCCAGCCGAACGATCTCGTGGGTCCGCCCAGCGGAGACATCGGCCATGCCCGCCGTGCCGAGGTAGTCTGCGGCATCCAAGCCCGTATCGATCAGCCAGTCGCTCACGCCGGCAGCGCGGGTCATGCGGCGGCACACCTCGAGTTCTCCCAGCTCGGAGCGCCGGCTCCAGTAGTCCGCCGGTGAGGTGTGCCGCGGCAAATCCAGAATGCCGCTGCACCAGCGCCGGATGGCGAGCCCGATTTGGGTGTTGTAGGTGTCCTCGGGCGTGGCCAGGGGTTCGGTGTTCCCCTCGTTGAGCGAGTTCTGAAAGCGTGCCTCATCACCGTCAGCGTGGAACGCGCCATGCACGTGGTGATCAATGAGGCTGACTTGTTCGACGAAGTCGGGGAACGAACCGCCCGCCATCAGATCGACCAGGCAAGTCGAAAGCGTTCGGCAAGCTCGTCCGGCGAGAGGTCCGCGGAGATCCGCTGTTCGTAGCGCCGGACGGCCACCGTGGCGTCGACGATGGCGTCCCCGAGGAGCCCGCGTGCAAGGGGTGACGTGTCCAGCGTGTCGATGATGGCGGCGGGGGAGTTCGGGAGAAGCCGGACGTTGGCCAGGTGCCGCTCGTCTTCCGAAAGCCGTGCGGGGTCACCCGGGATCTCTGCTGGAAGCCTGCGCCCGGTACGGATGCCGTCCAGGGCGAGCGCGAGGATGGCTGCGGAGGCCAGATACACGTTGGCCGACGGGTCGACGATTTTCACCTCGACGTTGGCTCCATGCGGATTGCTGTTGCCCTCGTTCAGAAAACGAACTGAGGCCTCCCGGTTTTCCAGGCCCCAGCATAAGTAGGCGCCCGACCACGTGCCGGGTGCCAACCGGCTTCCGGACAAGACTGATCCCGTGAGGAGACCCTGGACATCGGGAAGTCCTGCGATGATTCCGCCGATGGCCGCGCCTCCCTCGGGGCAGATGCCGTGCGGTCCGCTGCCGCCGGAGAACAGCGGCAGGCCGTTCCTGTGGAGCGAAAAGTGCTGGTGGGCGCCGTTTCCGACGGTGCCGGGAAAGGGCAGCGGGGAGAACGAGGCCTGCATGCCGTGGGCCCGGGCGACGATGCCGACGATGATCTTGGCAACCACCACGGTGTCCGCTGCCTGAACCGGCGATGCCGGGGGAAGCGAAAACTCGAACTGGTTCCTGCCGTACTCGGCGTGGATCTGCTCCATCGGAATGCCGGCATGGTTCAGCACCGACAGCAGATCATCAAGGAATTCCGATCGGTCCAGAAGGCCGGTTGCCCCGTACGGAGCCCAGGGTGTGCTTTCCAGTGCTGAACCGTCCGGGGCGACGAGGAAGAATTCAAGCTCGTGGCCCACGAGTGCCTGGTATCCGGCCTCGCCGAGGCTGCCGTCGACACCGGCCAGAAGGCCGCGGGCACAGGCCGGAGACGCAGCCCCGTCCTGTTCGAAAAGGCTGCCCGGCGCCCATGCACGGCCAGCCTGGAGGATACGGAGTCCCCCGATATCGATCTTGAGGCGCATATCGCCAACGGGGGTGATGCTGTCCGTGAACGCTATCCCGCCGTCGATGGTGAAGACATGCCAGACGGGGGCAGCACCCATTCCGGATTGGTGGAAGGCTTTGAGCCGGGCTAACGGGACGCTCTTGGCAAGCGTGATGCCCGAAGCGTTCACCACCGTGCCGATCACCGTGCGGACGCCGGCCGCTTCGAGCTCGCGCTGGGCCTTGGCAACAGCGGATTCGTCGGCTGATGCGATTTCAGTCATGCGCCTATCATG
Organism: Pseudarthrobacter humi; assembly: GCF_024294965.1. Taxonomy (NCBI): domain Bacteria; kingdom Bacillati; phylum Actinomycetota; class Actinomycetes; order Micrococcales; family Micrococcaceae; genus Pseudarthrobacter; species Pseudarthrobacter humi. The sequence continues at coordinate 21,064 of NZ_JANCLV010000015.1, forward strand.
CGGCCCCTCCCCGTCCAATGAAAGGTTCGGAAGGTCTGCCGCTCCACCAGGTTCTGGCCCCTGAGGACGCCGCCTGGCCTAGGTGCTGAGGTTCCAGTGGACCCGGATGGCCTCGGCCATGGGGCCGGCGCTGACGTCGACCCGGAAAGCAACGGGCGCGGTCCCCGTCTCCTCGATGACCGAGTCACGGTACACGCGGCCGCATGAGGGACACAGGGTGTAGAGCTCCCCATCCGCCGGCCATTCCGCCAGCTCCGCGGGGACGGGGCTGCCCTCTCCGCTGAAGACCGGGACGCCTTCTGAGTTCGCCTGGATCAACCCGTCCTTGCTGACGGTGTTGCCGCACACGCAGGTGATGGTGGTGACATCATGATCGATCACTTCGGCGGTTTCAGTGTCCACGATGACCTCCCGGCGCTGGAAGAGACGTTCTTTCAATTAGCTTATGCCTGCTGATCCGCGCGGTCGCCCAAACAGGCGCCATTCGCCCAATCTGTGACCCTCTGCAGAGGCGCGGCCAACCCGACGCCTCCTGTTCACCGTCCCGAAACCGTTGGCGCCACGCCCGTTCTCCGGCAGCAGGAAGTCTTTTCACGCACCGCCGCCCAGCGCCCCCATCGCCTGGGAAATGAACCGACCCTGCTGTACCAAGGAGAACCCCGTGTTCCTGAAAAGCGCCGTCACAGGCCTCGTAGCCCTCACCTCCCTGACCGGAATCGCCGCCCCGCCGGCGGCAAATCCCGCCAACGCGCCGTCGTCCGTGGTCCTCGGACAGCCGCTGGCCGCAGCCCATGCCCACAACGACTATGAGCACGACCGTCCCCTGTTCGATGCGCTGGAGCACGGCTTCACCAGCGTCGAAGCCGACGTGTGGCTGGTGGACGGCGAACTTCTGGTGGCCCACGATCTTGAGGACGCCAAGCCCGGAGTAACGCTCGAGAGCCTCTACCTCGATCCCCTGGACGAGCTGGTGCGGAACCAGGGACACAGCGTTTACCCCCACTGGGACGGCAGCCTGCAGCTCCTGATCGACATCAAGAGCGAAGGCGAAGCCACCTACGCCGCCGTCGAACAGGAGCTCGCCGAGCACCGCGACATCATGAGCCGCTACAGCAGCGGCACCACGAAAACCGGGCCCGTCACCGCCGTCATCAGCGGAAACCGTCCCTTGGCCACGATGCAGGCACAGGACAAGAGGTTCGGCTTCTACGACGGCCGCTCCGCCGACCTCACCTCCGGCATGCCCGCCGGGCTGATGCCGTTGGTCAGCAACAACTGGACCAAGCTCTTCACCTGGCAGGGCGTGGGCCCCGTGCCCGAGGCCGAACGCACCAAGCTCCAGGCGTACGTGGCTGACGCCCACGCCAAGGGCTACCGGGTCCGCTTCTGGGCCACCCCTGACCAGCCCGGCGCCGCGCGCGAAGCTGTCTGGAACGAACTCTTCGACGCCGGCGTGGACCACATCAACACCGACGACCTTGCGGCGCTGGAACAGTTCCTCGCCGCCCGCACGCTCTAAAGCCGCCCCCACCCAGCAGAGACAGGAACACCACCATGCCTTCAAAGTCAATGAAAACGACGACGGCGGCGGCGGCCGTCCTGGCGCTCGGCCTCCTTGCGTCCCAGCCCGCCATCGCAGCCAATAACACCGCTGACAGCGCCTCCAGCAACGAAGCGTTCACCTTTGGCGTCATCGGCGACATCCCCTACGGCGCCGCCGAAATCGCCAAATTCCCGTCCCGCATCCAGGACATCAACGCCGACAGCGCACTGAAGTTCGTCACCCATGTGGGCGACATCAAGAACGGCTCCTCGGTGTGCTCGGACGAGTACTTCGCCAACATCCGTTCCCAGTTCGACACCTTCGAGCACCCGCTGGTCTTCACCCCGGGCGACAACGAGTGGGTGGACTGCCACCGCACCAACAACGGCGCGTACAACCCGCTGGAACGGCTGGACAAGCTGCGGGAGGTCTTCTTCGACGAGCCCGGCAAGACTCTGGGCGCAACCATGCCGGTTAAGACGCAGGAGACGCTTGGGCTTCCGGAAAATGTCCGCTTCACCCAGAACCGGGTGGCCTTCTCCGTGGTGAACGTCCAGGGCAGCAACAACTCGCTGCTTCCGTGGAGCGGCCTGGGCGAGACCGCACCCACGCCCGAGCAGCTGGCCGAAGTTGAGCACCGGACGGATGCCGTCCTGGACCAGATCCGCGAGACGTTCAGCGACGCCGAGCGCCGCAACGACCGCGCCGTGGTGCTGATGACGCAGGCCGACATGTTTGATCCGTCGCTGCTCGCCGCGGCCACTGCCAACCCGGATGCGGTCTCCGGGTTCCGGGAGATCGTCGCGGCCATCATTGAAGAGACCAACCGCGTTGACCGCCCGGTCTATCTCATCAACGGCGACAGCCATGTCTTTGCCGAGAACCAGCCGCTGGCGGAAGGCTCACCATGGCTGGAGGTCTACGGCCAGCCCGCCGCGGATGACCTGCAGCGCATCACCGTGGACGGATCCGCCAACGCCACCAACTACGTCAGGTTCACCGTTGCCGGCAACAGCAGCGACGGCGATGATGTCCTGAGCTGGGAGAAGGTCCCCTTCAGCCAGTAGGCACCAAACGGAAGCGGACGACGCCGGGAGTCTCCCGCCGTCGTCCGCTGGCGTTTAACCCATAAACCCCTTGACGGTGTGATCTGCGTCGCGTAGGTTGTTCAACAAGAGGATTGTTCAACAATCCAACGATCGCCGCAATTCCGACTTCCGCAGCCACCCTGACGGCAAGCCGCCCAGCCGCCCAAATGTCCCACCCTGCAACGCCGCAGGCGGGGACAGAAACAGGCACCAGCACCATCCATCCCGAACACGGATGACATCAACTCTCTTCATGGAGGATTAACATGGCCACTCCCCAAGCAATGGCCCCCGTTGACGCAAAGCCCCCGGTGGCGCGCAAGGACATGTACAAGGCATTCGCGGCCAGCCTGACCGGAACCGCGCTGGAGTTTTACGATTTCGCCGTCTACTCCGCGGCGGCTGCGATCGTCTTCCCGCTCATCTTCTTCCCGGCCTCGGACCCGGTCACGGGCACCCTGCTGGCCTTCTCCACCTACGCCGTGGGTTACATTTCCCGTCCCGTTGGCGGCATTATCTTCGGTCGGCTCGGGGACGAGATCGGCCGCAAGAAGATCCTGGTCATTACGCTGATGCTGATCGGCGTGGCCACCTTCCTCATCGGCCTGCTGCCCACGTATGACAACATCGGCGTCATCGCCCCCGCCATCCTCGTGTTCCTCCGCTTCGCCCAGGGCGTCGGCGTCGGCGGCGAATGGGGCGGCGCGGTGCTGCTCTCCAGCGAATTCGGCGACCCGAACAAGCGCGGATTCTGGGCCTCTGCCGCACAGATCGGCCCGCCTGCCGGCAACCTCATGGCCAACGGTGCACTCGCCGTCCTCACCCTGACCCTCTCCGAAGAAGACTTCCTGAGCTTCGGCTGGCGCATCGCCTTCCTGATCTCCGCGCTGCTGGTGGCCTTCGGCCTCTGGATCCGGCTCAAGCTCGAAGACACCCCCATCTTCAAGGCCATGGAGGCCCGGGGCGACAAGCCCAAGGCCCCCATCCGCGAAGTGCTGGCCACCCAGCGCCGGCCCCTCATCGCCGCCATGCTCAGCCGCATCGGCCCGGACGTCCTGTACGCCATGTGCACCGTCTTCACGCTCACCTACGGCATCCAGGAGCTCGGCTTCGACCGCGGCCAGGTGCTCGTCGCGGTCCTGATCGGGTCAGCCCTCCAGATCTTCACCATGCCGCTCGCCGGCGCCATCTCCGACCGCATCAACCGCCGCCTGGTCTACGGAATCGCCGCAGTTGGCGCCGCCGTCTGGGCCTACCTGTTCTTCATCGTCCTCGAAGGCCGGTCCCCAGTCATGCTGATCGTGGGCATCGTGCTGGGCCTGCTCTGCCACTCGTTTATGTACGGACCCCAGGCAGCGTTCGTCGTCGAGCAGTTCTCGCCGCGGCTCCGCTCCACCGGCAGCTCACTGGCCTACACGTTCGCCGGAATCATCGGCGGCGCCATCGCACCGTTTATGTTCACCCTCCTGCTGAGCACCTATGACAGCTGGGTCCCGGTGGCCATCTACCTCAGCGTCGCCTGCCTGCTCACCCTGGTGGGACTGGCCCTGGGCCGCGACTCCAACGTTGCCGAGGATGAGGAATACCTGCAGGCCGGGCAGGCACCGACTGAACTTGTGGAGTCCAAGTGAGCCAGCCGCACGCCCTCCTGACCCCCGCCGACGCACGGCTGAAGTTCCGCAACGGCCTGGCCACCCCCACCTCCGGCTGGAGCGACGGCTACACCCAGGCGAACCTGATAGCGGTGACGGCCGACTACGCCGATGAATTCATCGAATTCTGCCGGCTGAACCCCAAGGCCTGCCCCGTCATCGACATCATTCCGGCGGGACAGTATGAAAGCGCCCTGGCGCCCGGCTCCGATATCCGCACCGATATCCCCGCCTACCGCGTCTGGGTGGACGGCGAACTGGCCGAGGAGGTCACCGACGTCGCGTCTGTGTGGCGTGACGACATGGTGGCCGTCCTCATCGGCTGCAGCTTCACCTTCGAGGCCGCGCTGGCCAGCGCAGGGATCCCGCTGCGGCACACCGAAACCGGCCGCAACGTGCCCATGTACCGCACGAACGTCGAGTGCACCCCTGCCGGACGGATCCACGGCCCCCTGGTGGTCTCCATGCGTCCGATGCTGCCCGAGCTGGTTGAAACCGCCATCAGGGTCACGTCGGAAGTGCCGAAGGTCCACGGCAGCCCGGTCCACGTCGGGTCACCGGAGGACCTGGGCATTGCCGACATCAACCGCCCCGACTTCGGGGATGCGGTGGAGATCCGACCAGGGGAGGTGCCGGTGTTCTGGGCCTGCGGCGTGACACCGCAGAGCGCAGTGATGGCATCCAGGCCCTCCTTCGCCATCAGCCACGCTCCCGGGCACATGTTCATCACTGATGTTCCGGAAAGCACCTACCGGGAACCGGCGGGAGCGCCGTCGTGAAGCGGAGACTTCCCGTGGCCGAGAAGCGGGCCCGCCGCGTCATCAACCTGTCGGTGCCACGCCAGCAGGCCACCGGCACACACTGCGAGCTGACCGGCGTCTGGCGGAGCCCCACGGGAGCGAGCATTCAGCTCTACGAGGGCCAGCTCATTCCGAGCGATTCCGGCCGGCCCTGCGTCTGGACATACGCAGGCCTCCCGGCAAGCAAAACGGATTCGCGCGAGGCCCGCGTGGCCACTGCCGACCACCACAGACAGTAGTTTCGGCAAACTCCAGCGGACGACGGCGGGAACCTCCCGCCGTCGTCCGCTTGCTTTAATCGGGGTGCTACGGCAGCCGCAGCACCCCGACGGCCGCCACCATGCACTCCTCCCGGGAACTCTGTGTAGGTCTAGGCCGTTTCAGCAGCCGCATACACGCGAACCCAATCCACTCGCATCTCGCCAGCGCCGTTAGCGGTACTGTCTGGGAACCAGTCCAGTTGTAGCGTCTGGTGCATCGAACCGGGAGGCTGGTGCGCCGGGTCGTTGTCCTCAAACCACTTCACTCCATCGACGTAGCCGACGATCCCCTTCGGAGACCAGTCAACCGCGTAGTTGTGGAACTGGGTAACGTCCAGAGCCCTGAACGCCGACGTCTGCGAGTTCGAACATCCATAGTGGTGGAAGAACGTGATGAGGCTCCAGTCACCAGTCGTCTCCGCATAGTCAACTTCGCCGTCACAGGGCCAATTCTCACTATCCGGCCACAGGATGGACACCATATGGTACTCATTGTCACCGGACCCGGCCGCACGGACTTCCCACCGCCCGTACTTCTGGTTTGCGAACTTCGCTCCCATTCCAGCGGTCGTGCCGTCCGGAGTCCCAGTCATGACCATTTTGGAACCATCCACCGTCACCTGCTGTGGACTCCGGACACCGTTGCCCGCGTGCCCGGCGCTGTTGTAGACAATCCACTTCGTGGCATCCGGCGCACCTGTGTAATTGAACTCGTCGCCAGTTACACGCGTGCCCCAACCCTGGACTACGGCCGCCTCGGTAGGTGTTACCGTGTCAGGCGCCGTCGTTACGACCAGCCTGGGACGCAGGGCGGACGAAGATTCCTTCGACTTGAATCCGATCCACTTCTGCGCGTTGCTTTCCAGCTTGAAGTTCTGCTCGCCACCCTTTGCGCTAACGCCCTTAGTAACATCCCATTCAACCCACGAGCCGGTAGCGAACCCGCCAGCCTTCCCCAGCCACGTCCCGCGTGCTGGTGCGTTATTCCAGGTAACTCCCCTCTCGGTCCAGCCGCCAGACGTAGTGAAAACATCCACGAACTCAGTGGAAGTTGTGGATGCCTCCGAATATGCCCGCAGTTTAGCCGAAACAACATGTTCGCCAGCGGGAACTGGAACAGTGAACCGTAGGAGTGTGTTCCGCCAGATGTTCGCACGGCCCTCTGTGGACAAACGGACGCTAGCCCCAAAGTTGGTAGTCGCCTTGTCCGCCTGTACGTAGGTGTCTATGGTCGGCGAGATCGTCGTTGCGGCGTTTGCCGTTGTCGGAGTAATGATTGCGAACCCAACCAGAAGGGATGATGCGACCGCCACGCATTTACGCCAGAACATCAAGCCCGCCCCCTATTAAGCCTAAAGATTTTGTTTGACCCGTCGTTCCACCACAGCTTGCTCTGCGACTTGTCCGACCTCGGCGGATCGCTGGAATTACCGAGCAGACTTGTAGGGACGCTTGGGGCGGACAAGGACTTTACTATGTCAGCGGACGTAGCTTTCATATTCATCGCTGTTTCTACTGGGGACTTAAAGTATTCGATTAGGTTAAGCAAGCGTCGACCCAGAAACAACGACGGCTAAATGTAAATGCCTAAATGTAAATGCCAGATATGCCAAAGCGTAGACCAGAAGCGAAAGAATGAGCAATAAATCCCCTATACCTATGTTCAAGGAATGTGCGAAAACCCCTATACCTCAGTAGTCAACGGCACCATCCTCGCGTCCGACGGCGGCTGGTCGGCGCTGTAGGGGAGTGGCACCCAACGCAGGCGGACGACGGCGGGTGCCTCCCGCCGTCGTCCGCTAAGTAATCTGCGACGCCCCCGATCTGCCCCGCATGTCACTCGGGTGTTACGTAAGCGCCTGAAATGCCGCCGTCAACCAGGAAGGTCGAGGCGGTGATGAAGGATGAATCGTCGCTGGCGAGGAAGGCGACCGCTGCTGCCAGTTCTTCCGGTTCCGCGAACCTGCCCAAGGGCACGTGAACGAGGCGTCGCGCTGCCTTCTCGGGATCCTTGGCGAAGAGTTCCTTCAGCAGGGGTGTGTTGACGGGTCCCGGGCAGAGTGCGTTGATCCGGATCCCCTGCCGGGCGAATTCGACGCCGAGTTCCCGGCTCATGGCCAGCACTCCGCCCTTGGAGGCGCTGTAGGAAATCTGCGAGGTGGCAGCACCCATGACCGCAACGAACGACGCCGTGTTGATAATGGACCCCTTGCCCTGTGCCTGCATGTAGGGGAGGGCGTATTTGCAGCAGTAGAAAACGGAGGTCAGGTTTACTTCCTGGACCCTGCGCCACGCATCGATCCCCGTATCGATGATCGAGGCATCGTCTGCCGGCGAGATTCCGGCGTTGTTGAAGCTGATGTCCACGCTTCCGTATGTTTCATTGGTGATGGCGTAGAGGTTCTTGACTTCCTCTTCGCTGGTGACATCCACCTTGACGTAGAGGCCGCCGACTTCGTCGGCAGCCCGCTGCCCAGCGGTTGGGTCCAAATCAGCGATGACCACATGGGCGCCTTCTGCGGCGAACCGGCGGGCCGTGGCGAGCCCGATCCCGCTGGCGCCGCCGGTGATGACAGCGCTGCGTCCCTTGAGGCGGTTGGAGATTACTTCAATCATTTTTTCTTCCTTTTGTGGTGAGGACGTTATGGGTTGGTGGAGATGAAGACGTTTTTTGTTTCGGTGAACGCGTTCAGGGCGTCCGGGCCGAGTTCCCGTCCGAGTCCTGACTGCTTGAATCCGCCAAAGGGTGTGGAGTAGCGCACCGAGGAGTGGGAGTTGACTGAGAGGTTTCCCGACTCGAGTCCCCGGGCCATCCTCAGCGCCTGACCGATGTCCCGTGTCCAGATGGATCCGGACAGGCCGTAGATCGAGTCGTTCGCCAGGCGGAGTGCGTCGGCTTCGTCCTTAAAGGGAACGACTGCCACGACGGGGCCGAAGATCTCCTCATGCATGACCCTGTCCTCGCGGGCGGGCGTAAGAACGGTGGGAGGGAACCAAAACCCCTTGCCGTCCGGCGCTGATCCCTGGAAAGCCACAGATGAGCCGTCCGGGACGAATCCGGAGACTGTGCGGTGTTGGGCTGCGGAAATCAGCGGTCCCATGAACGAAGCCTCGTCGCTGGGGTCGCCGACCTTCAGGGCCTTCACGACTGGTTCCAGGAGCTCGAGGAATTTCTCGTAGACGCTGTCCTGGACCAGGATTCTGGAGCGCGAGCAGCAGTCCTGTCCGGCGTTATCAAAAGCGCCCCCGGGTGCTGCTGCGGCAGCGGCGTCGAGGTCCGAATCCGCGAAGATGATGTTGGCGCTCTTGCCGCCCAGCTCCAGGGTCACGGGCTTGACCTGCTCAGCGCAGCCGGCCATGATCCGCTTACCGACGCCCGTTGAACCGGTGAAGACAACCTTCCGCACAGCAGGATGGGTCACGAATCGTTCCCCGACGACAGAGCCCTTGCCCGGAATGATCTGCAGGACCCCTTCGGGCAGCCCCGCTTCCAGAGCCAGCTGTCCGAGCCGGATGGCGGTCATGGGAGTCAGCTCCGCCGGTTTAAGGACAACGGTGTTGCCGGCGGCCAGCGCAGGGGCGAAACCCCAGGCCGCAATGGGCATGGGGAAGTTCCACGGCACGATCACTCCCACGACCCCGAGGGGTTCGTTGAAGGTGATGTTGACGCCTCCGGCTACCGGAATCTGCTGGCCAAGGTGCCGTTCGGGGGCTGCGGAGTAGTACGTCAGGACGTCGCGGACATTCCCTGCTTCCCACCGGGCGTTACTGATGGTGTGCCCGGCGTTGCGTACCTCCAGCTGGGCGAGATTTTCCAGGTCGGCGTCTACTGCCGCGGCAAACCTGCGCAGCAGGAGGGCCCGGTCTGCAGGGGCAACATGGCGCCAGGTCTCGAAGGCCTGGACGGCCTTCTCGATCGCCCGGTCCGTGTCCGCATGTGTTGCAAGGGTTATGGTCTCGATGACCTCTTCCGTTGCCGGATTCAGTACGTCAAACGTGCTGGTGGACATTGCCGGGGCTCTCCGTTCGATTTTTGCGGTAGTTGGTTGCAGCCTCAATGAACCCGTTGAAAAGCCGGAGATCGTTGGGATTCTGTTCCGGGTGGAATTGGACCCCTAGTGCCCATCCGCCCGTTGCCGTTTCGAGGGCTTCCACCGTGCCGTCGGCCGCCGCCGCCGTGACGGAAAGGCCGTCAGCGATCCGGTCCATGGCCTGGTGGTGGTAACAGGGTGCGCTGGCCGATGCTCCCAGCAGATGCCGGCTGATGCTGCCCGGCGCCGTCGTGAACTCCACGTTGCCGTATACGCCCGGCGCCGGTTGATAGTCCGCCTCCGGGTTCACATCGGGGATGTGCTGAATCAGCGACCCGCCCATGGCGACATTGAGGATCTGGGCTCCCCGGCAGATGGCGAAAAGGGGGACTTCGGCGTCCAAAGCTGCCTTGGTCAGGGCGATATCGTGCACGTCCCTGGCCGGTTGGGCGCGGGTGAGCCGGTGGGGCTGCGCCCCGTACTGTTCCGGCCCCACATCGCTGCCTCCGGAGATGATCAGTCCGTCCAGCACCTCCACAACCGAGGGGTCAGTGCCGACGGGCGGCAACAGGATAGGAGTGCCGCCGGCGGCGACGACCGCCTGGACGTAGGTTCCCGGCAGAACTGCCGCATCCGCTGTCCAGACGCCCCAGGAAGCCTGCTGAAAGTAGGTTGTCAGCCCGATCCGTGGGCGGTAGCTATCAGAGCCGTTCAAAGACACGCTTGCGCTCCCAGTCCGTTACGGCACTGTCAAAAGCCTTCAGCTCGACATCTGCTGCGAAGACGTAGTGGTCCACAACTTCATCGCCGAAGGATTTGCGTGCAATCTCGCTGTTGGTCAGCAGGGCACGGGAGTCCCGTAGGTTGGCGGGTATGCGATCTGCCTCGGACTGGTAGGCGTTACCGGTCATGATCGGTTCGAGGGGGAGCTCATTCTCGATACCGTGGATGGCGGAGGCGATAAGCGCGGCGGCTGCGAGATAAGGGTTGACGTCCCCGCCTCCAACGCGGTTTTCCACCCGAAGGCTGGGACCGCGGCCGACGATGCGCAGGGCACAACTGCGGTTGTCCAGCCCCCAGGCGATGGCTGTGGGAGCGAAGCTGCCTTCGACGAAGCGTTTGTAGGAATTGATGTTCGGGGCGACGAAGTAGGCCAGCTCCTTCAGTCCGGCGAGTTGGCCTGCGATGAAGCGCTCCATGACGGGGCTGAAGCCATGCTCGCCATCCCCGGCCAGGACCGGATTGCCGTCCAGGTCAGTCAAGCTGAAGTGGATATGGCAGGAACTGCCTTCACGTTCGTTGTACTTCGCCATGAACGTAATGCTCTTGCCCTGCTGGGCGGCGATTTCCTTGGCCCCGTTTTTGTAGAAAACGTGGTTGTCGCACGCAGTAAGCGCTTCTGCGTATCGGAACGTGATTTCCTGCTGGCCCAGGTTGCACTCGCCCTTGGAAGATTCGACCACCAGGCCTGCCTTTTCCATGCCCGTTCGAATGCTTCGGATGACAGGTTCCAGTCTTGCTGTGGCCAGGAGCGAGTAGTCCACGTTGTAGCGGGTAGAGGGTGTGAGTCCCTCGTATTTCTTGTCCCATGCTTCTTCGTAGCTGTCGTCAAACATGATGAATTCGAGCTCGGTGCCAATATGGGCGCGGTATCCCATGGCCTCCAGGCGTTCGATCTGCGCGCGCAGGATCTGGCGTGGGGACTGGGAGACGGGGCGGCCGTCCAGCCAAAAGATATCGCACTGGATCATGGCAGTGCCTTCCAGCCACGGCACCCGGCGCAGGGTGGCGACGTCGGGCCGCATCACCATGTCGCCATACCCGTTCGCCCAGGAGGACATGGAGTACCCGTCAATGGTGTTCATCTCCACATCCACGCTGAGTAGGTAGTTGCAGCCTTCGGCCCCGTGCCCCAGCACGTCTTCGAGGAAAGACCTTGCCCCGCAGCGTTTGCCCTGCAGGCGTCCCATCGAGTCGGTGATGGCAACGACAACGGTGTCGATCTCGCCCGAAGCGACCAGGTCGCGCAGCTCATCGATGGTGAGCTGGCCCTGCGCGGACGTACCGGTTGTTTGATTCGTCATGTGGTTTCCGTAACTTTGATCGTATTTATGAGAGAGATTTTGGACCGTGACCGGACTCGTGTCAGCTCTTGAGTTCGGCCTCGGCTGCAGCCAACTGCGCGAATTCCTCTTCGGGAGCGCCTGCAACGATGCGGTGCCGGCTGTAGAACCAGTAGTAGAGGAGCGCTGCGCCGAAGATTGCAGCTGTTATGGAAGCGGCGAATACGTCGACCACAAATGTTGCGACGACCGCGACCGCAGCAAGGACCAGCGCGATTGAGGTGGTGGCGACCCCTCCGGGTGTCCGGTAACCGCGGGGCAGGTCCGGTTCCTTCCTCCTCAGCACAATGTGCGAGAGGTTCAGGAGGACATAGGAAACTGTTGCACCAAAGACGGCGATGTTGATCAGGAGTGCGCCGTCACCGGTTATTGCCGCCAGCAAAAAGCCGATCGAGCCGGGGACGATCAGTGCCCAATAAGGGGTCCGCCGTTTGCCTGTCAGGGACAGCCATTTGGGAAGATACCCTGCCCGGGACAGCGCGAAGAGCTGGCGGGAATAGGCATAGATGATGGAGAAGAAGCTGGCTACCAGCCCGGCGAGGCCAGCATAGTTGACGAAGTCTGCCAGGAAAGTGTTGCCACCGTACGCCAGTCGCAGAGCCTCCGGGAGGGGGTTATCGGATGCACTCATTGCGGCTGACCCTGCGGCGCCCGGAACGAGAACGAGCATCAGGGCCCCGAAGACGACCAGGATCACAACGGCGACCATGATGCCCCGCGGCATGTCCTTCTTCGGATTGGCCGTCTCCTCAGCGGCCAGGGGAACCCCTTCGACTGCAAGGAAGAACCAGATGCCATACACGAGTGCACCGACGGCGCCGCTGATTCCCATCGGGAGAAAAGCGCTCGAGGTGGGCGAGCCGTCAGGGACTATGTCAAAGAGGTTCTGGGCGTTGAAATGTGGGATCAGGCCCACGACGACGGCGGCCAGGGCGACGACGGCGACTGCGGTGATGCCGAAGATCATCTTGAGAGCCTCTCCCACCCCGCGGAGATGGATGCCCACAAAAACGGCGTAGGTCACCAGATACACCGGCCAGGAGTTGGTCAGGCCAAAGAGTCCCAGCGCTTCAACATAGCCGCCAATGAAGATGGCTATCGCCGCCGGCGCAACGGCGTATTCAATGAGCACGGCCATTCCGGTGGCGAATCCGCCCAAGGGGCCGAGTGCGCGGCGGGCGAAGCCATATCCGGCGCCCGTGGCAGGAAGCGCCGAGGATAGCTCGGCGAGTCCGAAAGCCATGCAGGTGTACATGACGCCCATGAGAACAAATGCGATGAGGAGACCGCCCCAGCCGCCTTGGGCGAGGCCGAGGTTCCACCCTGCGAAGTCGCCGGAGATGACATATGCAACTCCGAGTCCGGCAAGCAGGATCCACCCCGCGGCCCCGCGTTTCAGTTGCCGGTGCTGGAGATATCGCTTGTCGTCGGTAAGCTGGGCTGAATCAGAGGATGCCACTGTTAGTTCCCATCGTCCAAGGTTATTGGTATGAAATAAGACCATAAGCTCGTTACAGTGTGTGGCAGATCACGGGCGCGGTCAAGGGGTTTCTTGATCTCGGCCAACTTTTCCTCGGTTCAACTGTGCTTCCGGCCGGTGCTGCGGTTTTCCTGCTTCAGTGGGCCCCCTGCCATAGGCCTGTTTTTGGACCGATTAGGATAAGGGTATGCAAGAGGAACTGCTCGGAAGCCCCGCCCCGATTCTCCGCCCGGTCCGGCACGGCAACGCCTTCGAGGAGACCATCGAACGTTTGCTCCAGAACATCAAACTCGGTCTGTTCGGTGCCGGGACCAAGCTGCCAGCCGAGCGGGAACTTGCCGAGATGCTGGGCGTATCGCGCGCCACCCTGCGCGATGCCCTGGCCGAGCTGCAGAAGGCCGGATACGTTGAAGTTCAGCGCGGCCGCTATGGAGGAACGTACGTGTGCAGCCGGCCCACTGCGGGTTCGGGGTCCTACCCGGAACTCGATCCGGCCGAGGTAGACGACGTCCTGACCTTTCGCGGCGTACTCGAGCCGGCGGCCGCATCCTTGGCGGCCAGGGCGACGTTATCACCTGCCCAGCGTGGTCACCTGTTAAGGACTTTGGCCGAGGTGGCCAGTGCACCTGCGAATCTGTACCGGCCGAAGGACGCAAGATTCCATGTGGCGATCGCAGAAGTGGCCGGATCGCCAAGCCTTGCGCTCGCGGTGGCGGAAGTCCGCTCAAAGGTAAGTGACCTGCTGGACCGGATACCTCTTCTCCAACCCAACCTGGAACATTCCAACCGGCAGCACCAGGAAATCGTGGACGCCATACTCCGGGGCGACGACGAGGCAGCCTTCAAGGCGGCGCAAGATCATCTGCAGGGAACAGCGTCGCTGCTACATGGATTCCTCGGTCATTCCCAGCCTGGGGTTTCCCCGCAATCGACAGCACCACAGCGTTGAGTTGACACGGTTTCCCCGCTGAAACTCCTAAAAGTATCGCGGAGGACGTCCGCCTGGGCCTTGAGCGGACGATGGCGGGAGGTCCCGCCGTCGTCCGCTCTACTTGTTTCGAAGCTTAGGGTCAACGATCTCTGTCCGGATCACTGTCGCCAGCGTCTGGACCGTTGTGGTGATCCCGGTATTCCGCTTGATTTCCTTGCGGATGATGTCCAGCACCGAGTCGGACAGGATGACGTCCAGCAGCGCATCCGGCGACGTTGCCGCGCGGTGCTTCCACAGCTCTGACCGCATACATTTGGACCTGGCGAAGGTGCCGCTCATTAAGTTTCTGGCTCACCCGCTTGACCTCGATGAAGGCAATCAGCTGCTTGTCAATTCTTACGCCGTAGTCCGCGAAATCCTGCTTGACCATGTATTCGGTTGTCAGGTCGCGGAATTTGTCATCACCCCGTGGCTGCTTCCGTTGTTCAGTGTCCGGGGAAACGACCGCCACGAGGCTTACTTCCATCGCCGGCGGCGCTGGCGCGTCGGCTGAATTTTCGTCGGATGGAACGACTTGGAGAGCACGGGCTGGACCCACGGGACGCGACAATTCGTCGGGGAGCTGGATGTGTGGGTCCACGACGCCAAAGCCGCTTGTTTCAACAGCCACTGGATTGTCGGCAACCATGGCTGGGCGGCCTCCCTGCTCACCCCCGGGGCTTCGACGGTCCTGGCCGCGGAGATGGCCTCCAGATCGGCGATGCGCTGGAACGAGGTGACCCTGCCCAGCCTCAGCCGCCCACTGGGACAGCACCTGTGTCATTTTCCATACTCGCCTGCACTGCGGGCCGCCTGTTTTCGCGGTTGTGCAGGCGGGTGTTGAGCACTAGTTTTTCAATACTCCTCTGCACTAATGTCGTTGTTGCTTACTACTCCTCTGCACACCAAGGGAGGTAGCGGAGTGGATGCAGAATCTACACACATTCGTGAGCCCGGCACGTTGACCGTGCCTGATGCGTCAGGGACCACAAGCCCGGGGTGTGGATCATTTGCACGGCCTGCCACAGGCCAAGCGCTACGCCGACACCAGCGATGAGCATGAGAAAGCCCCCATCCGGTGGCCGAACGCAACCCGCACATCACGATTCACGCCAAAGTCGCGAGCAATCACGGCGCGATCCTCCGCAAGGACTTCCGCGCGATCGCCGAGGCGGTCCGCGGCGTCGCCGGTTGAGGCGGTCTGGAGCCCATGCTCACAATCAGCCAACTGGCCCCCTGTGCCGGCGTGACGGTGCCAGTCCGGCACTATCACCAGACCGGCCTGCTCGCCGAGCCCGAACGCGACCACTCCGGATACCGCAGCTACGACGCGGCGCCGTCGTGCGGTTGATCCGGCCGCGGCCCACGCCGGCGAAGAGTTCAGGAATGCCGACTCCGCCAGCAACTGAAAGGCAACAGATGTCTCCCCACGATTCCCATACCCGCCACGGTTCCCCCTTCCTGCACCTCAGCAGCGAGTCCATCCAGGATGGCCAGACCCTGCCGCCCGCACAGCGCAGCGGCAAGATGCGTGCCGGCGGCAGGGACGAATCGCCTCAACTGAGCTGGGGCGGCGCGCCGGCTGGCACCATGAGTTACGCCGTGACAACGTTCGATCCGGACGCCCCGGGCAGTGGCGGATTCTGGCACTGGGCCATGCTGGACATCCCCGCAGGCGTCACGTCGCTGCCCGCCGGAGCCGGTGCCGAAGGCGTGCGCCAGCTTCCGTCCGGCGCGATCCAGTTGAAGAACGACGCCGGTTTCCACGGCTACGTGGGCGCCGCACCGCCACCCGGACACGGCCCGCACCGGTATGTTTTCACGGTCTACGCCCTGGATGTGGAACACCTCGGGCTGGACGCCGGATTCAGCCCCGCCAAGCTGGAATCGAAGCTGTCCGCACACTCCCTGGGGCGCGGGATGATCACGGCCATCTTCGAACGCTGAGCCCGCCGAAATCGCCGGACCTGCGAGTTCGCGCCTCAGGGCGGACCTGGATCCGGGGAGGAGCCGCCTTCAGCCCAACGTAGACTGGCAGGATGCGGCTCCTCGCCAAGCGTCACCTGGACTTCTACGACAGAACCGGGTGGGGGACATTCACGCTGGCCTCGTAAGCGGCACCAAACGTAGAAGGACGACGGCGGGACGTCCCGCCGTCGTCCGCTTGTAAATCCTCATTGTGGTGGGCGCCCAACAGGGCCACCATGTTCGTATGGACGCTGAAACACCGAAGGCGGCGGAGCTGAACCTTCCCCAGGCCTTCCTCCTGCTGGCAACGAACGACACGAACGGCAAACCCGAAGTGCCGGTGTTCGCACTCAGAACCACTGTGGCAGGGGCAATCCTGGCCGAGCTGGACCTGATCGGTGCGATCGAGCTGCAGGGGAAGCGCGTCAGGGCCACCGGCGACGCCCCGCAAACAGACTTCCAGCGCGAGCTGGAAGTCATCCGTGGCAAATCCCGGCCCCACACTCCCAAGTGGTGGGTGGGCATGCTGGAAGGCCGCGCCGTGGTGCAGCGTGTCTACGAGGGCATGGCGTCACTGGGCATCGTGGAACATGTCGGCGAAAAGCACCTGGGCCGGTTCCGGGCCGTGCGGTACCCGGAGAAGGACCATGCTCCGGAGGCGGCGCTCCTGGAAAAGATCCAGGCCGCCCTCAGCGGCCCGCCCTCCGAACTTGAGCCGCCGGATACGACGGCGACGGGTACCACGGCGACCGATGCCGGCTCTGATGCGGGCGCCAGTGATGCTGCGTCTGGTGCGGGGGCGTCCGAGGCCGCGAAGCCAGCTGCCGGGGCGACTGATGCCAAGCCTGATTCGAAGGCGCCCGATGCCAGGACCATAGTGCTGATCGCCCTGCT
Organism: Pseudarthrobacter humi; assembly: GCF_024294965.1. Lineage (NCBI taxonomy): Bacteria > Bacillati > Actinomycetota > Actinomycetes > Micrococcales > Micrococcaceae > Pseudarthrobacter > Pseudarthrobacter humi. The sequence goes on from NZ_JANCLV010000015.1 coordinate 37,873, forward strand.
TCAGGCGGCCGGAATGCTGGGCAAGCTCTTCCCGGCGGCAGATCTGACCCGGGCAACTGAGCTGTCGAAGGACTATTGGCCGTCCCGCGCGGTGGAGGACGAACTTCGTATGATCCGGCTCGCGGAGCAAGAAGCCGCAAACCTGTGATGCTGCCCAATCGCGGTCGCGCCGCGCTTCCGTTCGGCGGTGATCTTTCGTGGCCGAGGCCCAACGGATCGCCGCTGGCATAGCGGAGGAGTCCGGCTGCGACAATTGCGTTGTCGTGGGGCTCCGAAGGGCGCCTAGATCGTCGTAGCTGCGCCGCAGGGTCCGTTTGATGGACCGGTTTCCCATCTGGCGTACCGGAATCTTCGCCACCCATTCCTGCCGGCGCAGGTCCCGGGGCGACAATCCGTCTACGTCGGGATGGACGAATGCCAGGCTCCTTCGTCTCCGCCGCCAAAGGTTCAAGCGGCTGGCCATCAACGGTCAGACTCCAGCCCGAGAGGATGCGGGCATCCTGCACGAAAAGACCACGCGGATGGCCAGCCACCGTGGCCACCTCCAAGAACCCAGCAAGGGTGCCGTTTACCTGTAAGTCTTACGGTTGCCGGCACCGCCGTTTCTCCAAACGACGCTACGCTTGCTGGCTCTCCAACGCTTACGGCCAACGCGGGGTCACTTACTGCCCGATAAGTGCCGCCCGTTATTGGGCAGTAAGTGACCCCGCGTTGAGTGTTGGTGCCAGCGAATGACCGTTGTGGTGGGCGCCCGGTCGGGTCCACCCTGATCGTATGAACGCTGAAATGCCCACGGCGGAAGAGCTGAACATTCCCCAGGCCCTGCTCCTGCTGGCAACCAACGACAAGGACGGCGAGCCCGCCGTTCCGCATGTTGTGCTCAAGGCCGCTTTGGCCGGGGCGATCCTGGCCGAGCTGGACCTGATCGGCGCCATCGAGCTGCAGGGGAATCATGTCAGGGCTACCGGCGCCACCCCGCAAACGGACTTCCGGCACCAGCTGGAACTCATCCGGGATACGTCGCGCCCGCACACTCCCAAGCGGTGGGTATCGATGCTGGAGAGCCGCGCCGAGCTGCGCCGTGTCTATGAGGGGATGGCGGCGCTGGGCATCGTGGACCACGTGGGCGAACGGCACCTTGGCCTGTTCAGGACCACACGGTACCCGGAGAAGGACCACGCTCCGGAGGCGGCGTTGCTCAAGCAGGTCGAGGCCGCGCTCAGGGGTGGAACCTCCGATCCGCGTACCACCGCACTGACCGCGCTGCTCTATTCGGCGGAGCTGCTCGGGAAAATCTTCCCGGCAGCGGATCAGGGCCATGCCAGGGAACTGGCGAATGACTATTGGCCGTCCCGAGCGGTGGCCGGCGAGCTCCGCATGATCAGGCTGGCGGAGGCGGAAGCGGCAACGTAGGAAAGCGCACGACGGCGGAGGTCCCGCCGTCGTCCGGTTTCTGTACGTCCCTACTCGTCCACGGGTGGCGATGTCGCCGTCTCACGGGCCTCTTGCGCCGCCTGCGCATACGTCGCTGAGACCCGGCGGTAGACCGGCGTCAGGAAGGCCAGCAACGCGGCCACGATCATGATGATCCCGGCCACCAGGAACACAAGGGCGATGCCGCGGGAGACGCCCTCGCCGAGCAGCGGAGCCAGCTGGGCGGCGCCCTCGGTGGACCGGGCGTAGGGGATGATCCAGAACTGGGCGATCGGTGCAATGAGGAAGGCGGTGATCGGCGCCGCCGCGGACTCGAACGCCATTGCGAAGCCGAACACCCGCCCTTGCCGGGGCAGGGGCACCACCTGCTGGATGACTGTCTGTTCGGCGGCCTCCACGAAAGGTATCAGGACCAGGTACAGCCAGATGCCGGCGATGTAGAGCCAGGGCCATTCCCGCACCGTGAATGCCGCGCCCAGGAAACCCATTACCACCACCGCGATGAGCATGGTGCACAACGGGTTGGCCCCGAGCCCGAACTTGCCGATCAGCGCACCGCCAATGATGAACCCGGTGGAGCCGAACGCGAAGACGGCTCCCCAGACCTCCACCGGGAACATCTCCAGGCCGTACGGGTCCATCAGCGCCATGTAGACGCCGCCGATGAAGTTGTTGAACGTGGAGAACAGGATCAGCGCGAAAAGTCCGGCAATGGCCAGGACAGCGGCAATGGATCCCCGCAGGTCGAAGGCGCCGTGGGCGTCCGTGGCGGCCACCTGCACCTCCTCTGGCATGCGCAGCGTGAGCAGGTGCGCTAACGCCAGCGCCGTGAGCACCAGGGCGACGACCAACGTCCAGCCCATGCCCAGCAGCCCCACCGACAGGCCGGAGAGCACCGAGGTGACAATGAACGCCAGCCCCTGCACCATGCCCACCATGCCGTTGGCATTGGCCCGGCGGTCGGGCTCGATGAGGATGGTGACTGTGGTGGAGAGGGCGACGTTGCGCATGTTCTCCACCACCGCACCGACCAGGATGATCATGGCAAAGATCCAGAACCACGGCTGCGTCAGGTCCAGCAGGCCGGCGGCGGGTGTCAGCAGGAACATGACCCCGGCCAGGATGAACATCACCAGCGTGAAAGAGGCGGCGAAGCGCATCACTGTCAGCTTGCGGTAGCGGTCCACGAACGTGCCGAAGCTGATGCTGGAAAGGGCGATCAGCAGCATGTAGGCGCCGCCGATCACCCCGGTGGCGATCACGTTCCGCGTCTCCAGGTACACCCAGAACGTCAGGGCGAACCACAGGTAGCTGGTGGTGATGTTGGCGAGGGCGGTGTTCACCAGGATCCCGGCGAACGTGCGGGACCGCTGCGCCGGAGTGCGTAGGGACGTATCGATGGCGTCGGCATCGGCCGGGCCCGCAGCCGCTGCGACGCCGGCCGGGGCCGGTTCGTGCTCGGTCATGCGTCCCAGTTTACTGACAAGCGACGGTCGTGGACACGGTCAATCACGCCGGCTGCAACGTCGCCGACAGCCGTCAAACTAAAGCGGACGACGGCGGTGTTCCATGGGCTCGGGCACCCAGCGCAAGACGGACGACGGCGGGGCCCCGCCGTCGTCCGTTTCTCCCGTCGTTCAGTTGTCCAGCAGTCCGCCGCTCGCCCAGCGCCGGACGGCGAGCTTCTCGGCGGCGTCGAACTCCAGCAGAGCCACGCGGCAGAGTTCCTCGACGTTTGCGGTCCAGGCTGCCGCGAGGCCTTCGGCCGTCGCCTCGTCGGTGAGCGGGAAATTGACGTAGGCCAGGCCCTGAAGGACAAAGCTCACGGCGTTGCGGGAGACCGGCTGGTCCGCGTTGACGCAGTCGTCCCTCACCTGCCGGGACAGTTCGGTGCGGTTGAGCGGGTGCTCACGAAGCCTGGCTGCCATGGACTGGAACATCTGCCGGAACTGGGCTGCGGAAAGGGCCGGCACGTCCGTCACCCTGGTGACCTGTTCCTCGATGCCCGGCTGCAGGTCCGCGGGCGCAGGCAGGTCCTCGCTCGAGAAGCGCTTCGCGTCCCAGACCCAGCCACCTTGTGCCGGGGAATATTCGACGCCCTGGCCGATCTGGGACACCCACGTCCCAAACTTTCCCCAGCCGCCCCAGTCCGTCTTCAGGGATGGCTCTGCCGTGAGCGCCCGGTGGGCCACCATCGCGCCGTTTACCGGTCCGGGAGCGGCGCGGACAAACTCAAGGACCTCACGGATGGCGGGCGAGGCGGACTTGGCCTTCGCCTTCGCGGCGGCGGGGACGGTCTGCTGCTTCCCGGCCGCCACCGCATGTACCGGCTCCACCGTTGAGCCGTTGAGGATGGCGACGAAGTCGTGGGATTCCACCACATGGTCCGCCATCTCCCGGTACGCGAAGGCCACCGCGCCGGCCGCGATGACCGTGGTCATCCGGTCAGCGGCCCGGAACCGCTGGATCAGGGACGTGAAATCGGCATCGGCCGAGGCGATGAAGAACTCTTCGATGCCAACGTTGCCGGACAGCGCGTCCATGGCATCAAGCACCAGATTGATGTCCGTGCTGCTCTTGCCCCGCTGCGTCAGCGACGGACAGTCGATCACGCGGAAGCCGGCGCGGGTCCAGTAGGTCCGGTACTTCGAGTACACCACCGGATTCAGGTAGCAGTTGCGGATCAGGAACCTGCGGGCATCCTCGCCGGAACCGCCCGCTGACAACGCGTCGGCCCAGTGCTTCGGGTCTTCGGCAAAGCGCTTCGCCGCGACAGGATCCAGTGCCTGCAGGCCGGTGAAGACATTGTCGAAATCAACAAACATCGCAGCTCGGATGCCTGGCCTGCGGGACGGTGGGAGGGCCTCGTTCATTGGCTCAGTTTGGCAGTATCGTCGCGAACTGGCGACCGCTCCGGCTGCGCCGCGCTAAGGGCGGCGTGGCTCCTTCAGGCCTGGGGCCAGGTCCGCGGCGGTCTCGGTCAGCTCCACCCGGTTTCATCCGGTACTTCCGTACGAATTCCCGGACCTGGTTGACTGTGTGCTCGAGACACCTCAGAGGGTGCTCGTTAGCCTTCGGGTATCCGGTATCCGGTATCCACGGGAATAACGTCAAGGCGGGTACCAGGCCCCCGAACCACCAGCACGTGCCGGGCGGTGATGCCTTCCAGGGCCTTGGCTATCTGCCCGAGGCTGTCCCCGGGCGTGGGAAAGGTGCCTGCAGCTGGTTGGGTTGTCGCGCCGTCGTCGGTCCGCAGCCATACGGTGACTTTGGCGCCGCCCGTGACTTCGGCGATGCCCTTCGCCAGCGCCTCCGGATCGGATCCTGTGACCAGGGTGACCCGGTCAACGGTCCGCCTCCTGGCGGGTTCGGCGGCCGCGATAAGAACACGGTCATGCCGCCACAGGGCGAAGTGGTAACCGGCGACGAGGCCCGCCGCCACCAGAAGCCCAAGAGGTGCGCGGATGCGGTCAATAAGGCTGCCCCCCGATACATCTCCGAGAAGAAACTCGAAAAGACGGTATCCAATGACGAGGAGCGCAATAAGCGCCACCACCGCGCTGATCCCGAAAAATGCAATGAGGTAGACGCGCCTTCCGTGCGGGATGGCCTCGGCGGTCTGCGGTTGCCTCGTCGGCTTCCACGCCAGCCACCAGGCCGGACCACCCACCAGCAGGGAACTGACGCCGCCCAGGAGAACGGTCCGCGCGGAACCTCCTGCCAGCGGTGATACTGCCGCGGCCAACAATGAATTGACAACTACGCCTATGCCGGAGGCACCCGTTGCGAGGGCCACTGCTGACGTCACCAGGAGACTTGCCCTCCTGGTCGCACCGGAGCGATGGACCGAAACGGTGCGGTGATAGCGCCACACCACCGAACCAATGAATGCCGCCGCGATGGCGGAGGCCATGGGGTCCAGCAACTCGCCCATTGGACTTTCCCTGTCGAAGGCCACCCTCAGGAGCACAAACAGGACCACTCCGCTTCCGCCCAGCGCCGTGATCCCCGCCGCGAAGATTCCGACGCCGATTATGGTCACGTCGGCAAGGCGTGTCTGAAGGCGTTGCCCGCCCTCGCGGAACCAGTGCCACCACCACACGATGCTTCCGCCGACTGCCCACACCAGTGCCCGGAGCACGGAATGCCACCACGGTTCAACGGCCACGGTAAGCAGTGTGGTGCCCCGGATTGCGACGTCGAGCAAGCCGCCCAGGGCCAAGATGCCTGCGATGGCGCCCACCAGCAGGCCAAATACGGTCCCGATGAGGTTCCGGATGTCTTCCAGATGAGTTGAAGGCTTGACCGGGTGCTTCCACATCCAGCGATGCCATACCCAAATGACGGCCCAGACCAGGCCGTTGGAAAGCGGCGAAGCCCACTGACGTTCGGGTCCGCCGATCAAAGACGCCGCCAGCCCCAGCAGCGCCGTGGTCGAGACAATGAGCGAAACCGCGTACATGCCGGTGATGTAAAGGCCCCATCCGACCGCGGTGCGCTCCGCCTCGTCATCGAGCCTTCTCCATACAAACCACCACAGGAGCAAGGCGAGCGGTCCCCCGATCAGGGTGAAGGCGAGGGCGAGGGCGAGCCCGGCTACGTCGGTGGGTGCCAGCACTGCCCCGGACGTAAAAAGGCGCTCCAGCAACCCGCTCAGGCCGGACGCCGCGATCACCACGAGGGCGAACAGCAGTGCGTACAGGATCAGGCGTCGCAGGGCCACCTGGGCCAGGCCCGGCGTCTGGACTGGTGCCCCTACCTGGGAAGTCATGGTTTCGCCGGCATTCCAGCGCAGGACATCAGCGGGAAAGGCACCTGGTCCAGCATCCATCTGCCGTCGACCTTCACCAACGAGAAAGTCTCCTCCATCTCATACTCAGACGGGCCGAACAGGCCTCCTTGGGTTGAGTGCACGATGGAGACTTTCACCGTGGCTGATGCACCACGCTCAGTGGTAGAGATCAGGATGACCCTGGCGGGCCGGGGCCCACCTTCAAAGTAACCGCCGCACTTCGCCCGGGCCGCTTCGGTCAGGTAAGAACCGGCGGTGGGGGTGTCGCCGTCGATTACCGCTGTGCTGTACCGCTGGACAACTCCCGCCGGGCTGTTCTCGTCCAGGGGTTTGGGCTCGCCTCGTGAGAAGACGACGGCGAGCGCGACGACCACCAGTAGTCCTACGGCGCAGATGAGAACGATAAGGATCCGGTCGGGTTTTCTGGCTGCGCCGCTCATGGCGCCAGTATGGCCGATCTTTACGACTTCTGCGACATTCGATCGGGCATCCGGTGTCCCGTTCTACGGGTGGGCGTCCGTGCGCGAACGGACGACGGCGGGACCTCCCGCCGTCGTCCGCTCACTGCGTGCTCCGGTTACAGAACCTTGCTGAGGAACCCCTGAGTCCTGGCGTTCCGCGGCGAGGAGAAGATCTCATCGGGGGAGCCTTCCTCGACGATCAGTCCCTGGTCCATAAAAAGCACGCGGTCAGCGACTTCCCGGGCGAAGCCCATTTCGTGCGTGACCACCACCATGGTCATGCCCTCATGGGCCAGGTCCTTCATGACGGTCAGCACCTCGCCGACAATTTCCGGGTCCAGGGCTGAGGTGGGCTCGTCAAAGAGCATGATTTTTGGATCCATGGCCAGCGCGCGGGCTATGGCCACGCGCTGCATCTGACCGCCGGACAGGCTCCCGGGGAAGGCCTCCGTCTTTTCGGCCAGACCTACCTTTGCCAGCAGCATTTCGGCCTTGGCGCGGGCTTCGTCCCTGTTGACCTTGGCCACCTTGAGCGGGGCCAGCATCACGTTGTCGATGACCTTCAGGTGCGGGAACAGGTTGAAATGCTGGAAGACCATTCCCGCTTCCTGCCGGACCAGGTTGATGTTCGTCTTCGAATCGTCCAACCGGTGCTTGTTGATCACGATGCTGCCGGACGTGATCGATTCCAGGCCGTTCATGCACCTCAGGAACGTGCTCTTGCCTGAACCCGAGGGGCCGATGACGCACACCACCTCACGCTCACGGATGTGGCAGTCAACGCCTTTGAGGACATGGTTGGGGCCGAACTTCTTATTCAAATTCTCAACAAAAATCACAGTCATATTCCGATCTAAACGCTCGCGGGCTCGGGAAGTTTGAGGGGGTCCACCTGGATGCCGGTCCGTTTCTCGTACAGGCGCCCCAGTAGGGAGATGCTGTAGCAAATGACGAAGTACATGGCGGCGACGGTCAGGAACGTCATGATGGGGTCGCCGGTGAGGTTAGTGACGATGTTGCCCGCGTGCGTCAGCTCCACCAGCCCGGTCACCGTCACCAGGGAGGAATCCTTCACCAGGCCAATGATGAAGCCGACGCCGGGCGGCACCATGATCTTCCTGGCCTGCGGCATGACCACATACCGGAGCTTCGCCCAGTAGTTGAGCCCGAGGGCATCTGCAGCCTCACTTTGTCCCCGGGGCACGGCTTCGATGCTGCCCCGCACGATTTCTGCCACATAGGCGGCGGCGAAGCAGGTCAGCGCGATGACGGCCGAGGCGAACTTGTCCAGTTCCAGGCCGGGAAACAGCAGCGGGATCCCGAAGAAGATGAAGAAGATGATGACCAGGATCGGGATGCCGCGGACGCAGCTGATGTAGATGGTGCTGATCCAACGGGCGATCCTGCTGGGGGACGTTCTGGCAATGCCGAGGATCAGTCCGAAGATGATTCCGAGGATGCCGGACATGGCGCAGAGCTGAATGGTCAGCCAGGCCCCCTTGGCCAGCGGAATGAGGTCCTGCCAATCAAAGGCCCTAAACACGTGCGCCCACCGCCCACCGGAACAGCGTCGTTTCGGCCCGTTTCGAGGCCAGGGACAGCAGGGCGGATACGCCGAGGTAGAGCAGCCCGCCCACTGCGAGCACCTCGATGGTCCGGTACGTGGTGTTGCTGACGCTCATGATCGCGTTGGTCAGTTCAGGAAGCGAGATGATGGATCCAATCGACGAAGCCAGGAACAGCAGAATCAGCTGGTTGGTCAGTGCAGGGAAAACGTTCCGGGTGGCCGGCAGCAGGACGATGTAGCGCACGATCTGGGCGTTCTTCATGCCCAGCGCCTTGCCGGCCTCACGCAGGCCGTGGGGCACCGATTCGAAGCCGGCCCGGTAAATTTCCGCCGTGTATGCCGCGTTGTTAAGGGTCAGGCCAATGACGGCGGCCCAGATGGGCTCGAGGTTGATGCCCAGCGCGGGAAGGGCAAAGTAGATCAGGTACAGCTGCACCAGCAGAGGCGTGTTGCGGATGGCCTCGATGTAGCACGTGCAGAAGATGCTGACTGCTTTTCCGGGCCCGACCTTCCCCAGGTACAGGAAGACGCCGAGTGCGCTTCCCGCCACCATGGCCACGAGCGTGATGTACAGAGCTGTCCAGAGCCCCTCAAGCAATAGCGAGCTGAACGGGAGAAGGTCTCCGAAATATAAAGCCATGAGCAAAGGGTCCTATCCGTGAACGGCGGTGTGGGTGAATGACTGCCTGTCCTCCACCCACACCGGAGAGTGCGTCCGAATACTGTTAGTGGGCGAGGAAGGGCGGAAGTTCCAGCCCGAACCACTTCTGCAGGGAGGCCTCGTTCTGTCCGGAGATGGTGTAGTTCCGGATGAAGTTGTTGATGTAGTTAACCCACGTCTGGTCGCCCTGCTTGACGCCGATGGAGAACAGCGCCGGCTTGATCGGGTCGCCCTTGAGCACCTGGAATGCGGACGGCTCGCTCTTCACGAGCCCGCCGATGATGGCGTTGTTTTCAATCAGCGCGTCCACCTTGCCGCTCTTGAGGGCCTGGATGGAATCGGCCGTGGTGTTGAAGCCGGCGATCTTGGCGTTCGGGAAGGTGGCCTTGAGGATCTGCTCGCCCACACTTCCGCGCGACGTGGCCACGGATTTCCCGTCGAGATCCGCGTAGCTGGCGATCGGGCTTCCCACGGGCACCATAAAGACCGTGGAGCTGGCGGCGTACGGCTCGGACATATCCACCACCTGGGCGCGCGCATCCGATGCCGTGAAGGTGGCAATGACGGCGTCCGCCTTGTCGGTCTGCAGCAGCGGGATGCGGCTTTCGTTCGTGGCCGTGACGAACTCAATCTTTGCTCCCAGCGAGGCGCCGAGCGCGTTCGCGACATCAATGTCGAAACCCTCGTGCTCACCGGATGACGTCATCACGCCGTACCCCGGAGAGTCGGCACTGACGGCGATCTTGATGGTCTTTGTCTTGAGGATCTGTGTGAGGTGGCTGTCCGCCACGGCTCCTGCTGTGCTCCCAGCACCGGCTGAGGCGCCGCCGGAGGAGCAGCCTCCCAGCGTGAGGGCCAACGCGATAGCCGGAACAAGAAGCAACTTCGGTGTTGCTTTGAACATGGTGCTCTCCTGGAGATTGTTGATGCGGATCGGATGCGGATCGAATGCGGGGGTGACGGAGTCCGGGGGAGCCCGGTCGTTCGCCGTCGAAGATCATATAGGAATACGCACTATCATATAGGGGATGTGACGCAGGTCAAGACCCTCCTGAAAACCGCTTGCGTGCGCTCGCCGGAAGGGGACCGGGCCTCCCTCCTGAAACGCCAAAGGCGCCGCCGTGCCCCGATACATCAGGACACGACGGCGCCTCGCAGCTTCTTGCTTCGCCGGGACGCTACCCCGGCGGGACGTTACTCCACGGGACGCAGGCGCACGGCCTGCATGCCGCCGTCGACCGCCAGTTCAGTGCCCGTCGTCGAACCGGCCAGCGGACTGGCCAGGTACGCCACCGCCGCTGCAACCTCCTCCGGCGTGACCAGCCGGCCGTGCGGCTGCCGGGCCTCCAGCGCCGCGCGTTCCGCGACCGGGTCATCCGCCTGGCTCAGCAGCCGGTTGATCCAGGGCGTGTCAGCCGTGCCCGGATTGACGCAGTTGACCCGGATGCCTTCACGGACGTGATCGGCCGCCATGCTGAGCGTCAGCGCCCGGATGGCGCCCTTGGTGGCCGCGTAGAGTGCGCGGGCGGGCAGCCCGGCCGTGGCGGCGATGGAGGACGTGTTGACGATCGCGGCGGCGGGGGACTGCCGGAGATGGGGCAAGGCGGCACGGCTCACCCGCACCGCGCCGATCACGTTGACGTCCAGAACGCGCTGCCACTCGGCGTCGTCGTTGTCCGCAACGGTGCCCTGGGCTCCAATGCCTGCGTTGTTGACCACAACGTCGATCCCGCCGAATTCGCGGGCAACGCGTTCGACGGCGGCACGCACCGAAGCGTCATCGGCCACGTCGCATCGGATCGACAGCGCCGCTTCGGATGCTGCCTCGGGATTCAGATCCAGCACCGCCACCTTCGCCCCGCGCCGGGTCAGATGCGCCGTGACGGCGGCTCCGATGCCGGATGCCCCGCCGGTGACGATGGCACGGATGCCTTCAAACTCCATGGCCGGGTCTCCGTTCATGCGATGAATTCATGGCGCTGCCGCCCCAGCCCGTCAATTTCGATTTCCACAACGTCGCCGGCCTTCAGGTACGGGAACCGCCCGGACAGCGCGACTCCCTCGGGGGTGCCGGTGCAGATGAGGTCGCCGGGCTCGAGGACCATGTACTGGCTCAGGTTCCAGACGATGGTCTCGGCGTCGAAAATCATGTCCGCCGTGGAGGAATCCTGGCGGATTTCGCCGTTGACCCAGCTGCGCAGCCGCAGATTGCCGGCGTCGACCTCGTCGGGGGTGACCAGGTAGGGACCCGTGGGGCAGAACCCCGGTGAGCTCTTGCCCTTGGACCACTGGCCGCCGGAAACGTTCAGCTGGAAGTCGCGCTCGGAGAGATCGTCCACCACCACAAACCCGCCGATGTGGTCCCGGGCGGCTTCGGGAGAGTCCAGGTAGGAGGCGCGTGTGCCGATGATGATCCCGAGCTCCACCTCCCAGTCAGTCTTGGTCGATCCCCGGGGGATCGCCACGGCATCGTCCGGCCCGCTCACCGTATTCGGTGTCTTGAGGAAGATGACCGGATGCTCAGGCGGCCGGGCGCCCGATTCCGCTGCATGGGCGGCATAGTTCAGGCCAACGCAGACGACGGCGGACGGGCGCACCACGGGGGCGCCGTAGCGTACGACGTCGGAGGTGACCTCCGGCAGTGTGCCTGCGGCCAGTGCGGCGGCGGCAGCCGCGGGGCCACCGTTGGACAGAAAGTCACCGTTGATGGCCGGTGTGATGCTCTGGAGCGAGTAGTGCCGGTCCCCGTGGAGCAGGACGGGCTGTTCGGCGCCCGGGGCGCCAATCTGGGCGAACTTCATGAGGCATATTCCTTACGGCTTGATGCGCGGACTTCGCGTTGGGCCTGAAGGTAGCCGAACAGCTGCCGCAGGCCAAACGACCATGCCGGCAGCTCCTCCGCCGCCCCGACGACGTTCACGAGGGCGCCGAGGTGGCGGCTGCGGATGGTCACGGTGTCGCCCAGGTGGTGGGTGAACCCCTGTCCCGGATGGTCCCTGTCCTGTGTCGGCGCGAACAGCGTGCCGGTGAACAGGGCAAAGCCGTCCGGGTACTGGTGGTGCTTCCCAACCGTCGCGGCGACGAGCTCCTCGAACGGACGGCTGATCCGGGACACGGAATTGCGTCCCTCCAGCGAGTAGCCGTCCTCGCCTTCGACGCGGAGCAGGATTTCCTCCTGGCGCAGCGTCTCCAGGGTGAAACCGTCGTCGAACAACCGGATCAATGGACCCAGGGCGCTGGAGGCGTTGTTGTCCTTCGCCTTCCCCAGCAGCAGGGCACTCCTGCCCTCCACGTCGCGGAGGTTCACGTCGTTGCCCAGGGTTGCGCCCACCACTGTGCCGGCCGAGGTGGCAATGAGCACCAGTTCCGGTTCCGGGTTGTTCCAGGAGGAGAACGCAGGGATTCCGACCCCCGCGCCCAGCCCCACCGAGGAGAGCACCGGGGCCTTCGTGAAGACCTCCGGGTCAGGCCCGATCCCCACCTCCAGGTACTGCGACCAGAGCCCTTCGGCGATAAGCACCTTCTTGGCTTCGGCAGCCGCGGGGGAGCCGGGCCGGATGGAGCTGATGCTGCCGCCGAGGGCACGGCCCACCAGTTCCCGCATCTCGGCCGCGCGGCTGGCGTCGCCGCCGCAGCGCTCCTCGATGACCCGTTCGATCATGCTGTCCACAAACGTCACGCCGCAGGCCTTGATGACCTGGAGATCCACGGGCGCCAGGAAATGCGGACGGGCCGCGTCCTGCGTCAGCGACGCGTGGATGATCTCGCTGGTCTTCCACCGGGGCAGCGTCATGGCGGCGCGGACGGCCGCCACGAGATCCGGCCGTTCCAGGAGCTCGGAGACGGTTTCGGCCAGATGCTGGAGGTCGAAGACGTCCTGCTCCTGGACGGCGACCACGCGTGGTCCGCCGGTTTCGACGTCCCAGACCCGGCCGATCAGGAGTGCCCGCGCCGCGTCGTCCGGGAGTACCGAGGCCCCGCCGAGGTCCAGTGCCGCGCTCATGGCCGGACCTCGTTTCCTGCAGTCTGGACTGCGGTCTGTCCCTGAAGGGTGGGCCGCTGCCACGCCCCATCCACCCGCTGCGGGACGCGCCAGGGATTGGCGTCCTGCAGAGGTTCGGGCAGGCGACCCTCCGGGAACGACTGGTAGGCCACAGGCCGGAGGAAGCGCCGGATCGCGGCCGTTCCCACGGAGGTGGTGGCCGATGTTGTGGCGGGGTACGGTCCGCCGTGGTGCTGGGCGTAGCTGACCGTGACCCCCGTGGGCCAGCCGTTCCAGAGGACCCGGCCGCTGATGTCCGACAGCCGCGCGGCCAGTTCTGACACGTCATCCTCCGGCTCCGCCTGGAGCGTGGTGGTCAGCTGTCCCTCCAGCAGTCCGGTGAGTTCCAGGAGTTCCGATTCGTCGCCGTACTCCACCACCAGGCTGGCGGGCCCGAACATTTCCTGCCGCAGGATTGACGGATCACTGTGGACAGCCGCGGACGTCGTGTGGAGCACGGTTGGCGCCGGTGCCTCGTCGAAGTCTCCTTCCACAAGAACCTCCACGCCGGTAGTGCCCCGCAGATCCTGCACGGACTGCCGGTAGCCCTCGTGCAACCGCGGGCTCAGCAGCCGTGCTGCCGCAAAGTCCGCCAGTGCGGCGTTCAGAACCTGCCGGACGCCGTCGGCCTCTCCGACCGGTACAAACAGCAGCCCCGGCTTGGTGCAGAACTGGCCCATTCCCATCGTGAATGAAGCGGCGTATCCGCTGAGGATTTCGTCGCGCCGCACCGCCCAGGCGTTCTCGGTGACGAACACGGCGTTGATGCCGCCCAGTTCGCCGAAGAAGGGAATCGGTTCGGGCCGGGCGGCGGCACGGTTGAACAGTGCCCGGCCACCCGCCGTCGACCCCGTGAACCCGATGGCCTTCACTGCAGGATGGTCCACCAGGGCCTCCGCAGCGGCCCGTCCCGTGACGAGGGAGAACAGCCCGGAAGGTGCTCCGGCGGCATCCAGCGCAGCGATGACAATCTCGGCGGTGCGGAGCGCGAGGTTCCGGTGCCCGTCATGCGCCTTGTGTACCACCGCGCACCCGGCGGCCAGTGCCGAGGCGCTGTCGCCGCCCATCACGCTGAAGGCGAAGGGGAAGTTGGAGGCCCCGAAGACGCCCACGACGCCGATGGGCACGTTGAGCCGGCGCAGGTCCGGCCGCGGGCCCATGCCCCAGTCCGCGTTCGCATGATCGATGGTGGCGTCGAAGTGCTCGCCGTCGCGGACCTCCGTGGCGAAGAGCCTGAGCTGGAAGACCGTGCGCTTGAGCTCGCCCCGGAGCCGCGGCTCGCCCAGGTGGGTTTCCTGGACAGCGGTCTCCACCAGCGCATCGGCGTCGTTTTCCAGTGCTGCTGCTATCGCCTCCAGCCAGGCCGCGCGGGTGCCGGGGTCCGCGGCGCGGCCCTTTTCGAAGGCGGCGTGGGCGGCGTCAACACTCGCGTTGAGGTCATCAACAGTGGTGGTCATCGGTGCGCACCGGCTCCGGTCACGGAGGCGCCCGTCACCGAGCCGCCTGTCACCGCGGCGCGGTCGCCCACTTCGAGCCATCCGGCCCCGGCGGGGAACTCCCAGCGGGCCCGCGCGGCGCTGAGCATTTCGGCGCCGGTGCCCGGGAGTTCCGGGGCGGCGTAGCGGCCGTTGACGATGCGGACCGGCTCGGCGAAGTGCTCGTGCAGGTGGTCAACGTACTCGATCATCCGGCCGTCCTGGCTGCCGGTGATGGCCGCGTAGTCGAAGAACGAGAAGTGCTGGACGAGTTCGCACAGCCCCACGCCGCCGGCGTGCGGGCAGACCGGTACGTTGAAGCGGGCAGCGAGCAGGAGGTTGGCGATGTTCTCGTTGACGCCGCCCACGCGGGTGGCATCCAGCTGGAGGACGTCGATGGAACCGGCCTGGAGCAGCTGCTTGAACACGATGCGGCTGGCGACGGCCTCGCCCGTGGCGACACGGACAGGGGCAACGCCCTTCCGGATCTCCGCGTGGCCCAGGATGTCGTCCGTGCTGGTGGGTTCTTCGATCCAGTAGGGGTTGAACTCGGAGAGCTGGTTGACCCACTCGATGGCCTCGGAGACTTCCCAGCGCTGGTTGGCGTCGATGGCGATGGGGAGGTCGCCCACGGCCTTTCGGGCCAGCGCCATGCGGCGGCGGTCGTCATTGATGTCGCCGCCCACCTTCAGCTTGATCATGGAGAAGCCGTCCGCGGCGGCTTCCTTGCTCAGGCGGACGAGCTTCTCGTCGCTGTAGCCCAGCCAGCCCGGCGAGGTGGTGTAGGCGGGGTAGCCGTCCACCTTCAGGGCGGCGATCCGGGCGGCCTTGCCGTCTTCGCCGGCGCGCAGGATGTCCACTGCCTGCTGGGGACTGAGCGCGTCGCGGATGTGGGTGAAATCGACGACGTCGACGATTTCCTCGGCGGGCATCTCGCTGAGCAGGAGCCACAGCGGCTTGTTCTCGCGCCGTGCCCGGATGTCCCAGAGTGCGCTGACGAGGGCGCCGGCCGCCATCTGCGTGACGCCCTTCTCCGGGCCGAGCCAGCGCAGCTGGGAATCGTGGATGAGCCGCTTCGATGCGCCACCGAGGTCGTAGATCAGTTCATCGATGTCCCGGCCCAGGAGCAGGCCGGCGTAGGCGTCAATGGCGTGCGTGAGGATTTCGTTGCCGCGGCCGCACGTGAACACAAAGCCGTGGCCTTCGTCGCCCGCGTCGGTGCGGATGACGACGTACGCGGCGGAGTAGTCAGGGTCAACATTGACCGCGTCGGAACCGTCGAGCTCCAGGGACGTGGGGAACCGCACGTCCTGGGTGTGGATGGAAATGATGGAGGTCATGGGTTTCTTCTCTCTGGTCAATTCACTTCGTGGACACGATTCCTATATGAATTCTCATAATCATATAGGAATGGCGAACCAGATCAAGTGCCGGAGAAAAAAGAAGCCCCGGCCAGCAGGCCGGAGCTTCGATTTCAGGTGACGATATGCCGTTTTGGTGGCCCGTCGCTCTCCAGTGGTGCGAGGTCCGCCTTGCCTTCGAAGGCCTGGGCGAACCGGGCGAAGGAATTCCTGATGTGCTCGGCCATGGCCTCCTCGGCGCGGTCGGGCTGGCAGGCCGCGATGGCCTCCCGCACGGTGGCGTGCTCGGCGATGGTGATGGCGCCGTCGATGTCTGCCGGGTAGAGGCGGAAGGTGTGCAGGTGGCAATGGGTTTGGGCGAAGGCGTGCTGGACTACCGGGTTCCCCGCTGCCAGCAGGATGGTGTCATGGAAGCGGGTGTCATGGGCCACAAGGTCCTGGCGGGCGTCGCCGCTGGTGGTCTTCAGGGAGTTGCGGATGGCTGACAGTTCCTTCTCCAGGGCCGCAGCCGGGTTGGCGAGGCGGTCCACGGCCGCGGACCGCGCGGCCCACGGTTCCACCAGCAGCCGGAACTCAAAGAGCGACCGCAGCGCGGGCAGGTCCAGCAGGGGTGTGGTGCTGTATCCTCGGCCGGGGCTGTAGACCACCAGGTTGTCGCCCTCCAGCCGTTGCAGCACTTCGCGGACCGGGGTCTGTGAAACTCCCAGGCTGCGGGAGACCGCATCAATATTGATCCGTGCGCCGGGTTCAATATCGCCCTTGAGGATGGAGGCCCGCATGGCGCCGTAGACGTCACTGACGGCTGCCTTGCCTTTGGATGCATCGGATGATTGACGTGGGGGCACGCGGTTACCTCTTTGTGCTGGTTGGTGGAGTCGCTGTGGGAATCATATTCCACGGGCGGGGGCGGGCGGGGTGGGGCGTTTTCGTCCAGAAGTTGCTCTGGATCACATTAACCATATGATTATTCAGATTCCTACATGATCTTGCGCCGGAATCCTCGGCGTCTTCCCCGGTGTCCAGGCACCCGAAAGCCACGTTTACGTCAAAGGAGACGGTATGACTGTCCTAGGCAGCAGGCTCGCCCCCAGTTCTTCCCCCGATCTTTCCTCCAAGGCTCCCCGCACCATGACCCGCAAGCGCTGGGTGATCATCTGGCTCGCGTTCGTGGGGCTCAGCATTAACTACCTTGACCGCTCCAGCCTCAGCGTTGCCCTGCCGTTCATGGGTAAGGATTTTGAGCTCTCGGCCACCCAGCAGGGCCTCATTTTCGCCGCCTTCTTCTGGGCGTACGACTTCTGCCAGCTGGCCGCCGGGTGGTACGTGGACAAGGTTGGGCCGCGGAAGTCCTTCACGCTGGCAGCGGTTTGGTGGTCCGTCTTCACCATGGTCACCGCCTTTGCGCAGAATTTCTGGTCGCTGTTCGCCGCACGGTTCCTGCTCGGTGTGGGCGAAAGTCCGGCCCCCAGCACCGCCGCCAAGGTGGTGGCCACCTGGTTCCCGGTCCGCGAACGGGCCTTTGCCACCAGCATCTGGGATTCAGGCTCCCGTGTAGGTGCGGTCATCGCCCTGCCGATCGTCACGTTGATCGTCGCCTTCACGTCCTGGCACGCGGTCTTTATCATCATCGGTGTGGCCGGCCTGATCTGGGCTGTTGTGTGGTGGAAGGTCTACCGCAGCCCGGAGGATCACCCGACGGCCAATGACGAGGAGCGGGCCTACATCCGGGGAGGCGGTGCCCGGAGCGAAGCGAACGACGACGCCGACGCCGCCAAGCTCCCCTGGCGCTCACTCTTCAAATACCGCACCATCCTCAGCATGATGTTCGGCTTCTTCTGCCTGAACAGCGCCATCTATTTCTTCATCACGTTCTTCCCGAGTTACCTCGTGAAGGAACGCGGCTTCGACCTGCTCAAGCTCGGCCTCTTCGGTGCCATCCCGGGCATCTGCGCGGTGGCATTCGGCTGGCTGGCCGGCTACGTTGCCGACCGGGCCGTCCAGCGCGGGGTCTCGGTCACACGGGTCCGCAAGACCGCCATCGCCGGCGGTCTGATCGGCGGTTCGATCATCATGTTCGCCGCCGTGGTCCCCGAGGCATGGATGGCACTTGCCCTCCTGTCGGTGGCCTACTCCAGCCTCACCGTCGCCGCCACCGGCATCTGGTCGCTCCCCGCGGACGTTGCCCCGAGCTCCCGCCACGTCGGATCCATCGGCGGGCTCCAGAACTTCGCCTCCAACCTGGCAGGCATCTTCACGCCGGTCCTGATCGGTGTCCTGGTGGACCAGACGGGATCCTACGTGGCGCCGCTCGCGGTCATCGGACTGGTGTCGCTGGCCGGAGCGGCGAACTACCTGTTCGTCCTGGGCAAGGTGGAGCCGCTGAAGGTTCCCGCCTCCGCCGCGGCGTAGGCGAGCGGCAGGTTTCGATAAGCTCAACCACCGAGCGGACGACGGCGGGAGGTCCCGCCGTCGTCCGCTCGACGGTGCTGCGGCTTCTTAGAGTGCATCTACCTCCGTGTCCTCGCGCCCGTTGAGCCTTCTCGGATCGAGTCGATCGGGATTTCCAGCACGTTCTCGCCCTCGATCCAGACGCTCCGCGTGCCGAGCTGCTCGCTCAGCCGCTGCATCCGCTCGGCAATTTTCCGCGCGCTCCGACGTGCCAGCCGGGTCTGGAAATCGGTGATTGTCGTCGGATGCAGGCGTAGCTTGCGGGTTTCCAAGAGGAAGATGAATGACTGATCGTTGCGTTCTGTCGGATCCACGGCGTAGTCATCCACGAAGTCGCCGGCGCTATAGATAATGGGCCGGTCCCTGTAGATTTCGACGCCGCGGAAAATATGGGCCGAATGCCCGAACACGACGTCGGCCCCTGCATTTATCAGCGCCCGCGCCAGACTCTGATGCGCGGTCGGGACAGCGGCCCCCCAGTTGGGGCCCCAGTGTGCCGAAACGATCAGCAGCTGGACGCGCCCCTTCGTCCGCCGGACCAGTTCCAGCAGATCCGTCACCCGATGGTCACCAGCATCCACAGGTACGTAGTAGATCCCGGGTGACCGGGCGGTCGCCTCCCAGCCCGGCTCGTTGTCGGTAAAGGCAATGAAGCCGACCGCAGTTGGGCCCACCCGCCGGACCGCCGGCCGCCGGGCAGCTTCAGCGTCCATCCCAGCCCCGGCCCTGAGGATCCCTTGCTGATCGAGGGCCGGCAACATCTCCCGAAGCGCGTCAATCCCGTAATCCAGCACATGGTTGTTGGCCAGCGACACCACATCGATCGCCGCGGACCTCAGGCTCTCTACGTTCTTGACGTCCGAGCGGAAGTGGAACGCCTTGCCCACCACAGGTGTTCCGCCGTCCGCCAGGACACATTCGAGGTTGGCGAACCTGATGTCCGCCTGCCGGAGGACTGGGAGGGCATCGCCCCAGGGATAGGCGGGATCGGCCACTTTCAGCTGCTCGTTCACCAGCCGTCCGAGCATGACGTCCCCCAGCATTGCGATCCGCATGCTCCACCTCCACGTTGGCAGGGCCTTTTCTATCAGGATGGACCGCTTCGTGGTCTGGTGCCAGTTCGGTGGTCAATCCCAAGGGTGCTGCGGTCGATGGCAGGACGCTCGTCGTCGGACGTTCTTTGTACCGAAAAAAACTCTCGCATGGTCCCGATTCTTGAGAGATAGTTGGACCAGGCGGCCGTCGTCGTTCATTCCGTGCTGTTCGCTGGTTTGGACGGGGCCTGCGGCCGCTGTCCTGATGGGATAGTCGCGGCGATGGGCATTTTTGCGGACAGGGCTGATGCAGGGCGGCAGCTGGGGCTGCGTCTGGCGTATCTGCGTGCCCAGGACGCAGTTGTCCTGGGACTGCCTCGGGGCGGCGTTCCGGTAGCGTTCGAGGTTGCGGCGGCCCTTGACGCGCCGCTGGATGTGATCATCGTGCGCAAGCTTGGAGTACCGGTTCAGCCCGAACTCGCGATGGGAGCCATCGGGGAAGACGGCACCTACGCGCTCGACAAGCACGCCGTCTCATTCATGAAGGTCAAGCAGGAAGAACTGCGGGCCGTCGAAAGACAGGAACGGGCTCTGCTCGATGCCCGGGTGGCACGATTCCGGGCAGGCCGGACCCGCATGGATCTGCACGGCCGCGTCGCCGTCGTCGTCGATGATGGGATCGCTACCGGGTTAACTGCCCGGGTGGCATGCAGCATCGCGCGAAAGCTGGGGGCTGCGAGAGTGATCCTGGCCGTTCCTGTTGCCCCTGCCGACGCCCTCGCCACCCTGACGGAGCCGGACGAGGTGGTGTGCCTTGCCACGCCCCGGCAACTCACAGCTGTCGGCTACTACTACCGCAGCTTCTCGCCGACGAGCGACGACGAAGTGGTGTGGCTGCTCGACGCTGCTGCCGAGCGTCTGGAACGTGCGCGTTCGGCGGCGGGAAACCCTGGCCTCGATGAAGACGTGCAGATCCTAGCGGATGGGGTGCGGCTCCAAGGACACATGCACCTTCCCGTGCCGGCTGCCGGAGTGGTGGTGTTCGCCCACGGCAGCGGCAGCGGCCGCCACAGTCCGCGTAACCGATTCGTAGCCTCGACGCTCCAGCGAGCAGGGCTGGGCACCTTGCTGCTTGACCTGCTCGGCCCCGGGGAAGAGCTCGACCGCGCGAACGTGTTCAACATCGAACTGCTTGCGCTCCGGCTGACCTCGGCAACGAACTGGCTTGCCAGCAGGCCGGACACGGCGTCATGCAGCGTGGGATTCATCGGCGCGAGTACCGGAGCCGGGGCAGCCTTGTGGGCTGCGGCCGAACAGGGCGCACGGATCGGTGCAGTCGTCTCAAGGGGAGGCCGTCCGGACCTGGCCGGCGAGAGGTTGGCCCTTGTCCGCGCCCCGACGCTCCTGATTGTCGGCAGTGCGGATCACAGGGTCCTCGAACTCAACCGCCGGGCGAAAGCCCTGATGCGCTGCCCCAACCGGCTGGATCTTGTCCAGGGAGCCTCCCACCTGTTCGATGAACCTGGGACACTGGAGGAGGCGGCGATTCTGGCCAGGGATTGGTTTGTACAGTACCTGCTGCCAGGTGACGGTGGGCGGGCAGCCGAGGGCAGTGTCCCCGCCTGATCGCTCGCTCAAGCAAGAGGAGGACACATGTCTGGGCACAATATTGCAGGCAAGAAGGTTGCTTTCCTGCTGACTGACGGCGTGGAACAAGTGGAGCTGACCAGCACATGGAACGCCGTCAAGGATGCCGGCGGAGAACCTACCCTCGCGGCCCCCAGAAGCGGAACGCTTAAGAGTTACACGGGAACCGAGAACGGCGAGACCTTTCACAACGACCGCTGGAACTCAAGGACGTCCCGCCGTCGTCCGAAGCTGCGCGTTTTCCCTTAGTTGATTGCGGGCGAGGCACTCAAGTAGCTTTTCACGCTCGCGCGCAGGGCCTCGGTGTGCTCGTAGATCTCCTCGAGGGAGGAAATCGGGACACGGGTTTCTTCCCTGTTGTCATCGAAGATCCCGATATACTTCTGCGTCCGGTTGAAGTGCAGGCGCGCGATCGGTTTGCGGTTGTTGTCGTCCAGCAGCACCGCGAAGTAGGACTTGGCATCGCGCTGGACAACGCGGGCCGGCTTGACCTCGCTGCAGACGATGGCGCGGACGATCTGGTAGCCCTCGATCTCCTCAAGGGTGGTCTCGAGGGCTTCGGCGTCGGCCAGGTCGGCTTCGGCCACCGGCGCGCTGGTGACACTTGCGGCCGCGACCTCAGTCTGAGGGAAGCCAGGGGCACCGAGGGCTTTTTTCAGACGCTCGTTGACCTGGTCGTTAAGGAATTGCTTGGACGCTTTTGTCACCAGCGCCGTGAACTGCTCACGCACTTTCTGTGTGTACGCGCCGGGATAGACGCGGCCAGTGAGGAACTTGATCCATTCATCCTCCGGTTCCTTGAACTGCGCTGCCAGGGTCCGCTTCAACTCGCCGATGTACTTCAGTTCACCGGCGGCGCTGATGATCGAATCGAGGTCAAAAACGTCCTTGGACAGCTTCTGCAGCTCAGGGATCAAGGACTCATCGATGTCCGTGAGGTCCAGGACCAGGAACGGCTTCGCGTCCATCCGGTTCGGAGCATCGAGGTCCGTGAAGAACTGGTACAACTCGCCATTGGTGAGGATCGCTATGCGCGCGTTCGTCACGGCGAAATAGCGGAATAGCTGCGACGCGTGCTCGATTTTCACCGGCTCCGAGGACTTCTTGCACTCGATGAGGATCTGGACTTCGCCGTCCTTAACAATCGCGTAGTCGATCTTCTCGCCCTTTTTCAGGCCGACATCCGCGATGAATTCCGGCACGACCTCCATTGGATTAAAGACGTCGTAGCCAAGGATTGTTGAAATGAAGGGCATCACAAACGCATTCTTTGTTGCCTCTTCGGTCTGGATTACCTCTCGCTGCTGGCGCACCTTTGCTGCCAAAGCCGAGAGCTTTTCTGCAAACTCCATTTTTCCCCCTTGAAAAACTGATGGTGATGCTTACCGTAGCGCAGGAATGTCGGAACTCGATGGAATCAAGTCAACCGCTTGCCAACCAAGGTGTTCCTCGCGTTTGCAGGCGTCAGTTCGCCGGGGTGGGCAGGCGGCTTCTACTCGGGTTGGGGTACGTCGGCTGAACCGGTTGAGATTCCGCTCAGCGTGCCAATGTAATCCAGCGTTTTGGGACTGACATGCCGCACCTCCGCTAGCGCTTCCCGAAGAGAGCCCTTCGCAGGGTCACCGAGCGCATCGCGCAGATCCACGACCGTTTCGATGCCTTCACGCTCGAACACTTGCGTGATGTCCTCCACCTGGGCAAGGCGGCCGGGCGATGGCCAGTCGATGACTTCCGAGAGCTTCCCCGAATCGAGGTGCTGGCGGAATCCACTCGTGGTGGCGGCGTCCGGCCATTCCGCGACGAGGGCTTCGACGCGCGGCTTGACGGTTTCGTTGTAGTTCTGCCGGCGCTGGAGCGTGGCATCCACAATGATGGCCCCGATGTGGTCCCAGCCGCGGCTGATATCGGCCGGGGCGTCTGTGCCGGGTGAGTCCGTTGGCGCCGGGGTGTTGGCTGCATCATTATCGGTAGTCATACCTGAATACTTCCATGTGGAGCGCCACGGTGGCTGGTCGGGGCCGTAGATCAGCAGTTAGCGCAGCTGGATTAGTCCAGCAGTGGTGGGGCGGAAACCGCATGCATCGAAGTAGAAACTCTTCAGATGATCGTCGAAGTCAACATGAAGCCACTCGCAGCCTGCTTCCTTTGACTTCCCGGTGGCAACGGCGAGCAGTCTTTTCCCGATTCCCTGCCGGCGGGCACGATGTGCAACCAACGTGTCTTCGATGAACGCGTGCGCTTGGCCGTCCCAGATCACGTTGACGAAGCCTACGAGACCCTGTTCGTTGCGCGCTGTGACCCACCCCAAGCTGAAGCGCGAGAGTCGGCCAGTCCAATCGTCGTCAACGTAGGCATGCTCGAAGCCTTCCGCGTGCAGCTGGTTGATTTCTTCGTTTGTAGCCGCTCCGCGCCATTCAAAGGTGATCGTCATGCTGAACAGCCTTGCAGGTAGTGTGGCCAAATGCTCAACCCCAGCATGACCATCAGACTCGCCGCCGTCAGCGACGCGGACGACGTTTGGCGTCTGGTTCAGGATTTCGCGCCAACCGTCCGGCCTGAGCGGGAAGCTTTTGAGCTAACGTTCCGCGCGCTGGTGGAGGCGTCCCACACGCTCGTTCTCGTGGCCGAACAGGGTTCCGGATCTGTCGTCGGTTATCTCTTGGCCCATTGCCGCGCCACGTTTCTTGCGAACGGCCCTGTCGCCGGGGTCGAGGAGGTCATGGTCGCCGAGCGAGCACGCCGGCATGGTGTGGGACAGGCGCTGATGAATGGAGCCGAGACTTGGGCGGAATCCAAGGGCGCTGCCTATGTTTCGTTGGCAAGTCGGCAGGCCGGCGATTTCTATCGTGCCCTCGCGTATGAGGACGCTGCCACCTTCTATAAGAAGCCACTGACCAGGTGATCAGGGAAGCAAGAGCAGAAGACCTCCCGGAGATGCGCGCCATCGAAGTCGCAGCCGGAGAAGCGTTCCGAACCCTTGGGATGGGAGCCGTCGCCGATGACGCGCCGCCCAGTCTGGAAGCCCTGGCCAACTATCAGCGCGATGGCAGGGCATGGGTTGCCACCGATTCCGGTGACGTGGCGGTGGCTTACATATTGGTTGACCTGGTCGACCGGTTTGCTCATATCGAGCAGGTGACTGTCCACCCGCTTCATGCGCGCCAGGGTCTTGGCGGACAGCTCATCGACGAAGCGGCCCGCTGGGCGGCGATCTTCGGCCTTGATGGAATGACTCTGACCGCTTTCGAAGAAGTCCCTTGGAATGCTCCGTACTACGCCCGCCTGGGATTCCGGCCGGTGCCCGAACGAGAGTGGCCGGGCGGTCTATATCGGATCGTGCAATCAGAACGTGCTCATGGTTTGGATGCCTGGCCACGAATCGTCATGAAAAGGCGCCTCCCAGGAGGCTAGACCGGCAGCCGGTACTGTCCCCCGCCCATCGGGACAACGCTCAACCACCGGCGTTTTGACAGGCTCAACCAGCGGGCACCGGCGACAAGCGGACGACGGCGGGAGGTCCCGGCGTCGTCCGCTTCTCCACATCAGTCACCGCCGGTGAGTCCCGGAGGCTGACGTTGGGGGCGGAGAATGATTCCATGAGGATCGAACTGCTCTACATCGACGAGTGCCCCAACCTTGCTATGGTGCAGGAGCGACTGGAATCAGCCCTGGCCGCCTTGGGGCACAGCGACATTCCGGTGACAATGCGACTCCTGGAGTCCGCGGCCGATACCGCCGGGACGGGATTTGCGGGTTCCCCCACGATCACTCTCAATGGGTCTGATATTTTTCCGGCCGGTGCACGTGCAGACGACCTGGCCTGCCGGATATACGCGACTCCCAGCGGGCTGGCGGGCGTTCCGACGATCAGCCAAATAGCCGAAGCGCTCAAGAACAATGGGCTCTGAAGCCACGTGCTGATGCTCCTGCTGCGGCAGGGTGATGAGCCGCAGGATGCTTCATGCGCTCGGCACCGAACCCGCCTACATTTGCCTTGGGACTGACGTGCCGTAGCTGTGCAAGGGCTGCCCGGAGAGCGGCACCCCGGGTGTGGTCCTCGAGCGTGCCGCGGAGTTCCTCTACAGTTTCGATGCCTTCACGCTCGAACACTTGCGTGATGTCCTCCACCTGGGCAAGGCGGCCGGGCGATGGCCAGTCGATGACTTCCGAGAGCTTCCCCGAATCGAGGTGCTGGCGGAATCCACTCGTGGTGGCGGCGTCCGGCCGAAATCCGTTCTCGCTTGAATGTCAGACCCCCACTAGATGATGGAGTTATGGGAAGCGCAGCGGTGGCGAAGGCATATGAGGACATCATTGCCGCCATTGCCGTGCTGAATTCCGTACTAAACGGGGCTGAAGGATCCAGTTCTGAAGTGTCATCGGAGGCTGATCCTTTGCGTGGCCTGGAGGATACGTGCCTGGACATCCTCTCCGGCGCCGCGGGAGTGGAGGCGCGGGTGGCGGGACTTAAGGCCCGCGCCGCAGTGAAATATGCGGACATCGCCCAAGCCGTCGCTTCACCGGACGCACCGCTCCAGGCACAGGAAATGGCGGTGACTGCGGAGGTCGCCTGCGTCCTGGCGATCGGTGAACGGGCTGCAGGGGCGTTGCTGAACCAGTCGCAAATGCTCACGATTGCTTTGCCGCTGACGCTGTCCGCCCTGCAAGCGGGCACCATCTCGTGGCAGCACGCGCGGGCCATGGTGGAAGAAGCCGCAACCCTTGACTCGGCCGGGGCCGCGGCTCTGGAGGCCCACTTTCTGGACCCGGATGCCCCGAACCCGGCCCGCGGCTGTCCCGCAGGGGAAATGCCGGCGTCCCGGTTCCGTCACCAGGCACGAACGTGGCGCGAACGCCACCACACGGAGAGCATCGAGAAGCGGCACGCAAAGGGTGTCCTGGACCGCCGGGTCGAGTACTCCCCGGACCAGGACGGGATGGCCTGGCTCTCGGCCTACCTCCCCGCGGACCAGGCGGCAGCAATCTGGAACCGGACCACCGCGGTCGCCCGCGGTCTGCAGGGCCCGGACGAGCCCCTGACCCTCACACAGCTCCGCGCTGACGTACTCGCCACAGCCCTCCTGAGCAGCGGTATCCCGGCAGAACATGATCCCGGGCAGGTTCCGCCGCCCCGGGCCCACGTTTTGGTGACGGTCCCGGTGTTTTCCCTGTTCGGCGCTACCGAGGAACCGGCGATGCTTGACGGCTTCGGTCCGATCCCGGCGTCGATGGCCAGGGACCTCGTGGCGAACGGGGCCGATTCGTTCTACCGGGTCCTGGTTGACCCGCGGGACGGGGCGCCCCTGGAGATCGGCCGCGCCAGCTACCGTCTCACCACGGCCATGCGGAACTGGCTCCGGATGCGCGACGGCAAATGCCCCTTCCCGGGCTGTTCCAACCATTCCCTGGACAACGAAGCCGACCACATCCTCGCCTGGCACAAGGGCGGAACCACCGGCATATCGAATTTGGGACAGCCCTGCCCCAAACATCACCGCCTGAGGCACACCAGCACTTGGAGACCCACAGCGGCGAGCAAGAACGAACCACCCGGCTGGATATCGCCCACTGGCCGGCACTACAAGAGCGAACACCAGGACTGGGAACCACCACACTGGCCTACGGAACCAAACCCGGAAGCAATGCCGGAAGCGAGCAGGAACGGGCCCAGGCTCCCAGTGTGGCGTGAAGGTCGCGGTGATGCAGATTTTGTCCACATTGGGCTGTCTCTGGGAGAGGATGGGGTGGAACGGTTCCTCCATTCCACCGCCTGACGGGTGCCCGAGAGCAGCGTTCGCCTGCTCCCTGCACGCCGCGCAGTGCTGGCTTCAGCCTGCCGCCGGGTTTCCGCCGCGGTGATCGCTGTCCCGGAGCCCGGAAATCGGCTGCGCACCGGCGACAGTCGGGCGACGGCGGGACCTCCCGCCGTCGTTCGTTTCCACATGACGCGGCGCCTTCCCGACACTGACGCACGGTGGGATTATTTCAGTATGAGCGAGAAGATCTCTGACGGCCTGCAGGATCACGGCCCACACCAGCACGCCCACGCCGCTCCGACGACGCAACAAATGCGGACCGTAGGTCAACGCCGCCGGGAGGCGGAGGAGAAATTGGAGCACCACCTCCAGGAAGCCCGCCACAAAGACGCTGCGCACTACCATGCGGTGCCTGCGTCCGAAGGGGAGGGGCCGGGGGACAACGAGGGCGAAAGACCCCCAGAAGGGTCCCCAGAGGAGAAGTGATCAGGGGGCACGCTGCTTAGGGGAAGCGGAGGACCACGTTGCCTCGCTTGCGTCCGGTGTCCACGAAGCGGTGGGCCTCGACGACGTCGGCCAGGTTGTAGGTCCTGTCGATGACTGCCCGGTATTTGCCTTCCTCCGCGAGGCCCACAAGGTAGGCGACGTCGTCGGCGGTGTACGTGAGCTTGAGGCCGCCAAAAGTGATCAGCTTGCTGCTTCGGCGGCTCTGTCCTCGCGCGCTGAGCATACCTTTGAGGTCGGCGATGACCAGGAGAAGGGCACCTTCCGGCGCGATGCTCCCTTGCACCCTCGCGAACGGGGCGTTTCCCACGCAGTCCATAACGACGTCGTACGTTGTGCCGTCTGCGGTGAAATCCGCTGCGGTGTAGTCGATGAAGCCGTCCGCGCCGAGTGATTCCACCAGTTCCCTGTTGGCCCCGCTGCTCACGGCGGTGACGTGGGCGCCGAGGTGCTTGGCCAGCTGGATGGCGGCCGTTCCCACGGCTCCGGAGGCGCCGTTGATAAGAACAGTGTCGCCGGTCTTGATGGCCGCCATTCCCAGGAACGTTTTCGCCGTGAGTCCGCCGAAAATCAGCGTCACAGCCTTCTCGAAGCCCATGTTCCGCGGCTTGGCGGAGATGGGCCCCTTCGCCGGAACCGACACGTACTCGGCATGCCCGCCAAACCTGGCGCCGAGCATCGCAATTACCTCATCGCCGGGCCGGAACGTGGTCACGCCCTGGCCGACAGACTCGATCACGCCGGCCACGTCCATGCCGAGGACCCGGGTCCGCGGGCGGAAGACGCCAAGGGTCAGGGCCGTAAGTGCCACGAGTCCCTTGGGGACATTGCGGCTGCGGACGCGGTGGTCGGCGACGCTGACCGTGCTGGCCATGACTTTGATGAGCACCTCAC
Organism: Pseudarthrobacter humi; assembly: GCF_024294965.1. Taxonomy (NCBI): domain Bacteria; kingdom Bacillati; phylum Actinomycetota; class Actinomycetes; order Micrococcales; family Micrococcaceae; genus Pseudarthrobacter; species Pseudarthrobacter humi. The sequence goes on from NZ_JANCLV010000015.1 coordinate 65,949, forward strand.
CGGCGCGCGGAGCGGGCTGTGCGATCTCCTCGACGCGGACCACGTCCGGCCCGCCGAACCGGCGGTAGGTCGCGGCTTTCATGGTCCGGGCTCCCGCGGCTGTAGCGGGCGCCGGCTGGCTTGGGTTCATGGTTTAGCTCCTCGATTTTCCTTTGAGGTGTACGACGTACACCTATCTGATGGGACTGACATTAGGTGTACTTAGTACACTTGTCAATGGAAGATGTTTTGCAGCGACGGAAGCAGGGAACAGTGACTCAGCAGATTGCCGAACGCCGGCCGCGGTTGAACCGGGACCGTGTGCTGCAGGCGGCCGTTGCACTCGCCGACGAGGTGGGGATCGGCCCGCTCAGCATGCGCCGCCTCGCTCAGGAACTGGACGTGGTGCCTATGGCGCTATACAAACACGTGGCCAACAAGGAGGAGCTCCTCGACGGCATGGTGGACGTGGTCATCGGCGAGATTGACCCTCCCGTTGCCGGCGCTGACTGGAAGAGCATGGTGCGGCTGCGAGTGCTCTCCGCGAGGCGGGTGCTCCAGCGTCACCAGTGGGCCAGGCGCGTCCTGGAAACCCGCACCAACCCGACCCCCGCCGTCCTGGGCTACATGGACTCGTTCATCGGCATGTTCTTCGCCGGGGGCTTTTCCGTGGACCTCACGCACCACGTGATGCATGCCATCGGAAGTCGGATGTGGGGCTTCACGCAGGAGCTGTTCGACGCCACGGCCACTTCCGATGGCGACGCTCCCGCGCCGGTGGCACCGGAAGTTCAGGCCGCCATGTACCAGGAAATGTCCGCCAACTACCCGAACGTCCTGCAAGTGGCCACTGCTGCCAGCCACGATGACGGCTCGGTAGTCGGCAGCGGCTGCGACGACCAGTTCGAGTTCGAGTTCGCCCTGGACCTCCTCCTCGACGGCATCGAACGGCTGCACCAGCTTCAGTGGGTATCATCGGAACACCCGTCCCTTTGAGAGTGGAGTTACCCATGCAGCTCGGTGCTTTTTCGATCAGTCTCACCGTCAAGGACATCGCGGCCTCAGCGGCGTTCTACGAGAAACTGGGCTTCACCAGGTTCGGCGGCGACATCACCCAGAACTGGCTGATCCTCAAGAACGGCGAGACGGTCATCGGCCTCTTCCAGGGGATGTTTGAGAAGAACATGCTGACATTCAACCCGGGCTGGAGCCAGGACGCGGAAGCGCTGGACTCTTTCACCGACGTGCGCGACCTCCAGCGGGAACTCAAAGCCGCGGGCATGGAGTTCGTTTCCGAAGCTGATGAGGCGACCACCGGCCCGGGGAGCTTTATCGTCGTGGATCCGGACGGCAACCCGGTGCTGGTGGATCAGCACGTCTGACCGGCCGGCGGCCGACTCTCTGTAGGGCGGCGTGCTAGGGCAGCCGCGAAGCCCGCAGCAGTGTTGCCTCGCCGGCTCGCTCCGGCTCCAGCGGCACGGGGCTGACCAGCACGGCCTGTCCTCGGTGCAGGACGCCGTCGGAGATTACCCGGCAGCGCACGCCGCCGCGCCCACGCATCGCTTTGTGCGCCCCCGGGGTGAGCATCTCATCCATCCAGACGCAGGGGTGGGCGGGCCGCCCGGCCGTGAGGCGCACCAGGTCTCCTTGGGATTCCAGGGCAAAGTCGTGCCCCAGGAGCGGAGCCAGGTGGGCGCCTCGGAGCACAACGTTGCGCCGGGTCAGGAGCGGGTCCAGCTGTGCGGTCCCCAGCTCCGCAGCGATGGCCTCAAGTGACTCGATGGCAAACACGGTGACAGCGGCGTCCATATGCGCGGCCTTGCCGAAAAACCGATCCCCAATGATGCCCTTGCCCGCCACGAACTCCACCCGCCCGGCATCCGTCGTGGGGACATCCGCGGCACCCTCGCGGGCCCGGCCGAAGTAGGCGTGCACCGGCGACACCAGGAGATGCAGGACCTCCACGCCGTACCGATAGGTTTCAGTCATGCCACAAAACTACTCCGCCGCGCGGGGGCTTAAGTGTCCGTTCGCGCAGTGGGGAACGGCTCCAAACGCCAGCGGACGACGGCGGGATGTCCCCGCCGTCGTCCGCTCGCCTTACTGCTATGCGGGGAGATCGCGCCTTTCGTGTGTCTGCCCGTAGGGGACATCGCGGCTGACGGCGACCGTGTAGTCGGTGTAGCTGTGCTGGGTGACCAGGATGCCGTGGCGGCTTTCCCTCATGGCGTGTTCGCGGGCCATTTCCACGGCGGTGTTGAGGTCGTTTTCGACCGTGTCAGGATCATGGGCTGTGATTGCCAGGACAAGGTCAGAGTGGCGCTTGATCATGGTGGTCTCTTTCTCGGCGGGATCCCGGGACTCTGGGGAGGCACAGGCTTCCGGGGCCGGGCGTACCCGGGGAGGCGGAAAGCGGTGGTTCCAGAGGGGTTGCCCGGCATCTCTGATGGGGCGGTGGCCGGCCGAATTGTCCGGCGGGCTGGATCGGCGGAAGCATTTGTTCCTGCGGATCTGTAGCCAGTGTGCCTGAGGCGGTGGCTCCGGGGCAATAGGCACGCCGAAAAAATCGGGGGAACCCAGCGAAACGTCAGAGTACGACGGCGGGTGGTACCGCCGTCGTCCGCGCCTGGCCCAGGCCTGTTCTGGGCTAAGCCTGGACGAGCAGGCCGGTGGCGAACATCAGGCCCATTCCCAGGACGACGCCTGCGCCGGTGAGCGGGGTGAAGGTCTTGCCTGCGGGGTCCTTGAGCATTGGCAGGAGTTTGACGGCCACCTGGGCGACAGCCCCGGCTCCGATGCCAAGCAGGAAGGCCGCAAGGGCCGGCTGGTACACGGTCGCTCCGAGTAGGGCGCCGGCGGCCGCGGGCGCTCCTGCGATGAGTCCCAGGATTGCCAGGCGGCCCAGGCCAGGGGGCTGCTTGGCGAGCGGGGTGACGATCGCCAGGCCCTCGGTGGTGTTGTGGATGGCGAAGCCGACGATCAGGGACGCGCCCAGGGCGAGCGAGCCCACCGCGTACGCGGATCCGATAGCGAGGCCTTCGCCGAAGTTGTGCAGGCCGATGCCGATGGCGATCAGCAGTGCCAGGCGCTGGGGCGCCAGACGCTGGGGCGGCAGGGCTGAAGGTTGGCGGGCGGTAGTCGAGTTCTGGTGCCGGCGCATCCACGCATCCGTTCCCTCGAGGATGAGGTAGGCGGTCACGGCGCCGAGGAAGACGACCATGGGGCCGCCGAACGCGCCGCTGCCGGCCACGAGTCCCACGGCTTCGAGGGTCGCGTCGATGGCCAGGAAGGCCAGCAGCCCGACGGTGACTCCCAAGAGGACGCGGACCCAGGACGCGGACGAACGGCGCACGAACGGCATCCACAGCATTCCCAGGGCCACGGGTATCACGCCAACATAGATCCCCATGAGCAACATGAGTCCGAAGAAGGAGCTGCCGCGCTCCGGACTCAGGGCGGCCGCGTCAATAACCGCCGGGATCTTGCCGCCGTTCGAGGTCACCAGGGCCACCTCGTAGGGGTCACCTTCCACCCAGTTGTAGATGATGGTGAGGGTGGTGGACTCCAGCGGCGCCATGGTTTCCCGGGTCTGCGTGAACACGGCGTAGTAGTCCGAGACATTGACCTGCGCGATGGACACCGGATCCGGTCCCTCGTTCCGGACGGTGATGGTGATCTGTCCGGCCGTCAGGCGGACGTCTTCGACGGCAACCACCTCCTTCGGCGGAACACCCTCGGAGAGTTTGTTGAGACCGGGTGCGTTGAGCAGGGTGAACAGCCCCAGCAGGATGGCGATCAGGACCAGCGGCCCAATGCCGAGCAGCCACCGAGGGACCGGCGGCCGCCTGTGGGGTGCTGCGGCCAGGGCGTCAGCCGACTTTTCGTCAAGGCTCATGATGGGCTCACCTCGAAGAAGCCCATCCAGCCCAGTTCAGCGAACTCGGTCTTGTGGGCGTGGAACATGTACTTGCCCGGGTACGGGAAGCGGATCTCCACAATGCCCCGCTGGCCCTGTACCTGGGAGATGGTGTCGGTGTATTCACTGGGAGTCAGCATGGTGCCGGTGGGGTAGTAGTGGAAGAAGTTTCCGTGGATGTGGAATGAATTGACGGGGTCATATTCCAGGACGTTGATCAGGTGGATCCGGACCAGCTCGTGCTGCTTGACCTGGACAGGGAAGTCCATGAAGTGGAAGGGCAGCCCGTTGACGGAGTAGAACTCGTTGTCGTCGCCGCCGTCGGTGTTGTAGCCGTTCATCACCATGACCATCTCGTTGTCGGCTTTCGGCCGGCCTTCCTTGGGCTCGATGATGAAGCCGCCGTAGAGGCCCTTGGCGATGTGCGGGGCCAGCGGTGACTGGTGGCAGTGATAGAGGTGGGTGCCGAACGGGGTGGCATCGAATTCGTAGGTGAAGCTTTGGCCCGGGGCGATGGACCCGGCGCCGATCCCCGGGGTGCCGTCCATCTCTGCCCGGTGGATCCCGTGGAAGTGGATGGTGTGGAGGTGTGCGCCAGCGTTGGTGAAGTGGATCCTGAGGGCGTCGTCTTCCTGCGCCCAGAGGGTCGGACCGGGGATCCGGCCGTTGTAGCTCCAGCCCGGGAACGTCACGCCCGGGGCGATCTCGAAATCTTTGTCCACCGCGACGATGTCCCACTCCCGGAGGGTGCGGCCGTCCGGAAGAGTGCTGGTTTTGCCTCGATCGAAATCGTGCAGGATCGCGGTCGGGTCGATCCCGGCGCGGTCCGGCGGGACGGACCCGCCGGCGAAGCCTGCGTGACCGGCATGGTTCGCCGGGTGGCCGGAGTCAGTGCGGGGCGAGCCAGTGCTCGCCGCTGAGGAACCGTCCGTGGAAGTCTTCGCCGCCTGACCTGAGACCGTGCCGTGCCCGGCATGGTGCCCGGGATCCTTGGAGTTCAACGGCACCCATCCGACCAGCGCAGGCGCCGCGGCGAAAGCCGCCGCTCCTGCGAGCATGGCACGGCGCGTCGGCATCGTCTTTCCTTCGGTTTTCGGCGCGCCGTCCATTTTATCTCCATTGATCAAACACTTTTGTTAGGCCAGTCTAACATTCATGTTCGACTGGTAATATGGGGATATGACCGTCTCCGAGCTGACAGCTTCCGCGCAGGACTACCTGAAGATGATCTGGTCCTCAACGGAATGGGCAGAGGCTCCCATCACTGTTGGCGCCATGGCCGAGCGGATGGCGGTGAAACCGTCAACCGTTTCGGACGGCATCCGTCGGCTGGCAAAGCAGGGCCTGGTCACCCATGCCCCCTATGGCAGCATCGAGCTGACGCCCGCCGGCCGGGCACACGCCGTCGAAATGGTGCGCAGGCACCGCCTCCTGGAGACATTCCTCGTGCAGATTCTCGGATACGGCTGGGATGAGGTGCACGACGAGGCCGAGATCCTCGAACACGCCGTTTCCGACACCATGATCCGGCGCATCGACGAGAAGCTTGGCCACCCCACGAGGGATCCACACGGAGACCCCATCCCCTCGGGGAATGGGCTACCGCACCCCCCGCAAGGGGATCCCCTGACATCCGTGGAACCGGAACGGACGGTCACCATCACAAGAATCTCGGACGCGGATCCGGACATGCTCCGGTACTTCACCCAGCTCGGGCTGGGACCGGACACCAGGCTCCAAGTCTTGGCACACCGCCCGTATGCGGACGTGACCACGATTCGGGTCGGGGACCGCGACGTTGATCTGGGCCCCTCCGCAGCAGAATCCATCTGGGTAGTGGCAAATTAAAGGGCCCTCCGGACGGCGTTCCGGGTTGGCCCGTCTATGCCCGCCGTGCCCTGCACCACAGCGCCCTGGCTGCGCGTAAAGATAGAGTGTCACGGTGAAGATTGCCCTGGCTCCCGACGGCGCCGAACTGGCGTGGGTCGAAGAAGGGCAGGGCGAGCCCCTCCTTCTGGTCGCCGGCCAGGCAACGGCCATGGACGGCTGGGGACCAACAGCCAAGGCCCTCGCTGAGCATTTCCGCGTTATCCGCTTCGACCACCGGGGGATCGGCGGGAGCAGCAATGGCGACGCCGGCCGCTACACCACGAGGCTCCTTGCCGCCGACGCTGTTGCAGTCCTCAAAGCGGCGAACGTCGAGTCGGCACACGTGTACGGCCACTCCATGGGCGGGCGGGTGGCCCAATGGCTCGCGATCGACCATCCGCAGAGTGTTTGCACGCTGATCCTTGCCGCGACCAGCGGGGGCAAACTGGCCGGAGCCGAGCCCACCAAGGACGCCATGGAAGCCCTGGTCAGCGGCGACATGGTGCGCCTCGAGCCCCTCTTCTTCGCACCGGAATGGGCTGCGGACCGCCCGGAGGCAACACACACCTTCTTCAATTCGCGGGCCACGGCCTGGGCCAAAGCACGCCACTTCCGCGCCAGCCGGGACCACGACGCATGGAGCCAGCTCGGCTCCATCGAATCTCCCACCCTCATCCTCCACGGCACCGATGACGCTCTGACGCCCATGCCAAACGCCCTCCAGCTGCACCGGCACATCCGCCGCTCCACGCTGGTCAAGGTCCCGGGCGCCGGCCACGGCCTCCACCTGGACCGCCCGGAAACGATCCAGTGGATCCGGCAGTTCATCGCCGCCAAAGCACCCCTCTGAAACAGAGAGCGGACGACGGCGGGAGGTCGCGCCGTCGTCCGCTCCTCGGCGGTGCGCGGATTCAGGAGCTAAAGATTTCTTTGGCTACCGCGATGGAGCAAGCTGGGCGGAGGAGTCTGCGTTGGGCTAGCTTTTGAGCAGCCCGGTGCGCTGTAGCCAGGATTTGATGTCCGGTCCGGCATCCTGGACCCCCTCGCCCTGCACTGCCAGTCCCTCGCCGATCCGGCGGGTCTGCCCGGCCGGAGCTCTCTGCGCCTGCGCAGGGCTGGGGTTCACTCTAGCTCGCCGATGGCTTTGGACTCGTCGGAAGTGCTCAGCCCTGCACCCGTTGGCGGTAGCTCCGGGGTGTCTCGCCGGCGTCGTTGAGGAAATGCCGGTTGAAGTTGGACAGGTTCGAAAACCCGACTTCGTAGCAAATGTCCGAGATGGGTTTGTCGCTGCGCTCCAGCAGCCGCCGTGCATGGGCCAACCGGAGTTTGCGGACCAGATCGCTGAAGTTCTGGCCGGTGGCGCGCTTGAAGTATTTCGAGAAGGTTGGTTCGGACATTCCCACCAGGGCCGCCGCCTCGGACATCTTGACGCTGCCGGCGTGATTGCCGAACACATACTCCAGGACGATGTCCACCACGGCCGCGGCCTGTCCGTCCAGCTGCGGCCTGAACCATTCGTCAGCCAGGTAGCGCCGGTCCTGCAGCGGTGAATTCGCAAGAATGGCGAACAGTTCCACCAGGTGATGCAGCCGTCCTAACCCGGTGGACGTGCCCATCGCTTCGATGGAGGCGGCCGCATCCCGTGCCGTGCGTCCGAGGAACTCGATCCCGCGGGCGGACTGTTCCAGCAGGGGCTCGATCTCGGCCAGCTCGGGAACCAACGCCGCGGTCTGCTCCACCCACTTTCCATCGAACTGGATCAGGGCGTCCCTGCCTTCAATGACCTCGCCGGGCTCGAGGTCGCTGACCCAGTCGTGGGGCAGTCCTGATCCCACCAAGGACATGTGCCCTGCCTCGAATGTGCCGATATGGTCCCCGACGATGAACTTGCCAGTGCCCTTCCTGATCAGGTGGATCTCGTACTCGGGATGGTAGTTCCAGCGGGCCGCCGCGGTGGGATAGTCATGCTCATGCCACCGGACAGAGTGGTTCGGATCCGGCGGTACGACCTCGCGGCTGGCACGCATACCCAGTAGTCTTTCGGCGAGCCTGGCCGATGCCCCGTCGCTGGGATCTGCAGCGCTCATAGTGGTTCTCCAGGGATCCGGGTTCATGAAATGTGGACAGCGCCGTAGGCGCCTTTCCACAGTAGCTCCTGCGCACGGAAAGCCGGTAGGGAAAATTAGTATCAGAAACTGGCATCCAGGGCGCTAGTTGTGCCCTACCCCACACGCCTAAAGTTGAGGAATACCAGCCCGGCACATCGAAATCCCGATGACCGGACCGCCCCAGCCGAGTACGTCGATACCGCAGTCGACGCGAGCTGGTTGTGTACCCCCTGAAGAACAAAGGAGTCCTCAATGCGCCCAAAAATGCGCGCTGCCGCGATTGCCGCCGGCGCCCTGTGCGTGGCCCTTAGTGCCTCGGCCTGTGCCGGTGCCGGCGGAGGCAATTCTGCCGGAGACCCGAACAGCATCAACGTCCTGATGGTGAACAACCCCCAGATGGAGGACCTGCAGCGGCTCACCGCCGATAATTTCACCAAGGAAACCGGCATCAAGGTCAACTACACGATCCTGCCGGAGAACGACGTCCGCGCCAAGATCAGCCAGGAGTTCTCCAGCCAGGCCGGCCAGTACGATGTAGCCTCGCTGTCCAACTACGAGATCCCGTTCTACTCCGCCAATGGCTGGCTCGCACCGCTGGACAACGTAGCCGACGACGCCGGCTTTGACCAGGACGACATCCTGCCTGCCTACACGGCGTCCCTCACCGGGGCGGACGGCAAGCTCTACGGCGAACCGTTCTACGGCGAGTCCTCCTTCCTGATGTACCGGAAGGACATCCTGGAGTCCAAGGGCCTGACCATGCCGGAGAAACCCACCTGGGACGAGGTTGCGGCAATTGCGGCGCAGGCCGACGGCGCAGCCCCGGGTATGAAGGGGATCTGCCTGCGCGGCCAGCCGGGCTGGGGCCAGGTCTTCGCACCGCTGACCACCGTGGTGAACACGTACGGCGGCACCTGGTTCGACAAGGATTGGAATGCACAGGTCAACAGTCCGGAGTTCACGGCAGCGGTGGAGTTCTACACCAAGCTGGTCCGCGAACACGGTGAGGCAGGAGCCGCGCAGGCGGGCTTCACCGAGTGCCTGAACAACATGAGCCAGAGCAAAGTGGCCATGTGGTACGACGCCACGTCGGCCGCAGGCGCCCTGGAAGCCGATACGTCACCCGTGAAGGGGAAGATCGGCTACGCCCAGGCCCCGGTCAAGGAAACCAAATCCTCCGGCTGGCTCTGGACCTGGTCATGGGCTGTGCAGGCGGCCTCAAAGAAGCAGGACGCGGCGGGGAAGTTCATCGCCTGGGCCAGCTCGAAGGACTACGAAGCACTCGTGGCGTCCAAGCTCGGCTGGGCAAAGGTTCCCTCCGGCAAGCGCATCTCCACCTACGAGAACAAAGAATTCCAAAAGGCGGCGCCGTTCTTCGAGGCCGAACGCTTCGCCATTGAGAACGCCGACCCGAAGAACCCTGGCACGCAGGAACGTCCCGCCGTCGGCATTCAGTTCTTCGGTATCCCGGAGTTCGCTGCCTTGGGCACCAACGTCTCCCAGGGCATCAGCTCCGCCATCGCGGGCCAGGGCACTGTGGCCGACGCACTGGCCAAGGGCCAGGAAGCCGCCCAAAAAGTCGGCAATAAGTACAAGTAGCAATGACCGAACAGCAGGAGAACCTCATGACTACCGCAACGGCGCGCATCTCCCGCCCGGGACACCACGCAGCCAAACCTCAAAGAGACACCCGGTCGCGGGAACGCGCCCTGGCCTGGGCCCGGCGTGCACCGCTGCTTCCGGCCCTGATCTTCCTCATTCTTGTCACCCAGCTTCCGTTCGTGGTGACGCTGATCATCTCGTTCCTGAACTGGAACAGCCTGAGCCCTGACAAGACGGCCTTCGCCGGCGTGGAAAACTACGTCACGGTCCTCACCGATCCGGACCTGCGCCAGGCCATCTTCACCACCATCCTCCTCACCGTCTCGGTGGTCCTGGCCAGCCTGGTCGTCGGGCTGGGCCTGGCCCTGCTGCTGGACAAGAAGTTCATCGGCCGCGGACTGGCACGGACGCTGCTGATCGCACCGTTCCTGGTGGTGCCCGTCGCCGCGGCCCTCATCTGGAAGCACGCCTTGCTCAACCCCACCTACGGGCTGATCAACGGCATCCTGACCTGGCTCTGGTCCCTCTTCGGCAGCACCACAGCGCCCCAGCTGGACCTGCTGTCCCAGGCCCCGATGATGGCCGTCATCGTGTCCCTGGTCTGGCAGTGGACGCCCTTTATGATGCTCATCCTGCTCGCGGGCCTGCAGTCACGTCCCATGGACACTGTGGAGGCGGCCCAGATGGACGGCGCCACACCGTGGGCGATCTTCCGCCACCTCACCCTGCCGCACCTGCGCCAATATCTGGAGCTGGGCGGTCTGCTCGGCGCGATCTACATCGTGCAGAACTTCGACGCCGTCTTCACCCTCACCGCAGGCGGGCTGGGCACCGCCAACCTGCCGTACGCCATCTACCAGACGTTCTACTTCGCCAACGAATACGGCCTGGCGTCCGCCGCCGGCGTCGTAGTGGTCATCGGCACCATCATCGTGGCCACTTTTGCCCTCCGCACCGTCTTTTCGCTCTTCAAGAAGGAGGCAGCACGATGAGCACACTTACTCCTGCCGCACCCCGTGAGTCGGGCCAGGCCCGTTTCACATCACTCGCCGCACGCGCCACCGGACCACTCCGGCGAGGCAAGTCGCGCATGGACCCCACCCGCAACAACACCGCCGCGGGCCTGGCGGCCTGGCTGCTCGCCCTGCTCTTCGCCGCCCCTGTGATGTGGATGATCCTCACGTCCTTCCACTCAGAAACGGACGCCGCCACGAACCCGCCGTCCATAGCTGCGAACCTCACCCTGGACGCGTACCGGGAGTTCTTCGGAGAAACGTCCGGCGTCAGCCCTTGGCCGGCGCTGATCAACTCCGCCACAGCCTCCATCCTGTCCACAGTCCTCGTGCTGGTCCTGGCCATCCCTGCGGCCTATGCCCTGTCCATCCGGCCGGTGAAGAAGTGGACAGACGTGATGTTCTTCTTCCTCTCCACGAAAATGATGCCGGTGGTGGCTGCGATCCTGCCGCTCTACCTCTTCGCCAGGACGGTCGGGGCCCTGGATAACATCTGGTTCCTGATCCTGATGTACACGTCCATGAACCTCCCGATCGCGGTCTGGATGATGCGGTCATTCCTCGCTGAAGTTCCGGTCGAAATGCTCGAAGCCGCCCAGATCGACGGCGCCGGGCTGCTCCTCACGCTTCGCAAGGTGGTGGCACCCGTCGCAATGCCCGGCATCGCCGCGACCGCCCTGATCTGCTTCATCTTCAGCTGGAACGAACTGCTCCTGGCCCGGGTCCTCACCGGCGTGGTGGCGGGAACGGCGCCCGTCTTCCTGACCGGCTTCGTTTCAGGCCAGGGCCTCTTCCTGGCGAAGGTCTGCGCGGCCGCCGTCGTGATCTCCCTCCCGGTGCTGTTCGCCGGGTTCGCCGCCCAGGACAAGCTCGTCCAGGGCCTGTCCCTCGGCGCCGTGAAATAACGGGTTCAGGCACCCGGCCCTCCACTTCCGAATTCCCGAAAGGACCGCTCCGATGACAACACCCACCGCCCAGTCCACCACCCTGGCCCCCGCTGAACTGCCGGCAACGATGCGCGCCTCCGTCCTGAAGCGTCAGGGTGACATGGTGATGGAAACCCTGCCCCTTCCGCAGCTCGACGCCGACCAGGTCCTGGTGCAGGTGGCCGCCGTCGGCGTCTGCGGCAGCGACGTCCACTACTACGAGCACGGCCGGATCGGCGACTACGTGGTGGACCACCCGTTGATCCTGGGCCACGAACTCTCCGGCCGGATCGCCGCCGTCGGAAGCGCCGTTGACCCGGCCCGCATCGGCAACCGCGTCGCCGTCGAACCCCAGCGCCCCTGCCGCACCTGCAAGCAGTGCAAGGCCGGACGCTACAACCTGTGCCCGGACATCGAGTTCTACGCCACCCCGCCGATCGACGGCGCCTTCGCCGAGTACGTCACCATCCAGTCCGACTTCGCCTACGACATCCCGGACAGCGTCAGCGACGAAGCGGCAGCACTCATCGAACCGCTCTCTGTCGGGCTGTGGGCCTGCGAGCGAGCGGAAATCAAGCCCGGCAGCCGGGTCCTGATCGCCGGCGCCGGCCCGATCGGCATCATCGCCGCCCAAGCCGCCCGCGCCTTCGGGGCCACCGAAATCTACATCACGGACATTGCCGAGGACCGGCTCGCCTTCGCTTTGGAACACGGCGCAACGCACGCGCTCAACGCCAGGACCGACAGTGTTGAAGGGCTCGACGTCGATGCGTTCATTGACGCTTCCGGCGCACCTCAGGCGGTCCGTTCAGGGATAAAAGCCGTGGGACCTGCCGGGAGGGTCATCCTCGTCGGTTTGGGGGCGGACGACGTCGAGCTTCCGGTCTCGTACATCCAGAACCGGGAAATCTGGCTCTCCGGCGTGTTCCGCTACACCAACACCTGGCCGCTGGCGATCCAGCTGATCGCCGACGGAAAGGTGGACCTGGACATCCTCGTGACCGGAAAGTTCACGCTTGCCGAGTCCGAGGAAGCCCTGAAAGCCGGCAAGCAGGCCGGACAGCTCAAAGCCGTCGTGTACCCGGGCCGTTGACCATGATCACCGTCATCGGCGAGTCGCTCGTGGACATCATCAGCGACCCCCGCAGGCCTGGCGGAATCCAGGCCCATCCGGGAGGCAGTCCCCTCAACGTGGCTGTGGGCGTGGCGTGGCTGGGTCTGGCGACCAACCTTGTGACGCACTACGCCGATGATCCGCATGGGCACATGGTCGAGGAGCACATGAGCGCGAACGGCGTCACCGCGATTAGGGGCGGCAGCGCACGGACGTCGACGGCGATCGCCACGCTGGGTCCCGACGGCGGCGCCACCTACGCGTTCGACATCAGTTGGGACATCAACGGGGCGGCCCTTCCTGCACTTGAAGCGGTGCAGGACTCCAAACACGTCCACACGGGATCGATCGCGGCCGTGCTGGGGCCGGGTGACCAAGCCACGTATGGACTGTTGGAGGCCGCCCGTGAGCGGGCGACGATCAGTTTCGACCCCACCCTGGCAGACACCGTGGGCGCCGGCGACTCCTTCATGGCCGCGCTCATCTCCGGCCTGAACCAGCTCGCGGCGCTCGGAGCCGGCGGCCGGCAACGGCTCCAAAGCCTGTCCCACGATGAACTGCATACGCTCGCCGCCTACGCCAACGGAGCCGCGGCGATCACCTGCTCCCGGCCGGGGGCAAACCCGCCCCACTCGGCCGAACTCGGCCTGCTGTCTGTTCCGTCGCGGACTCAGTGAGGGCATTAACGAGAGCGGACGACGGCGGGAGGTCCCGCCGTCGTGCGTCCGCCGGGCAGAGCCTCGTGCGTCCGCTCAGCTAGGGCCCCAAATGTCCGTTCGCGCCGGGTTCCGGGGAGGGTCGAACAACAACGAGCATGCTGCAGCCGGCGCCGCTGACGTAAGGTCCGTGACGCATGCCGGGTGGGCGGCACGCGTACATGCCGGCGCTAAACGTCTTCCCGAGCGTCACATCGGTGAGTTCGCCCGAGAGAAGCATGACCTCTTCCCAGTAGTCGTGGACGATCACCCCGCCGGCGATGGTGTCGGCACCGGGCTCATAGCGTTGGAGCAGGGTCGAATCTCCGCTCAGAGGATCCGCAGCGAGGATCTGCTCCCAGATTCCGTGTTCGGCGTCGCCGTTTGTCTTCTGCCAGCCAGCGAGCGGTTCGTCGAACTCCAGCTCTGGTTTGCGCATTGAATCTCCTTCAGTCCCCACCGAGGGTCGGTGTTGTATACATAGAGTATGCGAGGGGTTCCGCCTAAAGTGTAAGGATGACCATCCCAGCGGAAATCGACACACCTGAGATCATCATCGACCGGGACGTGCTCCAGCGAAATATCGACCGCATGGCAACGGCCGTAGAGGCCAAGGGCCTGCACCTCCGGCCACATGTCAAGACGCACAAAGTGCCCGAAATCGCCGAAATGCAGCTGGCAGCCGGAGCCGTCGGACTGACTGTGGCCACCCTCGGAGAGGCCGAAGTCTTTGCAGAGCATGGGGCCAAGGACATCTTCATCGCGTATCCGCTCTGGGTCGGCCCCCGGCAGGCTGAACGGCTCCGGCGCCTTGCAGCAAAAGCCAGGATCGCAGTAGGCCTGGACTCGCGGGAAGCAGCCGAAACCATGGCCGCGTCGCTGGGCGATGCCGTCGGGGAGATTGAAGTAGTGCTGGAGATCGACAGCGGCCATCACCGCAGCGGGATCGCACCCGACGTCGCTGTCGACGTCGCCCACGCCGCGGCGCGCGCAGGGCTGCGGGTAACGGGCATTTTCACGTTTCCAGGCCACAGCTATGCCCCGGGCATGCCGTTGAAGGCCATGGACGAGGAACGGCTGGCCCTCGGCGAAGCAGCCGGCATGCTCACTGCGGCAGGTTTCCCGATCACCCACCGCAGCGGCGGGTCCACACCCACTGCCACCCTCACTGCCGGAAACTCCGGAGCCACGGAAGTCCGGCCCGGCGTGTACGTCTTCGGAGATGCCCAACAGCTGGAACTGGGACGCTGTGCAGCCGAAGACATCGCACTGACCATCGCGGCAACAGTCGTCAGCCGCCATGAAGGCACCGACCTCATCCCGCGGAGGGTCATCCTGGACTCCGGCAGCAAGATCCTCGGCGGGGACCGGCCCGGCTGGGCCACCGGCTTCGGGCGGCTCCTTGACTTCCCGGACGCCCGAATCACCGCGCTGTCAGAGCACCACGCCACCGTTGTATGGCCTGAGGAAGCAATGCTGCCGGCTCTCGGAGATCGTCTGCGTGTGGTCCCCAATCACGTCTGCATCGCCATGAACCTCGTCGACGACGTCACCGTGGTCAGCGGCGGCAGCATCGTGGACCGCTGGCACGTGGCCGCGCGCGGACGAAACAAATAGTCCCCAAGATGGAGCAACGACGGCGGGAGGTCCCGCCGTCGTGCGGACGCCCGGCTAGGGCCGCAACTGTCCGTTCGCGCAGGTTTCCCTAGACGCCGAGCTCAGCCTTGAGCGCCGCGACGTGGCCCTGGGCCTTGACCTGGTACTGGGTGAGCGTGACCTTGCCTTCGGCGTCGAGCACCACGGTGGAACGGACCAGGCCGTCAACCACTTCGCCGTTCACGAGCTTTTCGCCCCAGGCGCCGTAGGCCAGCGCCACGGCGTGGTCCTCGTCGGAGAGCAGCGGGAACGTCAGGGCGAAGTCGCCGGTGAAGGCCGCCAGCTTCTCAGGCGCGTCCGGGGAGATGCCCAGGACCTCGTAGCCGGAGGACTGCAGGCTGGCGAGGTTGTCGCGGAAGTCGCAGGCCTCGGTGGTGCAGCCGGGGGTGGCGGCCTCCGGGTAGAAGTACACAATGACGTTGTGTCCGCGGTAATCGGAGAGGGAGACCTTCTGGCCATCGGCGTTGAGCAGGGCAAAATCGGGGGCCTGGGTTCCGGCGAGGAGTTTCTGGGTCATGTAAGGATCCTTGACTTGTGGGGCAACGACTTGTGGGGCAACCGCCGTGGCCGGCGATCAATCTATGGGTGCAACGGGCTGCCTAGATGCAGTATTCCGCAGGACCGCGGACAGTGCTGCCCGGTCCGGGGACAAACTGGTAGCCGCCCCCGCGAACCGTGGCGATGGCGTGGCGGGCCGAGCCCAGCTTGCGCCGGACACGGCCAACATACACGTCGATGGAGCGGAATGCCGCGCCGGGGCAGTCCAGGGATTCCAGGACGCGTTGCAGTTCTTCACGTTGAATCGTCCGCGACTGGTTTTCCACAAGGTACCTCAGGAGGCTGAATTCCATGTGGGTGAAGCTGACCGGGACACCGTCCAGGAGGACCGTGTCCGCGGCCAGATCCACTGCCACGATGCTCCGCCGCCCGGCCAGGGAGACCGGCGGGGCGACTGGCGGGGCGACGACGGCGGCGGTGCCGTTTCCGGCGTCGGACGCCGTTTCCGGAACTCCAGCGCCGCCGGCGGAAACGTCGGGACCGCCTGAACCCTCGACGCCGGACGTCCTGGTTCCGGCCGCGGTCCACAGGTGGAATCCGGCATCCGGAGCGAGCTGGCGGGCACGCGCCAGGACAGCTTGGGCGGCCTGGGCCCAGACCGCCGGGTCGATGTCCTGGCCTTCACAGGGCTGGAGCCACACTGCCAGGCCGCGCGGCTGAAGCCCTGGCTGGAGGCCGGGACGGGCGCCCGGTCCGGAGCCAACACGGGAGCCGGCGCGCCCCGGGTATGGGGCATGGACATTGACGGCCATCGCGCTGCGCCCTCAGACGCCGCCGCGGCGGATCAGCTTGCCGCTGGGCGTGCGGCCGTCGATCTCGTTGCCGCGAAGGAACGTTTTGCGGACGACGCCGGAGAGCGCCTTGCCGTCGTAGGGCGTGATGGGGTTCTTGTGCTTGAGCTTCGTGACGTCGACCACGTAGGCGTCGTCGGGCGCGAAGATGGAGAAGTCCGCGTCGTAGCCGAGGGCAAGCTGGCCCTTGTTGTGCAGGCGGGCCAAAGCGGCGGGCTTTTCGGCCATCCAGGACACCACCTGTTCCAGGGTAATGCCGCGGTGCCGGGCCTCGGTCCAGATCAGGGACAGCCCCAGCTGCAGCGAGGAGACGCCGCCCCAGGCCACGGCGAAGTCGCCGTTTTCCAGGTCCTTCAGGTCCAGGGTGGAGGGGGAGTGGTCCGAGACGATGCAGTCGATGGTGCCGTCCTGCAGGCCCTTCCAGAGCAGCTCGCGGTTGGAGGCCTCACGGATCGGCGGGCAACACTTGTAGGCGGTGGCGCCGTCCGGGATTTCCTCGGCCATCAGGGTGAGGTAGTGCGGGCACGTCTCCACGGTGAGGTGGACGCCGTCGCGCTTTGCACTCGCGATCATGGGCAGCGCATCGGAGGACGAGAGGTGCAGGATGTGGGCGCGGGCGCCGGTCCAGCGGGCGCGCTCGATGACCTCGGCGATGGCCTTGTTCTCGGCGCCGCGCGGGCGGGAGGCCAGGAACGTTTCGTAGTGGTCGCCGCCCGGGTGCGGGGCGCGGTCGATCGCGTGGGAGTCCTCGGCGTGGACGATCATGAGGGAGTCGAAGGACTTGAGCTCGGCCATGTCCTCCTCCATCTCGTCCGCTTCGAGGTGCGGGAACTCGTCCACGCCGGAGTGCAGCAGGAAGCACTTGAAGCCGAACACGCCCTCGTCATGGAGGCCGCGGAGGTCCTTCTTGTTGCCCGGCACGGCGCCGCCCCAGAACCCGACGTCCACAAACGCCTGGTCCTCGGCCACTTCGCGCTTGAGCTTGAGGTTCTCCACCGTAGTGGTGGGCGGGATGGAGTTCAGCGGCATGTCGATGATGGTAGTGACACCGCCGGCGGCGGCCGCTCGGGTGGCGGACGCGAAGCCCTCCCACTCGGTACGGCCGGGTTCGTTGACGTGGACGTGTGTGTCCACGAGGCCGGGGATGAGGGTTTCGTCGTCGGCCAGGTCGATGACCTGAGTGCCGGTGAGGCCGTTGCCGAACGGTTCGATGGCGACGATCACGCCGCCGCGGATGCCCACTTCGCGGGCGGTGATGCCTGCAGTGGTGAGGATGCGCTGGCCGCGGATGACCAGGTCAAACGAGCCGGCCGCCGGGGTGGTTTCTTCAGACATGGATGATCTCCTTGGTGTCGGTACGCGCTGTGATCGCAGGCAGGTGCACGCCGATGTGCTTACCCAATTCTTCAAGCAGCGGGCCTGCTTCGGCCATACATTTCTCTACATTGGACTCAAAATCGGTCAGGGCATGAACCGCACTGAACCCGGCTTCCGCGAGCTGTTCCTGGCTCAGCGTACTGCGGCCGCAGACGGCAATCACAGGGATTCCGGCACGTGCCGCGGCGCGCGCCACCCCCATGGGCGTTTTGCCGAGCAGGCTCTGCTCGTCCAGGCTCCCTTCGCCGGTGATCACCAGGTCCGCGCCGGCAAGCCGCTGCTCCAGTTCAGTGAATCCGAGGACGACGTCGATGCCCGGCCTGCGTGCCGCGGCCAGCGCCGCGATGGCAATGTAGCCGACGCCGCCGGCCGCTCCCGCACCGGGTGCGACAGCGGCCCTCTCGGCGCGGGTGCCGATCTCGCCGGCGAGGACCGAGACGAAGTTCGCCAGGGCGGCGTCGAGGGCGACGACGTCACTCGGGGTCGCGCCTTTCTGCGGTCCGAAGATCGCGGCGGCGCCGCTGGATCCCAGCAGGGGATTGTCGACGTCGGACGCCAGGGTGAAGCGGGCGTCCTCCAGCCGGACGTCCAGGCCGGAGAAATCGATCCGGTCCAGGCGGGCCAGGGCGGCCCCGCCGCCGGGGAGCTCGTTGCCCTCTTTGTCGAGGAAGACCGCGCCGAGGCCCTGCAGGACGCCGGCGCCGCCGTCGGTGTTGGCGCTGCCGCCAACGCCCAGGATGATCTGCCGGCAGCCCAGGTCCAGGGCGGCACGGATGAGTTCGCCGGTGCCCAGGCTGGTGGCGGTGGTGGCCGTTCCGGAGTCCGGGCCGCCGCCGTGGATGACGGAGGGCAGCAGCGCGAGCCCGGATGCGGCGGCCATTTCGATCACGGCCTCCCGGCCGCGGACCGCGAAGTCGGCGCGGACCGGCTGGCCCGTGGGGCCGGTGACCGTGGCGGTCCGGCGGGTGAAGCCGGAGCCGACGGCGGCGTCGAGGGTGCCCTCGCCGCCGTCGGCCACCGGGATGAGTGTGGTCTCGAGGTCCGCCACAGCTGACTGCAGTCCCGCGCTCAGGCGGGCGGCGACGTCGGGGGCGGACAGCGAGCCCTTGAACTTGTCCGGGGCGATGACCACACGCATTCCGGTACCTCCTCTCAGTTTCTTACTTAGTCCAGCAGGGCGATGATCGAAGTCGGGGCGTCCGCGCCGCGGGCCGCCAGCTCCTCGAACTCGTTCACGGCGTTGATTTCCACGCCCATGGAGATGTTGGTGATCTTCTCCAGGATCACTTCAACCACCACGGGAACCTTGAACTCGCCCATCAGTGCCTTGGCTTTGTCGAAGGCCGCCGGCAGATCGGAGGGGTTTTCCACGCGGATGGCCTTGCAGCCCAGGCCCTCGGCCACCTTGACGTGGTCCACGCCGTAGCCGTTGGTCTCGGGGCTGTTGATGTTCTCGAACGCCAGGGACACGTTCTGTTCCATCTCGAAGCCGCGCTGCGACTGGCGGATCAGGCCCAGGTAGGAGTTGTTCACCACCACGTGGATGTACGGCAGGTTGAACTGCGCGCCCACGGCCAGCTCCTCGATCATGAACTGGAAGTCGTAGTCACCGGACAGGGCAACCACGGTCTCGTCCGGCTTGCCGCGGACCACGCCCAGGGCGGCCGGGGCGGTCCAGCCCAGAGGGCCCGCCTGGCCGGCGTTGATCCACTGGCGCGGGCCGAACACGTGCAGCAGCTGCGCGCCGGCGATCTGCGACAGGCCGATGGTGGACACGTACGTGGTGTCCTTGCCGAACGCCTTGTTCATTTCCTCGTACACACGCTGCGGCTTGATCGGCACGTTCTCGAAGTGCGTCTTGCGCTGCAGGGAGCCCTTGCGTGCGGTGCACTCGGCAACCCAGCCGGCGTAGTCCGGCAGGGACTTCGCTGCCTGGCGCTCGCGTGCCAGCTCAATCAGCCCGTCCAGCGCCGCACCGGCGTCGGACGCGATGCCCAGGTCCGGTGAGAACACGCGGCCGATCTGGGTGGGCTCGATGTCGATGTGCACGAACTTGCGGCCGGCCGTGTAGGTGTCCAGACCGCCGGTGTGGCGGTTGGCCCAGCGGTTGCCGATGCCGATCACGAAGTCGGAGGCCAGCATGGTCTCGTTGCCGTAGCGGTGGCTGGTCTGCAGCCCCACCATGCCGGCCATCAGCACGTGGTCGTCCGGGATGGTGCCCCAGCCCATCAGGGTGGGGATGACCGGAACGTTCAGCAGTTCGGCCAGTTCCACCAGCTGCGCGGAGGCGCCGGCGTTGATGATGCCGCCACCGGCCACGATCAGCGGGCGCTCGGCTGCGGTCAGCATGTCCAGGGCCTTTTCCAGCTGCTTGCGGCTGGCCGTGGGCTTCTGGACCACGATGGGCTCGTAGGCGTCG
The DNA here is from genome assembly GCF_024294965.1 of Pseudarthrobacter humi. Taxonomy (NCBI): domain Bacteria; kingdom Bacillati; phylum Actinomycetota; class Actinomycetes; order Micrococcales; family Micrococcaceae; genus Pseudarthrobacter; species Pseudarthrobacter humi. Next base: position 85,972 of record NZ_JANCLV010000015.1, read on the forward strand.
ATGTCGAATTCGATCTCGGCCATCTGCACGTCGAACGGCAGGTCCAGCAGGACCGGGCCCGGACGGCCGGAACGCATCAGCTGGAAGGCCTTCTGGAAGGCGCCCGGAACCTGGCCGGGCTCCATGATGGTCATGGCCATCTTGGTGACCGGGGCGGCAATGGTCTGGATGTCCACGGCCTGGAAGTCTTCCTTGTGCAGCTTGGCCACGGGGGCCTGGCCGGTGATGCAGAGCATGGGGATGGAATCCGCCCAGGCCGCGTACAGGCCGGTGATCATGTCCGTGCCGGCAGGGCCCGAGGTGCCGATACAGATGCCGATGTTGCCATCCTTGGCCCGGGAATAGCCGTCCGCCATGTGGCTGGCGCCTTCAACGTGGCGGGCCAGCGTGTGCCGGACCCCGCCGTTCTTCCGCATTGCCGAGTAGAACGGGTTGATTGCCGCCCCTGGCAGGCCGAACGCCTCAATGGCGCCTTCCTTAACCAGGATCGCGACGGCAGCGTCAACGGTGCGCATCTTAGTCATTGTGTACTCCTTGAAACGTCTGTGGTTGTTGAGCCTGTCGAAACAGGGTGTGCTGAGGGGAGGCCCGGCGAACCGTCGCGGGGCACTTTGGGGGAGTCGGCGTCGTAAATTACGACGGCGGCCGGCGTGTCCGTGTCGAAGTGCCCCATTACGGGGCTGCTTCTACTTGCGGCCGCTGAGCTGCAGGACCTGCTTGAAGAGTCCTGAGTGGTCGAGGCCGCCGTCGCCCTGGTTGACGGTGGCGGCGACGAGCTGTGCGACGACGGCGCCGAGCGGGAAGGCGACGTTGGCTTCGCGGGCTGCCGAGGTGATGATGCCGAGGTCCTTGTGGTGGAGGGCCAGGCGGAAGCCGGGGTCGAAGTTGCGGTCGAGCATCTTCTGGCCCTTCTGGTCGAGGACCTTGGAGCCGGCAAGGCCGCCGCCGAGGACCTTGAGGGCGGCGTCGGTGTCCACGCCGTAGGCCTCAAGGAAGGCGATTGCTTCGCCCAGGACCTGGATGTTGACGGCTACGATCAGCTGGTTGGCTGCCTTGACGGTCTGGCCGGAGCCGGAGGGGCCCACGTGGACGATGGTCTTGCCAACGGCGTTCAGGACATCCTGTGCTGCCTCGAAGTCGGCTGCCTCACCGCCCACCATGATGGAGAGAGCGGCGTTGATGGCGCCCTGTTCGCCGCCGGAGACCGGGGCGTCGAGGGGGCGGATGCCGGCTTCCTTGGCATCGTCGGCGAGGCGCTTGGCAACGTCCGGGCGGATGCTGGACGCGTCGATCCAGAGGGTGCCCTTCTTCGCGTTGGCGAAGACGCCGTCCTTGCCGCTGACTACGCCTTCGACGTCGGGGGAGTCCGGCACCATGGTGATGACGACGTCGGCGTCCTTGACGGCGTCCGCGATGCTCGTGGCACCCTGGCCGCCTTCGGAGACGAGCTTGTCGATCTTGTCCTGGCTGCGGTTGAAGCCGGTGACGGTGTGGCCGGCCTTGACGAGGTTGATGGCCATGGGGAGGCCCATGATTCCGAGTCCGATGACTGCAACGTTGCTCATTGTGGTTCCTTTACTGAAAGTCTGTGTGGTGAATGCGGAAGCCGGACCCAACTAGGTCGCAGTAGATGTCGTTTTGAGGGCTCTAAACAGCATCTGCTGCTACTCAGTTGGGCTGGTGGGGATTAGCGGCTGGCGCGCTGGCGGATGGCCCAGCTGAAGGCCGTTTCCTGCGGTTCCTTGTATTCGAGGCCGATGTAGCCGTCGTAGCCGAGTTCGCGGCTGCGGGCGATCCATTCGCCGAGGGGAAGCTCGCCGGTTCCGGGAGCCCCGCGGCCGGGGTTGTCGGCAATCTGGATGTGGCCGAAGTCCTTGGCGTGGTGTTCGATGACGGCTGCGACGTCGTCCCCGTTGACTGCCAGGTGGTAGAAGTCCGCGAGGAGCTTGATGTTCCCCGCGCCGGATTCCGCCTTGACGCGGGCGATGACCTTGAGAGCGTCTTCGGCCGTGAGGAGCGGGTACTTGGGAGCGCCGCTGACGGGTTCGAGGAGGACTGTGCCGCCGATGCCTGCGACGCCGGCAGCTGCCGCGGCGAGGTTCTCGGCGCCGATGGCGTCCTGCTTCTCGGCCGACTCGCCGTCGACGCGGTTGCCGTAGAGGGCGTTGAAGGCCTTGCAGCCGAGGTGCTCGCCAATGCCGGCGACGACGTCGATGTTGTCCAGGAATTCGGTGGAACGCGCGGGCCAGGAGACCAGGCCGCGGTCGCCGCCGGGCATGTTGCCGGCGTTGAAGTTCAGGCCCGTGAGCTGTACGCCGGCATCCTTGATGGCGTTCTCAAACCCGGTGACCTGGGCGTCCGTGGGGACGGAGGTGTCGAAGGGCCACCAGAACTCGACGGCGTCAAAGCCGGCAGCCTTTGCGGCTGCGGGGCGCTCGAGCAGGGGAAGCTCCGTCAAGAGGATGGAGCAGTTCACTGTGTACGTCATCGTAGGTCCTTCCGAGGAGGGCTTTGATCTATCTTCCGCTTGCCTGGCTCTTCTCGAGTTTCCGCTTTGTGGAATTTAGATTCTGCTTTATGAAAAGTTTAGGGAAGGTGGAGGCGCGAGTCAAGGGGGTGTGTGGGTTGGGAGGGGGTGGGGACAGCAAACTCTTCCCGACCGGGCATAAAGAACGGGCGGCTCCTGGCGGAGCCGCCCGTTCGTTTGTTCGTATTCAGTGCCGCTTGAAGGCGTGCCTGATCTTTTCGCCGGCTTGCTTGAGGTCGGCCCGGACTGCGCGGGCCTTGCCTTCCGCCCTCATGCGGTCGCTTCCGCTGACCTCACCGGCGGCCTTCTTACCCTTGCCGTGAAGCCTCTCCGCGGCGTTGTGGATCCTGTCACCCAAACCCATTGCGGTCCTCCTTGTGGTGCGGCTGGTTCGGCTGATTGCCGCCTATGCCGCCACTTAAATTGTAGAAAGGAATGACCCCCATGGACCGGTCGGCAGCCCAAAAGAATCGCGGGAATGCGGGGGATCGAGGTAGTTCTGGTATCGGTCCCGCGGCTGGGTCCTGGCCTTCAGCGACGCCGACGCCGGCGGACGAACTCCTGGGCGGCTGAGCCTGCCAGGCCGATGGTCAGTGCCAGGAGGACGGTCGGGCCGGCCCCGCCGTCGGGTCCGAGCGTGGCTGCCAGGATCTGCCGGATCATCAGTGCCATCTCCTGCGGGTCCCGCTCCGGCAGCCGTGTGCCCAGGACGTAGTTGACGGAGATGAACAACGCCGGAACCACCCACAGAGCGGCCAGGTTCACCAGCCACACGAATGCGCGGCGGGCGGGACGGAGGCCGCACCACGCCAGCGCCACGCCGACGAGTATCGCGGGCAGCCAGCGCAGCAGTGTCAATACCGCCGGCGACACATTGCCTGCTCCGGCCAGGTTCCCCGCCCACTCGCCGACCCACGAGCCAATCGGCACGGCGACAAGTCCGATAGCCAGGGCCGCCAGGGCCCTGGATTTCGCCGAGCCGAGAAGGAGTGCCACGATGCTCGCAGCGATGGCTGCGATGACCCCTGCGAGCAGGCCGGCGAAATAGACCCCCGACGCCGTTCCGCCGGCCAAGCCGCCAGCGAGCACTGAAAACGCCTGAACCGTCGCCGTGGCCTGCACCGCGAGAACGCCCCCGGCCGTGCACCAGACAACCAGCCGCCGTCGGGCGGGTGACCAGAGCCGCACCGCCAGGCCGGCGGCCGCCCCTCCTGCGGTCATCAGCGCAACGAGCGTGGTGAGTTCGTACTGGCTCAACGGCAGGAGCGACAGGGGCATCTGCTGCGGCAGCACTTCCGCGCCCCAAAGGTTCTGCGGGGGAAGCTGCGCGCCGGTGACCAGCCACGGGGCCAGCCCAAGCAAACCCGCCAGAAGCCCGACCAACAAGGCGAGGGCTACGTCCTTGCCGATGGCGTGGGGTGGCATTTCGGCGCCAGGGGCAGGCCGCGCGGCCTGGTTGTGGTTGAGGTGGCTCACGGAAATCCTTCGGTGTCAGGGATCAGGTTTGGGCCGCGTCGGGGCCAGCAGAACGTGGATCACCGTGAATAATACACCGAATGGATTAATTATCGCAGGCCGGTGCCGGCCGGCACGGTTCGCCAACCGCCCGCCACCGCGTTCGCCAACCGTCAGACGGTCCGCGGCGCCTTGGCCAGGGTCTCGCTGAGTTCAGCAGCGTTCTGCCGCACCACATTCGCCGGACGGCCCGGCTCCGCGCGCCAGCTCTCGGAGAGCGGGCCGAGATCCACGGTGTCGAAGCCGAACCCGTCATACAGCTTCGTCACAAGCTCGCTGGCCTCGGCGTAGTCGCTCGCGGTGGCCAGGGCACGGCGGTTCGGGGTGCCGGGAGGCGTGCCGTCCGTGGTGATCTCGCTGTACCGGATGTGGTTGAAGCCCTTCGCCACCTTGGACGTGGGCAGGTGTTGCTGCACCAGCGCGGAGGACGTGGTTTCGCCGGCGTCGAGGGCCGGAACATGGCCGTCGCGCTTCCAGTAGTAGTTGCCGGTGTCGATCACGATCTTCCCCGCGAGCGGCTCCACGGGGATGCTGCCGAGGCTCCTGAAGGGAATGGTCACGACGGCGAAATCGCCCGCCGCTGCCGCTTCGGCCGGCGTCGCGGCCCGGGCGCGGGGTCCCAGTTCCGCCACGAGCGCGGCCAGCGTTTCGGGGCCGCGGGAATTGCTGATCACCACGTCGTAGCCGAGTTCCACCGCTTTGCGGGCAACCTGGCTGCCAAGGTGTCCTGCGCCGATGATTCCGATGGTTGTCATATCCGGGGCAACACCGGCGCCCGCAGGGATATTTCGTTCGAGGACGTAACCGGAATGCGTCTCTTGTAGTGAACTCTGGTGCCACCGGCGCCCCGGGAGTAGCGTTTTCCCCATCAGAAAACTCCGCTGATCTGGGCTCCGGACACATTCTTGGTGTGGAGGTGCCCCTTGTGAAAAGTGGCGGAGCGGCATCACAGCCGAATCTCAAACTCATTGTCTTGTGCGTGATGCTTCTGAATTCCCTGGCCGTGGTTGCCTGCTCTCCGTCGATCGCCACCCAAGCAACGAACAGATGATCTCTGGCTCGCTGCTGCGGGCTACTAATCGAGGGGGATGAAATGAAGCACAAGGTACTCGCCACCATGGGAGCGGTGATCTCCGCGATCGGAATCTCGGTCGCATCGGCTGCCCCTGCGTTGGCGGCGCGGCCGTTCGAGCACGACCACTTTACGGAGTCCAGCAGCGCCATTGCCCAGGAAGAATTCCCCGGATTCTGCGCCGGGATCGTAGACTTCCCGGTGCGACACGACAGGCATGCCGAGGGGATGTTCCTCTTCGTTCATCACGGCGACGGCCTCGCATACGGAGGGGGTCCGATCCGCTCAACCGATGTGTGGACAAACACCCTGAACCAGCAGACGTACACGCTCACGGAGTCAGGCCAGGCGCGGGACCACAAAATCACCGACAACGGCGATGGCACCCTGACCGTCGAGATCGCTGTCTCCGGGGTCCAGAAGGTCTATGGCCCGGACGGTACGCGTCTGTTCATGGACACGGGTACCTTCAGGTTCGAGATCCTCATGGATCACGGCGGCACGCCTGCTGACCCCTCCGACGACGAGTTCATCAGGGACCTCGGCGAGACGGCCAGTCACGGGCAAGCGGACACGGCAGGACGCGACTTCTGCGAAGACCTCGTCATCTTCATCGGTTAACAAATTCAAGCGGCCCTGGGAAAACGCCCGGCAGCAGGGCCGGGTAATCCGGCATGCCGCGAACCCGGCGCGCGCAAGCGGCCCATTTCCCTCTTTGGGACGCTTTTGCGCCGAGACACTGGGACGGAACGACGGCGGCACCACGCGGGCGATAGCCTGAACGTTGTACCCAGCCCCACCCCGGAACGAGGATTTCCCCATGATCACACGCACCGACGTCGACGAAGCCGCTGCCCGGATTGCGGGGAGGATCCGCGTCACGCCCGTGCTGGCGGCTGACCGAGGCCAATTCCCCGGCGAGGTGTGGCTCAAATGCGAGTTCATGCAGCACACCGGCACCTTCAAGGCGCGGGGTGCGTTCAACCGGGTCCTGGCCTGCCGGGAGCGCGGCGAACTCAAGGACGACGTCGGCATTGTGGTGGCCTCCGGCGGCAACGCCGGGCTCGCCAACGCCTACGCGGCCACGGAAGTGGGGGTCCCGGCCACGGTGTTCGTGCCCGAAACCGCCCCGGCCGTGAAGGTCAAGAAGCTCTGGGATATCGGCGCCAACGTGGTCCAGCGCGGGACCGAATACTCCCAGGCCTACGACGCCGCGATGGCCTACGCCGCCGAAACGGGCGCGGTCTACTGCCACGCCTACGACCAGCCTGAGATCGCAGCCGGCGCCGGTACCATCGGAACCGAGCTGCTGGAGCAGCTGGGCGACGTGGACACCGTGGTGGTGGCCGTGGGTGGCGGCGGGCTCATGGCGGGCGTCGCAGCCGCCGTGGAAGGCCGGGCCAAAGTGGTGGGCGTTGAGTCCCACTCAACGCCCACCCTGCACGCCGCGCTCGCGGCCGGGATCCCCGTGGACGTGGCCGTCTCCGGGGTCGCCGCGGACTCCCTGGGGGCCCGGCAGATCGGCCGGATCGGCTTCGACGTGGCCGTCCGGACCGGCGTCCGCGCCGTGCTGGTCTCCGACGACGACATCGTGGCCGCCCGCTCCCTGCTGTGGGAGCAGTACCGCATCATCGTGGAGCACGGCGCGGCCACTGCTTTCGCCGCCCTGCTCTCCGGCGCCTACATCCCGGTGGACGGCGAACGCGTGGCCGTGATCCTCTGCGGCGCCAACACGGACCCCGCCACGGTCTGAGGTTCTACTGGTCCGCCGCGACGACGTCCCTCCCGTTGAGCGGCTGGACCGGCCGGCTGTTGCCCGCGTGCGCCGCGCGCAGTGCGGCGAGCTGTCCGGCTCCCAGCTCGACGGGGGTCTCGAGAAGAAGCCAGCGTACGCCTTCCGAGCAGGGCGGAGTGGTCAGGCTGCCGTCATACGCAAAATGGTCCAGCGACGCCGGGAACAGTCCCGGGAAGTCCACGACGCCGGCCGCCACCTTCTGCCCATCGGCGGCGGCTGGCACGCCGTCCGTGTACGGTGCCCACGCCGCATTGTCAGCCCCCACCGTGGCGAGGATCCCGACGACGGCCAGCCCGCCGTCGTCGGCCTGGTGGACGAAGTGGAACTCGGCATCGTAGCGGACTCCACCCAGCGTGTGCTCGGACGGGGCATGGAAGTGCATCTGCTTGAACGCGTACTCCTTGCCGCCAACCGTGATGCCCTGGGCCGTCAGTGCACGCAGCTCGGTGGTATGGCCGTTATCGGTGATCTCGCCTTCCGAGGCGGAATAGTCGACGGCGAGCGGCGCAGGGGAAAGGTCCGACCCACCCCCGACGTCGATGGGGGACTGGGCGGTGCCGGACGAGCAGGAGCCGAAATCGGAACTCAGGGCGCCCCAGTGTTCGGGACCCTCGGCGCCGTCGTAGGACCAGGCGTGGGGCGCTGCGGAGGCGGCCGGCGAGGGTGCCGCGGCCCCGGCAGCGGACCTGCTGCAGCCGGTGATTAGTGCCAGCAGCCCCAGGCCGGATCCAACTAGCAAAGACTTCCTGGTCATTAGTGTGGCGCTGCGCATTTCCATCCTTCGGGTCGTGTAGATCCGCACCGGAGGGCCCGGGCGGACCTACGACGATTACCACGGGGGCCGGTGGCAGGTCTTGTCACAGAGGCTACGCGCAGGATGTGACCCGCTGTCCTTCAGGAAGTCAGGGCGCCTTGCCGGCGCCGGACGCGTCCGTGTCTTCTGTGGCCCGAGGGGCTGCCGCGGCGGCCAGCACTTCGGCGCCGAAGCTGCCGAGCAGGGTCAGGGAATCGGCCGACGGCGAGCCCGGCTTCGCTGAATACACCCGCAGCACCTGGTCTGGATCGTCGGGAATCGTCAGGTCTTCGAAGTTCAGTTCCAGGTCCCCGACGACGGGATGGTGCAGCCGGACACTGCCTGCGGACCCTGTGGCCAGCCGGTGTCCGGCCCACCATTGGCGGAAGCGTTCGCTGTGCACTGCGAGTTCGCCGACGAGTTGATTGGCCTGGGGGTCGTTGGGGTGCCGGCCGATGTCCGCGCGCAGGGTCCCGACGGCTTCGGCCGCCACGGTCTCCCAGTCCCGGAAGAGATCGTGGGAACGCGGATCGAGGAAGATCCAGCGGGTGAGGTTCCGCTCCGCCGCCGGCATGGCCGGGAATTCCGCAAGCAGAAGGAACGCCAGGCGGTTGCCGGCCAGAACATCTGTGCGGCGGCCCAGGATCAGGGCGGGAACGTTGCCCACGGCGTCCAGGAGTTGGCGGAGAGCCGGCCGAACAACCTGTTCCGGAATGGGTGAATGCTGGGACTTCGCGCAGTTCTCCAGAAGGTCGAACATGTGCGCCTGCTCGCCAGGATCCAGGCGCAGGGCCCTCGCCACTGAATCCATCACCGCCCGGGACGGGTGGATGTTCCGGCCTTGTTCGAGCCGGGTGTAGTAGTCGGTGCTCACATCCGCAAGGCGCGCGATTTCCTCGCGTCGCAGCCCGGGGACACGCCTGCCGCCTGTGGTCGCGGCTATCCCGGCCTGCTCCGGCGTCAGCCGTGACCGCATTGCCTTCAGGAACTTTCCAAACTCCGCGCTCTGACCCATGTGTTCCATTGTCCAAGCCGGCGTCCCCGCTTTCCAGTGACCAAGGTAGGACTGCCAGTCCTAGGAAAAGGAGGGAATGGCATATCTGCTGACACGGACTGCCGGGGTGCCTAGCGTTGAGTGCATAACCTGCCCGTGTAGGGCTGTTCGAGCAAACAACACAACCACCGGAAGAACTGATGATGTCCCAGCCACAGGAAATTACCATCCCCACCGTGACCCTCAACAACGGCGTCCAGATCCCGCAACTCGGCTTCGGCGTATTCCAGGTCCCGCCGGAAGAAACGCAGCGCATCGTCGAGGATGCCCTCGAAGCCGGCTACCGTCACATCGACACCGCCGCGGCGTACCGGAACGAGGCCGGCGTCGGGGCAGCCATTGCCGCTTCGGGCATACCCCGCGGGGAACTCTTCATCACCACCAAGCTGCGCAACGGTGAACAAGGAATGGCCCACCACGCCTTCCAGGACAGCCTCCAAGCCCTGGGCCTGGATTACCTGGACCTCTACCTGATCCATTGGCCCGTGCCCGCACAGGGACTTTTCACGGAGGCCTGGAAGGACATGGAAAAGCTGTACGCCAACAACCAGATCCGCGCCATCGGAGTTTCGAACTTCCTGGCTGACCACCTGGACACACTCCTGGCGGTGGCGGACGTTGACCCGGCCGTCAACCAGATCGAAATCCACCCCGCCTTCCAGCAACAGGAACTGGCGGCCAAGAGCCGCTCCCTGGGCATTGCGGTGGAGGCGTACAGCCCGTTGGGGCAGGGCGCCGATCTGGCAGCGGCCACCGTGAAGTCCGTGGCCGCGAAGTGCGGTGCCACACCTGCCCAGGTTGTGCTCGCGTGGCATCTCAGCCAGGGCACCATCGTCATCCCGAAGTCGGTCCAGGCCGCACGCATGCGGGAGAACCTGGGCGCTGCCGCCGTGTCGCTGACGGCCGCGGAGGTAGCCGAAATCACGGAACTGGAGTCGGGCGCCCGCACCGGCGGAGATCCCGCCGTCGCCGCGCACAGCCAGATGTAGCCAATCCGCACCGGGAAAGTGCAAACCCGAAAGCCTGCGCACCACCGAACAACCGCGCGCACAAGTTCCGTGCCCGCCACCAATGACAAGAAGAGAACCATGGATAATTCGATGATGATGGCTTGGGTAGTCGTCCACCTTATAAACAACGACAGCCGCAGCGCCTTGCCGGATGCACCCGTTGTGGCGCCACGACAGGCCGGGCGCACACGCAGGAGGCTGGCCGGCTTCCAGCGGCGGCTGGCCAGTTTCCTGCACGAAGCCGCGTGGGCAATTGAACCTGCACCGCGGACGGTTACCGAGCCCTGACCGTGAGGCACGCCTCGCACTGGCGCACACTTCGACGACAAACCCGAAGGGCGGTGGCACCGGAAGTCGGTGCCACCGCCCTTATCTTTTGGGGAGTGTTCAGTGGACGGTCTGGGCGTTACAGAACCTTCTCCAGGAACGACCGGATGCGCGGGTTGGTGTTGCTTTCGGAGAAGAACTCTTCCGGCGGCAGGTCGGCGGCGATCTTGCCGCCGTCGATGAACACCACGCGGTCGGCCACCTTGCGGGCAAAGCCCATTTCGTGGGTGACCACCACCATGGTCATACCGTCGGCGGCGAGGCCGGCCATGACGTCCAGGACGTCATGGACCACTTCGGGGTCCAGGGCGCTGGTGGGCTCGTCGAAGAGCATCACCTTGGGGTTCATGGCCACGGCGCGGGCGATGGCGATGCGCTGTTTCTGGCCACCCGAGAGCCGGTTCGGGTAGACGTGGGCCCGATGGGTCATGTTGACCTTTTCGAGCAGTTCCATGGCGCGTGCTTCCGCGTCCTTCTTGCTGACCTTCAGCACATCCATCTGCGGCAGCATGACGTTTTTCAGGGCCGTCATGTTGGGGAACAGGTTGAACTGCTGGAACACCATGCCCATGCGGGAGCGCAGGCGGTCCAGGTCCACCTTTGGCGCCAGGAGGTCCTCGCCGTCGAACACCACGTGGCCGGACGTGGGTGTCTCGAGGAGGTTCAGGCAGCGCAGGAAGGTGGACTTGCCGCCGCCGCTGGGGCCGATGACGGCGACAACTTCGCCGGGCTCGATGGTGAAGTCGATGCCCTTAAGGACGTGGTGGTCACCGTAGGACTTGGTGATCTCTTTCGTTTCCAGGAGTGCCATTAGATGTAAACCGCCATCTTCTTCTCGATTGCGTTTGCGGCCAGGCCGATGATGTTGGTGAGGACGTAGTACACCAGGCCGATGAAGACGTACACGGTCAGTGCATCGAAGGTGCGGGAAATGATGGTCTGGCCCACCAGGAACAGTTCGCTGATGGTCACGAAGGACACCAGGGCGGAGTTCTTGGTCAGGGACACAAACTCGTTGCCGAGCGGCGGGAGCATGCGCAGGAAGGCCTGCGGGATGATCACGTGGCGCAGCGCGGAGGCGGAGCTCATGCCGCAGGACCGGGCGGCTTCCATCTGGCCCTTGTCCACGGACTGGATGGCGCCACGGACGATTTCCGTGACGTACGAGCCGCTGTACAGGCCCAGGGCAAGGATGCCGGCCACCATCGGCGAGAGCTGGATGCCCAGCTGCGGCAGGCCGAAGTAGATGAAGAACAGCTGCACGATGAACGGCGTACCGCGGACCACGGACACGTACACCTTGCCGATCCAGCGGATGGGCCGGATATGCGAGAGCTTGGCGAAGCCGCCCAGCATGCCGAACAGCAGGCTCAGGGCAAGTGACAGGGCGATGATCTGCAGCGTGGTCCCCAGGCCCTGCATCAGCGGGCCCCAGGAATTGGTGATCGAGGCGACGTTGAAGATGCTGCGTTCCTTGGCGGGACCGGTGGCGGTGCTGGTTTCGTCGCCGAACCACTTGGTGGATGCCTTGGTGAAGTCGCCCGAATCCTGCATGCCCTTCAGCGCCGTGTTGAACGCCTCGCGGATGTCCGAGTCGGTCTTCTGGAACGCGAAACCGTAGTTCTCGTTCGTCAGGCGGTCGCCCACCTGCTTCAGGCCGCCCTGCTCGTGGATGAAGTACCGGCCGCCGGGCTGCCCGGTGACCACGGCGTCCGCCTGGCCGAGCTTGACCGAGGAGAACATCTGGTCGTTGGTCTGGACCTGCACCAGCTCGGCCTGGGGCTGGTTCTGGCGCAGCCACTCAACGGACTTGGTGCCCACCTGCACGGCGACCTTCTTGCCGGCGAGGTCGGCCAGCGACTTGACGGTGTCGTTGGACGTGGAGACGAACATGCCCAGGCCGCCGGGGTAGTAGATCTCGGAGAAGTCCACCACCTTGGCGCGCTCGGGGCTGATGTAGATGGCGGAAGCGCCGACGTCGATCTGGTTCGCCTGCAGTGCCGGGACGATGTTGCCGAACGGCATCTGCACGAACTCGACGTTCTTGATGCCCGCCTTGGCGGCGAGATCCCGCACAACATCGATGTCGAAACCGATCTTGGTGCCGTTGGCATCGGTGAATTCGAACGGCGGGAAGGAGGCGTCCGTGCCCACTTTGAGGGTGGTCTTGCCGGAGCGGAGGTCCGCCATCTTGCCGGCCGACGGGGTTGCGGGCGTGGTCTCGGCCTGGGCTGCCGGTGCGGCCAGCCCCACCAGCGCGGCCAGGAGGGCGGCCGTCGTGGCAGCCCACCCGAATCGCGAGAATCGGTTCTTCATGTGTGCTCGTTTCTGGGGGGGGAGGCGGGCTTCCGGCTACGCATGCCGGTGCCCGGATCGCTCTGTGGCGATCGTGTGGATGAGGCGTGAGGCCGTGCGTGCCGTGCGGGAGTCGACGTCGAACCTTGGGTTCAGTTCGACCACGTCGACGACGGCGAGCTTGGGGGAGCGGGCGAGCTGGCGGCAGACTTCCAGCACCACGGAGAGCGGAACCCCGTACGACGCCGGTGCGCTGACACCGGGGGCGACGTACGCGGGGAGGACGTCGAGGTCGATGGTCAGGTAGACGACGTCCACGGAGTCGATGAAGTCCTGCGTGAATTGCCGGACCTGCTCAGTCTTGGACTCGGTGCATTCCTCGTCCAGGAGGTACTTGACGCCAAGGTCCCGCGCCGTCTGGAACAGGGCCTCGGTGTTACCGGGCTGGCTGATGCCCACCACTGTGTAGTTGAACCCGTGGCCCAGGGCGCGCTCGGTCTCGGCCACCTGCCGGAACGGTGTTCCTGAGGACGGGATTTCCTCGGCGCGGAGGTCGAAATGCGCGTCCAGGTTGATGATGCCGATCCGGCGTTCATCGGTGACCTGGCTGGCGCGGAGGCCCGTGTAGGTGCCAAAGGCGGTTTCGTGGCCGCCGCCCAGGATGACGGGCAGGTGGCCTGCGTCCAGGGCCTGGCGGACGACCGCACCGAGGCGCTCCTGGCCGTCCTCAAGGTTTCCGTCCACTACGGTGGTGTCGCCAAGGTCGTGGACCAGGAGTTCCGCCGGCGCCGCCATGGGTGCCAGGGCGGAGCGGATGCTTGCGGGACCGTCGACGGCGCCGACCCGGCCTTTGTTCCGGCGGACGCCTTCATCGCTGCGGAATCCAAGGATGGCGATTCCCGGGGTGCCGGCCTGGGCCGTGTTTACTGCGTGGTGCCAGCGCCGGTGTTCGTGCCCGGGGCCGTCGTCGCGGCCCGTCCACGTGTGCTGGATAGTGGGGTTGGTCATCGGGATCCTTCTCCGTGTCCGAGCGCCAAGGCGGCGTCACGGGTGCTTGCTATGAGTTGCTTTTCGCGCCGGACCGCCCGGTCCGCCGGAGCCATGGTGCTGACGGCACCCAAAAGCCGGCCGCCGTCGTCGAAGACGGGGAAACTGACGCCCCAGACGCCCGCATCCACCGCCCCGTAGCTGAGGCCGAAGCCGCGGCCCTGGACGAGCTGGAGCTCGTGGTTCAGGTTGTCAGCGTCTTCCGCGCTCAGTCCGAGCCCGGCAACGATCCTGCTTTGCTCCTGGGGGTCCAGGTGCGCCAGCAGGGCCATTGCGCTGGCGCCTTTCAGCAGGGGGAGCGAGCGGCCCGGCGAGTAGCTGCAGCGCAGCATCTGGGGGCCTTCAATGGCATCCACGCACAATGCTTCCGCGCCCCGGACCACCAGGTAGGCGGCGAGTTCCTGGGTTTCATCGGAGAGCAGCTGTAGCTGCTCCGAGATCCGGCCCTTGACCATGGCTTCCTGGTGGAAGTTGGCGGCGAGGCGCAGCGTTTCCGGGCCGGCGCTGTACTGTCCGCGGCGCCTGGTCTGCGCCACCAGCCCGGACTGTACCAGCAGTGCCAAATGCCGGTACACGGCGCTCGCGGGGATGCCCGTTGTTTTGCTGATCTGGGCTGCAGTCAGGGTCCGGTGCCGCGCGAATTCGAGCAGGATGTCGACGAACCGCGAGGCGTTGCCTTCCGCTATCACGGACTGGCTCGGATCGGTATGCATAAGAGCGACGTTAGTGGCTGGAATCACAGACGGCATTAAAAAGTTCCCACGACGTGGGAATTTATTTTCCGCCGGGTGGGAATGATCGCGCTTCAGGAGTCGCTCAGCGGCTGCTCGCGGTTGTCTCCTGCGCGCCGTAGGGGGCGACTCACCACCCAGAGGGGCCCAACGGCGGCACCCGTGTGCCGTCGTCGGGCCGCCTTTTCAGACGCTGGCGGGCTCAAGAACACCGGCGCCGCGGAGCTTGCCGGCAAAGGCGGCGACGGCGTCGAGCAGTTCCGCCTCCACCTTGCTTCGGGTGCTGCCGACGTCGCCGTTCAGCACGGTGGGTGCGAACCGCACGTGCACGGCGTCTTCGATGCCGACGAAATCCAGCCAGTCCGCGAAGAAGGTGCTGCTGAAGTCCTGTCCGAAGGCCGCGGGAACCCCCGGCGCGTAGACGCCGCTGCTGTGGATGGCCAGGGCGTGCTTGCCTTCCAGGAGGCCTCGGTAGCCAGTGGCGGGGTCGAAACCGAAGGTCCAGCCCGGCTGGGTCACGATGTCGATCCACTGCTTGAGCACGTACGGGACTCCGGCGTTCCACATGGGGATGTTGAAGACGTAGGCGTCGGCGGCCGCGAACTGCTCGAACACGGCCCGGGCGGCCTGCCAGGCGTGCACCTGCTCCGGGCTCTGCTCCTGGCCAGAGAAGACGGCCATCTTGGCGGCGGCAGCGTGGCGGCCGAAATCGGGGAGGGCGCCGGCGTCGAACAGGTTCAAGACCTCAACCGTGACGGGCTCCCCGCCCGCATCCTGCACGGCGTCGATGAAGTGGCGGGCCAACTGGAGCGAGCCGCTGTGGGCGTCGCGGGGAGAGGCGTTGATGTGCAGGAGCGTGGGCATGAAGGTCCTTTCCTTGGAGGCGGCCGGTCCGGCCGCCCTCACGATCCTTGCCCGCATCAGGGGACCGCAACAGGAGGCACCTCAAAGTGCCCCGGGCACGCCGGGGTGCCCGTATGACCGAATGTTGCGGGAGTTTCCCTCCCGGAAACCTTGCCTCCGTAGGCTTGGCGGCGCACTTCAGATCCTGATGGAAAGCGTGGGTGGACATGACCCTGACAGCCAGCCAGAAGCGGCACGAAACTCGGCTCGAGTACAACGCCGCACTGCCCGGATGCCCGGCACGGCAGCTGCTGGAGGCCATAAGCAGCAAATGGGTGAGCCTGGTGATGCTCGCGTTATCCGAGGGGCAACAACGGCACAGTGAGCTCCGGCGGCAGATCCCGGGCGCTAGCCAGAAGATGCTGACTTCCACGCTGCGTTCCCTGGAACGGGACGGCCTGGTCTCGCGGACCGTGACACCCACCGTGCCGGCCCGGACGGACTACGAGCTCACCACCCTGGGCCACTCCCTGCTCTGCGTGATCCATGAGATGAAGGACTGGGCCGAGGCCAACATGGACGAAGTAGCCCACTCCCGCCTGGAGCACCACCACGGCCGCTTCACCGCCGGAGCTTAACGCGAAATCGCCGGAACAGTGTTCCGGCGATTTCGGCGGCCAGCCGGTACGAGCCAGCCGGGTCAGCGGCGGCCGGTGTAAGACGGCCTAGGTCAGCTTGATCTGGCGGTTCATGTCCTTGTAGAGCAGGTAGCGGAACTCGCCGGGGCCACCGGCGTAGCAGGCCTGCGGGCAGAAGGCGCGCAGCCACATGAAGTCGCCTGCCTCCACCTCAACCCAGTCGTTGTTGAGCAGGTACATGGCCTTGCCCTCCAGGACGTACAGGCCGTGCTCCATGACGTGGGTCTCCGGGAAGGGGATGACCCCGCCCGGCTGGAACGTCACGATGTTCACCTGCATGTCGTGGGCCAGGTCGGACGAATCCGTGAAGCGGGTGGTCTTCCAGGCGCCGTTGGTATCCGGCATCGCCGTGGGTTCCACCTCGGCATCACTGGTGACGAAGGACTTGGCCTCGTAACCTTCGAGCCGCTCATAGGCCTTGCGGATCCATTGGAAGGAGACAATGTCATCCGAGACGTTTTCCAGGCCCCAGGTGGATCCGGCGGCCAGGTAGGCGTAGCCGCCTTCCTCCAGCTGGTGCAGTTCGCCGTCGAGGGTCAGGTTGACCTTGCCCTTGGTGACAAAGACAACGCCCTCAACGCCGGGCTCAAACTCGGCCTTCGGAGCGCCGCCGCCGGGGCCGATCTCCACGATCAGCTGCGAGAACGTGGTGGCAAACCCGGAGATCGGGCGGGCCAGGATCCACGAGCGGGTGTTGGAGAAACCCGGCAGCGTGCTGGTCACGATGTCGGTCATAACGCCCTTGGGGATGACCGTGTAGGCCTCCGTGACGATGGCCCGCTCCGTGGTGAGGTGCGTCTGCGGCGGCAGTCCGCCCTGGGGGTAGTAGTACTTGCCCATCATTGGATCCTTACTTTGAAGTGGAGTGTGCCAGCCGCGGGTGCGCCAGTGCGGTCAGCTGGGAAAGTTCGACGCCGGCGAGCGCCTGGACCTCTTCGGTCCCCACCGCGCCGCACTGGACGCCGCGCAGGACGAAGGCGGCCAGGGCCCGGGCGGTGGCGGGTTCGTCCATGACCCCGCCTTCCGTACCGTCTGCGTTGTCTCGTTCCACGTAGGTGCGCAGGCGTCCCGCGGCGGCCGGAAGCCCTTCGCGGTAGAACGCATACGTGGCGGCGAAACGGCTGGGCAGCTGGGCGGCGTGCAGGTCCCAGCCCTGATAGTAGCCGCGTTCCAGCGAGCGGCGGACGAGCCGTCCGTGCAGCTTCCAGGCATCCTCGACGGCGTCGCCCACCGGGATGATGTTGGTGGAACCGTCGGAGAGCCGGATGCCCGTGCCGGCGACGGCCAGCTGCATGACTTCCTTGGCGAAGTCCGCCACCGGGTGCTCCATGGACTGGTACTCGGCCGAGATCTGCAGCGACGCGGAGTAGTCGTAGGTGCCGTAGTGCAGGGCGCTGATGCGACCCGGAACCACGTGCGGCAACTGCGCCACCGGGGAGGTGCCGTCCGGTCCGAGGATGAGCTGCGGCGTTTCCACCTGGACCTCGAAGCGGAGCCGGCCGGCGGGAAGCCCGTGGACTTCCTCCAGCCGGGACACCGCGAAGTCCATGGCCTGGACCTGCGCCACGGTGGTGACCTTGGGCAGGGTGAGGATGAGCCCGGCTGGAAGGTCTCCGGCTTTGGCCAGGGTGGAGACGAAGAGGTCCAGGGTGCGCAGGCCGCGGACCCGGGTGGGCGCCTCGAAGCACTTGAAGCGGATGCCGATGAATGGCGGTGCGGTGCCGGCGGCAACTGCCGCGGCCACCACGTTGGCGGCAGCAACGGCGTCGGCGTCTTCCGCCTCGTCGCCGCGGTCGCCGTAGCCATCCTCGAAGTCCAGGCGCAGGTCCTCGATCGGTTCCGTGCGCAGCTTGGCGGCGACACGTCCGGCGACGGCGGCAGCCAGCTCCGGCTCCTGGCCCAGCAGCGCGCCGAGCTTCTCGAGCCCGCCGTGAGCCTCCGCCGTCGTAAGCGCATGGGCACCCCAGTCGGCAGCGAACGACGGCGTGAAACGGTCCGCCGGCACGTACACGGTGTGCACGGGCTGGCGGGTGCCGTCGTCACCCGGGTAGTTGTGCTCCAGCAGCTGGTCGGTGGCGGCCAGCTGTGCGTCGATGGCGGCAAGGTCCGCCGCGGAGAGCGACGGCGTGGGGGAGACCGCCATGACTCAGCCCACCAGTTCGTAGGCCGGAGTGGTGAGGAAGTCCGTGTAGTCCTCGGACAGGCAGATCTCGGCGATCAGCTTGCTGGCCGGCTGGTAGTACAGGCGGAAGGCCTCGTCCCCGAACTCGGTGCGGAGCCGTTCCGTTTCTTCGCCCAGGATCTTTTCGACCAGTTCGCGGGTGACGGTGTTTCCGGTGTCGGCGAGGACTGACTTGTTGCGGATCTGCTGCCATACCTGCGAGCGGGAGATCTCGGCGGTGGCGGCGTCCTCCATCAGGTTGTGGATGGCCACGGCGCCGTTGCCGGAGAGCCAGACGGCGGTATAGGCGACGGCGACATACAGGTTCAGGCGCAGCCCGCCTTCGGTGACCCGGCCGTCGGCCGAGGCGATGTCGATCAGCTGGTCAGCGGTAACCGAAACCTCGGGGCGCTGCTTGTCCAGCTGGTTGGGGCGCTCGCCGAGGACGGCGTCGAACACCTCGCGGCAGGTGGGGACCAGGTCCGGGTGGGCCACCCAGGAGCCGTCGAACCCGTCGTTGGCCTCGCGGGTCTTGTCCGCGCGGACCTTGGCGAAGGCTGCTTCGGTGACTTCGGGGTGCCTGCGGTTGGGGATGACGGCGGCCATGCCGCCCATGGCGAAGGCGCCGCGCTTGTGGCAGGTCTGCACCAGCAGCTCGGTGTAGGCCCGCATGAACGGAGCAGTCATGACCACCGAGGCGCGGTCCGGGAGCACAAACTCCTCGCCAGCATCGCGGAAGTACTTGATGATGCTGAAAAGGTAGTCCCAGCGGCCGGCGTTCAGGCCCGAGGCGTGGTCCCGGAGTTCGTAAAGGAACTCGTCCATCTCGAAGGCGGCCGGGATGGTTTCGATCAGCATGGTGGCGCGGACGCTGCCCTGCGGGATGCCGAGGAAGTCCTGGGCGAAGACGAACACCTCGTTCCAGAGGCGGGCCTCGAGGTGCGATTCCATCTTGGGCAGGTAGTAGTACGGGCCGTGGCCGTTGAGCAGCAGCTGCTTGGCGGTGTGGAAGAAGTGCAGGCCGAAGTCCACCAGCGCACCCACGGCGGGTTCGCCGTCGATCAGCAGGTGCCTTTCCGGCATGTGCCAGCCGCGGGGGCGGGCCACCACAACAGCCAGCGGCGCGTCGGTGCGGAGTGTGTATTCCTTGCCTTCGGGCGAGGTGTAGGCCAGGGTGCCGGTTGCGGCGTCGCGAAGGTTCAGGATGGCGTCGATGACGTTGGGCCATGTGGGCGTGCTGGCGTCCTCCAGGTCCGCCAGCCATACCTTGGCGCCGGAGTTCAGGGCGTTGATGGCCATCTTGGCCGGGGTGGCCGGGCCGGTCATTTCGACGCGACGGTCCTGCAGCGCGGCGGGCGCCTCGGCGACCTTCCAGTCGCCGTCGCGGATTTCCTGCGTCTCCGGGAGGAAGTCCAGGCGGCTGGTGCGGGCGACGCCGTCGCGCTTGGCCTGGCGGGCCTCGAGCAGCTCGTTGCGCGTGCCGGCGAAGCGGCGGTGCAGCTCCTCGATGAAGGCCAGGGCCTTGGGGGTGAGGATCTCCTCGGCGCGGGCGACCGGCTGGCGGTCAGTAACAGTGATAGCCATATTCGTAAGTCCTTTTCTAGAGAGCGCGGGCGGCGTGAGCGGCGCCTGCCACTGCGGCAGCCACATCGGCGGCTACATGAGGATCGAAGACGCTGGGGATAATGTAGCTCGCGTTGAGCTCGTCGTCAGCCACCCGGTTGGCAATGGCGTCTGCGGCGGCCACCAGCATCTCCGGCGTGATGTCGCTCGCGCCGGCGTCGAGCAGCCCCCGGAAGAAGCCCGGGAAGGCCAGCACGTTGTTGATCTGGTTGGGGAAATCGCTGCGGCCCGTGGCTACCACGGCCGCGTGCTTGGACGCGATGACAGGGTCGATCTCCGGGGTCGGGTTGGCCATCGCGAAGACGATCGCATTCTCGGCCATGGCGGCGACCTGCTCCTCGCCGATCACGTGCGGGGCGCTGACGCCGATGAAGACATCGGCACCGGCCATGGCCTCGTGCAGGGTCCCGGAGAAGCCTTCCTCGTTGGTGTTCGCGGCAATCCAGGCGCGGTGCTCGTCGTCGTACTGCTCGCCCGAGTGGATGGCTCCGGAGCGGCCGGCGGCAACGATGTGCTGCGCGCCCTGGGCCTTGAGGAGCTGGATGATGGCCGAACCGGCGGCGCCGACGCCCGAGACAACAATGCGGACCTCGGGGAGCTTCTTGTCCACCACGCGAAGGGCGTTGTGGAGGGCTGCCAGGGTGACGATGGCGGTGCCGTGCTGGTCGTCGTGGAAGACGGGGATGTCGAGTTCGTCGCGCAGGCGCTTCTCAATTTCAAAGCAGCGCGGCGCCGCGATGTCCTCGAGGTTGATGCCGCCGTAGACAGGCGCCATGGCCTTGGCGATCATGATGATTTCCTCGGTGTCCTGGGTGTCCAGGCAGACCGGCCAGGCGTCGACGTTGGCGAACTGTTTGAACAGGGCGGCTTTGCCTTCCATAACGGGCAGCGCCGCGGCCGGGCCGATGTTGCCCAGGCCCAGGACGGCCGAACCGTCGGTGAGGACGGCGATGGTGTTGCGCTTGACGGTCAGGTTGCGGGCCGCTGCCGGGTCTTCGGCGATTGCGAGGCAGACGCGGGCGACGCCGGGGGTGTAGGCACGGGAGAGGTCGTCGCGGTTGCGCAGGGCTACCTTGGGGACCACCTCGAGCTTGCCGCCGAGGTGCATGAGGAAGGTGCGGTCCGAGACGTGCTGGACCGTGACGCCGTCGAGCGCGTTCAGGGCGTCCTTGACGCGGGCGGCGTGGTCGTCGTCGGTGGTGTTGCAGGTGACGTCCACAACCAGGGTGTCGTGGTGGGATTCCGTGACGTCAAGCGCCGTGATGGCCGCACCGGCTGCGCCGACGGCGGCAGCGAGTTCACTCGTGGCGGTGAAGCTGGACGGCGCCGCGACGCGCAGGGTGATCGAATTTCCGGGGCTCGGGTTCGCCATTGAATTTCCTCCTCGTGGGGTCCGTTTCAGGACCGCTTGTGCAACCAAATGTTTTCGTATTATGGATATTATTATCTGCAAAGTGGAAATGCAACCCCCTGACGGTCATGTTTGGGGGCATCGCGTCCGGCCCTGTGGTGCTGTATGTTGAGTGTTCTAAGCAACTCTTTTCACGATGTGGATAAGAGTTGTCAGAATCTGAGCCCCAAGGAGGCAACGGAATGGCTGAAAAAGCCTCCGGAGGCGTGCAGTCCGTCGAGCGCGTCTTCGAACTGCTGGAACTCATCACGGACGCCGGCGGAGACGTGACGCTCAGCGAGCTCTCCTCCTCCACGGACCTGCCCCTGCCCACCATCCACCGCCTGCTGCGCACACTGGTCTCGCTTGGCTATATCCGCCAGCTGCCCAACCGCCGCTACGCACTGGGCCCCCGGCTGATCCGGCTCGGCGAAGGCGCCAGCAAGCAGCTCGGAGCCGTGGCCCGCCCGCAGCTGAAGAACCTCGTGGAGCGCCTCGGCGAAACCTCCAACATGGCCGTGCTGGATTCGGACATGGTCATCTACGTGGCCCAGGTGCCCTCCATGCACTCCATGCGCATGTTCACCGAGGTGGGCCGCCGCGCCCACACGCACGACACCGGCGTCGGCAAGGCGATCCTGGCCCAGCTGGACGACGACGTGGTGCGCGGCATCGTGGCCCGCACCGGCATGCCCACCCCCACGGCCAAGAGTATCGGCGACATCGACTCCCTCCTGGCCGACCTCAAGCTGATCCGTGAACGCGGCTACTCCATCGACGAGGAAGAGCAGGAGCTTGGCGTGCGCTGCTTCGCGATGGCCGTGCCCAACGCGCCCACACCTGCCGCCATCTCGGTCTCCGGGCCGATCAGCCGCGTGGACCAGAGCTTCGCCGACCGCGCCGTGCCGCTGCTGCGCCAGGCCGCGCTGGCGATCTCGGCGGAGCTCAACCAGAACTGACGGCGCGGCGCCGTCGTCCATCCCCCGCCCCACGACCAGCGCGAACTGGCAGATAATGCCCTCAAATTCCACATTTGAGGGCATTTGCTGCCAGTTCGCGCTGTGGTTTGCTGGTGGTCGGCTTGCCCTAGTGGTCAGACTTCGACGACGACTCCACCGGGACTTCCTTGCCCTCGGCGTCGATGAGCTTGCCGCCCTCGTAGCGGTCGCCGTCGGCCAGGATCTTCAAGTCGGCTTCTGTGACCACGCGGGCGGTGCCGGCCACAAACACTGACTGGTTCTCCGAGTTGCCGGCCTTGAGGTGGTTGAAGAGCAGGTTCAGCAGGATTGCCATGACGGCGGCCGAGCTGATGCCCGAGTGGAAGATCGTGGCGAACCAGGACGGGAACTGGTCGTAGAACTTCGGGGCCGCAATCGGGATCATGCCAAAGCCGATGGATGCTGCCACGATGACCAGGTTCATGTTGTTTTTGTACTCCACCTTGGCGAGCGTGCGGATGCCGCTGGCGGCCACCGTTCCAAAGAGTACGACGCCGGCGCCGCCCAGGACGGGTGTCGGAACCGCTGCGACCACACGGCCGAGGATGGGCAGCAGGCCCAGGATCACCAGGATGAGTCCGCCGGCGCTCACCACGAAGCGGCTCTTGATGCCCGTGATGGCCACGAGGCCGACGTTCTGGGCGAAGGCGCTCTGGGTGAAGGAGTTGAACAGGGGCGAGATGGCGCTTGAGAGCATGTCGGCCCGCAGGCCGTCGCCGATGCGGCGTGAGTCCACCTTGGTGTCCACGATCTCGCCGACGGCGATGATGTCCGCCGAGGTCTCGGTGAGCGTCACCAGGATGACAATCAGCATCGAAATGATCGCCGCGATCTCAAAGGTCGGCAGGCCAAAGGCGAACGGCGTGGGGAAGGCGACAACGTCGCCCTGGCCCACTTTGGAGAAGTCCGCCATGCCCGTGAACAGTGCAATCACGGTGCCGATCACCATGGCAAGCAGGATGGACAGCCGGGAGATGGCGGCGTTGCCCACCTTGCTCAGCAGCAGGACGATGCCCATGGTGGCGGCCGCGAGGCCGATGTTGGCCACGCTCCCGTAGTTCTCGGCCTTGGCGTTGCCGCCCATGGCCCAGTTGGCGGCGACCGGCATGAGGGTCAGGCCGATCGTGGTGATGACGGTGCCGGTGACCACGGGCGGGAAGAACTTGATGATTCTGGAGAAGAGCGGCGTGATGGCCAGGCCGATCAGGGACGCCACAATGACCGAACCGAAGACGGCCTGGATGCCGCCGCCGCCCTGGACGATCGCCACCATGGTGGAGACGCCGGCGAAGGAGACGCCCTGGACCAGCGGCAGCTGCGATCCGAAGAACGGGATGCCCACGGTCTGCAGGATGGTGGCGAGGCCGCCGACAAACAGGCAGGCCGCGATGAGCAGGCCGATGTCCGTGGCGGACATGCCGGCTGCGGCTCCGATGATGAGCGGCGGGGCGATGATGCCGCCATACATGGTCAAAACGTGCTGGAAGCCGTACGCGAACGTGCTTCCGATGGAGAGGCGCTTGTCCTCGGGGCGGGCCGCGGAATTAGTCGACGCGGGCCGGGAATTCTTCTTGCTGTTCATGGCAGACTTTCTTGGTTCATGGCAGACGCCTTCGTCTGGCTAACAATGTCTGGCTAACAATTTGGGGCTTTGGGGAGCGTGACCGGGTGGATTTCGACAAGCTCAATCACCGGGGACGGCCCAACCACCGGGGACGGGCCCAACCACCGGGGGTGGTCCGGTGGCCGAGCCCGTCGAACCCGGTGGCAGATCAGCAGAAGCCGGCGATGCCGTTCCAGGCGGCGGGGGCCGTGCCTGAGTTTTCGCGCTGGACCGTGGCCTCGATCAGGCCGTAGGGGCGGTCCGCGGCGAAGAAGACTTCGTTGGGGTTGTCGAGCCCGAACGGGCTGAGGTCAACCAGGAAGTGGTGCTTGTTGGGCATCGAGAACTTGATCTCGTCCACTTCGCCGTGTGCTTCCAGGACCTTCTTGCCCATGTCGAACAGGGTCTGCTGCAGGGCGTGGGAGTAGTTCTCCGTGAAGCCCTCGAGCAGCAGGGCCTTGATGTCCTCGTAGCTCTTGTTGAAATCGGTGGCCGTGTGGTCCAGGCCCGTGCTGTAGCGCCAGCGGGCGGAAACATCCGTGGCCAGGATGCGGTCCGTGGTCTCGGGCAGGGTGGTGTACTTGTCTCGCGGGTAGCCGACAAAGCCGGACTGGGTGGTCTTCAGGACGGTCAGGTCCTTGAGCCCGGAGATCACGTGCGTGGTGTTGCCGTCCCGGACCACAACGGCGGTACGGACGTCCTGCCCGTTCCGGACAAAGCTGTGGTCGTGTTCGGAGCCGTGCGACTGGATGCGGTCCCAGGTGTAGGACTCGGCTTCCCAGCGGCCGCCCGTAACCCAGTCGAAGCCTGACGTGAAGTGCTCGCTGAGGCGAAGCAGGAAGGCTTCGGGGGAGCCAACGCCCGCCCTGGCGAAGGCGTAGATGGTGTTCTTCTGGGTGTCCGTGGCGACGACGTGGGCGTTGTCGCCTTTGAGGTGCGCAGCCTCGAAATCGCCGCGCAGCTGCGACGTGACGTTCAGGTCTTCGATCTGGTGGCGGTCGGTGTCGCGGGTGACTTTGACGACGCGGACTTCCGCCTTGCCGTACTGGTTGTCGCCGAGGACGATTTTGTTGCTCATGGTCATATCCCAACTTCTACGAGGTGGAACCTTTACGGTCCACCAACGAAATTAAGCGCGTATTTCCAACGCGTTTCTGGTGGAGCCGACCCAACAAAAAAGAGCCGGCATCCATTGATGCCAGCTCATTACGACCCTGCCTGCTGCTCCCAGGTTACGTGACCTGCGCCACGAAGTGAAAAAAGCGTAGCCCACACCTGCCGGTGGTGTACATCACCTCCCGGGAATTGTTATGTACTTTCCGATTGTGACCGGCCGGCGTGCGTCCCTGCGGACGAGGTCCCCGAGGAATCATGTCAAGATGCCCGCGTAGCTTTCATCGTGGAATCATTTGATTTTGCCCGGATTGATGGTTGGTTCTTGGGGCCTTGCTTGGCCGTGGTGAGGGTGAGCAGGTCGGTGCA
>NZ_JANCLV010000016.1:0-85525 GCF_024294965.1 Pseudarthrobacter humi
CCCTGGCCTTAGGGGTGGCGGTTCCCCGGCCGGCCAGCGCGGACTCGGCGGCTTGGTAAGCGTCCAAGGGATCAGATTTCCCCTTGAGGCGACGGCCCTGCCGGTTCGGGCGCATGACCTCAAAGACCTGCACACCTTCCTTCGCAAGGACACGAGAGAGCTCCGCGCCATAGCTGCCGGTACCTTCGACTCCCACGGCGACAACCTGCCCGAAGCCGGTGATGAACGTGATGATTTTTTGGTAGCCGGAGCTCACTGCCAGAAATTCCTTGTCGGCGATGTGGACGCCTGTCTCGGTGATGACGGCAACGTGATGAGTATCGGCGTGAGTGTCGATCCCGGCGATGACTTTGAGGTGTTCGTTTGCCATGATGAAACTGGCCCTGCCTTCCGTTGCGTGCGGTTGGGACACATAGGGCACGCCGGCCGGGTGGGCAGACAAGACGGTAATGGGATTCTCCTGAACAAGCTCCTATGAAGTCATGCCTACCTGGCCGCCGCGTTTACTGAAGTTGTGTTGCGGCGGACAGATCATTTGCAAGACAAACCCCCTGCGGGGCGTCAGTCGGACCCAGAGTCACATCCGCAACACAACCAATTCCATCATTACCGTCAGACCCTCGCGGGATGATTTGAGTATGGATAGCAGAGTGGCTGTGGCGACGGCGGAGGCCCTTTCGGTGTCCTTCGCTGAGCTTGCTTCTGCGCTCCGGGACGGGACCGAGGCCTCCGGTCCTTGGGAGGCTGATCCGATACGTCGGAGGGCCGATGCATTCCTGGACGGGCTGGCCGAGATCTCACGGCTGGACGCGAAAAGTGCCGCCCTGAAGGCCTGGCTGGCTGCCGTATATGCCGACACCGCCGGGGCCTTGGCGGGCCCTGCCACGTCGCCCGAGGACCATACCGGGCAGGAGATGGCCGTGATCGCCGAGGTCGCCTGTGTGCTGACGGTCAGCGAACGCGCCGCCAGTGCTCTCCTTGCCGAGGCGCACGCACTGACCATTGCCCTGCCGCTGACGTTCTCCGCGTTGCAGGCCGGGACGATTTCGTGGCAGCACGCCCGGATCATGGTCGACGAAACCACCAACCTCGACAGGCCGGCCGCGGCGGCGTTGGAGGCACATTTCCTGGACCCCCATGCAGTGAATCCGGCACGTGGCTTCGCCGGTGAGCTCATCCCCGGCAGGTTCCGGCACAAGGCCCGGACCTGGCGGGAACGCCACCACCCGGTCAGCATCGAAAAACGCCACACCAGGAGCGCAGCCGACCGGCGGGTGGAGTACGCCCCGGACCGCGACGGCATGGCCTGGCTCTCCGCCTACCTTCCCGCCGATACCGCGGCCGGGATCTGGAACCGCACCACCACCGCCGCCCGGGCGCTGCAAGGCCCGGCCGAAGACCGGAACCTCAGCCAACTCCGCGCCGACACCGTCGCTACCTGGCTCCTCGGGAGCGTCGGGGACCCCTCTGGGGAAATACTCGGAGGTGTTCCGTCGCCGCGGGCACAGGTCCTGGTCACCGTCCCGGTGATGGCACTGCTGGGCCTCACGGATGAGCCGGCCATGCTCGACGGATACGGCCCGATCCCACCATCCATGGCCCGCCGGCTCATCGCCGACGGCGCCGAATCCTTCCACCGCGTCCTCACCGACCCCCGCGACGGCGCACCCCTGGAAATCGGCCGGACCAGCTACCGGCTCACCAAAGCCCAGCGCCAATGGCTCCGACTTCGCGACGGAAAATGCCCCTTCCCCGGCTGCAGCAACCACTCCCTCGACAACGAAGCCGATCACATCCTCGCCTGGGCACGCGGCGGCACCACCGGAGTATCAAATCTCGGCCAGCCCTGCCACAAACACCACAGACTCCGCCACACCACCGCCTGGACACCCAAAGCAGCCACCAAGAACGAACCACCCGGATGGATATCACCCACCGGACGTCACTACGCCAGCGAACACCCCGACTGGGAACCACCTGAGTGGCCAAAACCCTGGCCGGATGACCCTGTTCCGGAGCCTCAACCGTCCGATCTTCATCTACCCGGCAATGAACTACCCGACTGTGGGCTGCCATCGGACGACATATTCCCAGACGACATACTGCCCGACGGACCCATGCCCCAAGACCCCTACCCGCCCCAAGACCCCTACCCGAACTGGGACTTCACTGCCCACAGCACCGTCTGACCGCCAGCGCCAAGCGAGGGCAGAGCCAACGTGGGCACGGTTAGGCCAGGGACGTGTCTAAGGCGGGTAGAACAGAGCTCCCTCCCCACCAGGCTCTCCTCCCATCGACAGCGCGCGAACGGACAGTTAGGGCCCGGATTCCAAGGGCTCCAAGTGTCCGTTCGCGCCGGGTGGCTGTCGCGGAGAGCTCCCGCGGACTAGATTCGTAAGCAAGATGACCAGGTCACGCAAAGAAGCGCAGGCAACCGCATACTGGACCACGGGCCCGGAACGCGGTGAGCTCCGCAACGAGGCCTTGCCCGCTCCCGGGCCCGGCGAAGCTTTGGTCCGCACGCTGTATTCAGGCATCAGCAAGGGCACGGAGATTGTGGTGCACAAAGGCTCCGTCCCGCCCCGCGTGGCTGCGGAAATGCGCGCCCCGCACCAGGAGGGTACCTTCCCGTCGCCCGTGAAGTTCGGATATCTCTCGGTGGGCGTTGTGGAGGTGGGGCCCGAAGGCTGGGCGGGCCAGAAAGTCTTCTGCCTCAATCCACACCAGGACCGCTACGTCATTTCCACCGACGCCCTCACCAGGATTCCCGACGGCGTCCCCGCCCGCCGCGCAGTCCTCACCGGCACCGTGGAAACCGCCATCAACGCCCTCTGGGAAGCCGGACCGAGGCTGGGCGACCGGATCGCCGTCGTCGGCGCGGGCCTGGTGGGTGGCATGGTGGCGACACTGCTGCGGACTTTCCCGCTGGCCCGACTGCAACTCGTGGACGTGGACCCGGAACGCAAACAGTTGGCGGACAGGCTCGGCGTGGAGTTCACCCGCCCGGATGATGCCAAACCCGACTGTGACATCGTGTTCCACTGCTCCGCGTCCCAGGAAGGCCTCGAACGCAGCCTGCAGCTGGCCGGCGATGAGGGGGAGATCATCGAGATGTCCTGGTATGCCAACCGCAAGGTCACGCTGCCGCTGGGTGAAGATTTTCACGCACGCAGGCTCTCCATCCGGGCCAGCCAAGTGGGCGTGGTTGCCCGGGCACGGCGGCACCGCCGGACCACGGCCGAGCGACTGGAATTGGCTGTCGAGCTCCTCGAGGACCCGGTCTTCGATGCCTTCCTCACGGGCGCCTCTCCGTTCACGGACCTGCCCGCAGTGGTGCAGAACCTAGCCGACGGCACGCTCGAAGCCCTGTGCCATGTGATCGAATACCCCAACGCAGACAGCCCCGCGGAAGCCAGCCCCAAAGACAGGAAGTAGCCAGTGTTCAGCCTGACCGTCCGACGTCACTTTATGATCGCCCACAGCCTCCCCAGGGAGGCCTTTGGCCCGGCCCAGGCACTCCACGGGGCGACGTTCGTGGCGGAGGTGACGTTCCGCCGTCGTGCGCTGAACCAGGACTCGATCGTCCTGGACATCGGAGCCGCCGGCGGCATCCTCGAGGACGTACTGTCCGGCCTCAACTACCGAAACCTGGACGAACACCCGGACTTCGAAGGCAAGCTCAGCACCACCGAGGCTCTCGCGGAATACATCGCCCACGCCGTCGCAGCCAAGCTCACGGATGACGGCGACGGCCGCGAGCTCGCGGGGATCGACGTCACCCTGCGCGAAAATCCGGACGCGTGGGCCACCTGCACCCTCGACCTGTCCGCGTGATCCCATGCTGGTCAGGTTCCTGGTCCCCGCCAACATCCGCCACAACTCCGGCGGCAACGTCTACAACGCGCGGCTCGCCCAAGGCCTGAGATCGTTGGGGGTTGCCGTGGACACGCTGTCGGTGGAAGGTTCGTGGCCTGACGCCAGCGCTAGGGACCGACGGCGGCTGGGCGGCCTGCTGGGCGCCTGGGACCCAAGGTCGGACCCTACGCAGGCGGACAGCACTCCACAAATTGTCACCCTCGTGGATGGGCTTATTGCGTGCGGTGCGCCGAGCGAACTGGAGTACGCCGCGGCGGCCGGACGACACACCTGGGTCCTGCAGCACATGCCGTCGCCCAGCCACGTCGACGGCGAAGGGCGGGCACTGCGGGCGGCCGCCGGAGTGATCTGCACCAGTTCGTCCGCAGCGGCCTCGGCGGCAAAAAAGCACGGGCTCCGCGCCAGCCGGGTTGTCTTGCCCGGGACGGACGCGGCACCTGTGGCGTCAGGTTCGGCCCCGCCCCACATCGTTGCGGTGGCCGCGCTGCTGCCCAACAAGGACCAGTTGCTGACCGTGGCCGCGCTGGCCAGGCTCCGGGACCTGCCTTGGACAGCGTCGTTCGTGGGAACGGACGACGCCGATCCCGCCTATGCGGCAAAGGTCCGGGGAGCCATCGCCTGCTCTGGAATGGAGGACAGGGTGCGCGTGACCGGCCAGCTCACGGGGACCGAACTGGCCGACGAATGGAACCGTACAGACCTGAGCCTTCTCGTGTCGCGGGCCGAAGCCTTTGGGCTTGTGGTGACGGAATCGCTGGCCCACGGCATCCCTGTCATTGTGCGGGAGGGAACCGGCGCCGTGGACGCGTTGGGCCTCGCCGGAAGACTCGCCGGCAGGCTCGCGCAAAGAGTCGGCAGGCTCGCGGAACGACCGGACGGCGAGGGTGGTGGTGAACGTGATGGCGGGACATATGCGGTGCCAGGTGCCGCCGTCGGACTCGTCGGACCCGCAGGCGACGCACCTCGTGGCAACGGACCTGAAGACCACCACCCGGACGTGCTCGCTGCCGTGATCCGGCAGTGGCTGGTGGACGGATCCCTCCGCGCCGGCTGGCGGGCGGCTGCCCTGGCGGCACGGGAACAGCTGCCCGGCTGGGACTCCACCGCCCGGAACGTCCTGGAAATCCTCGGCGTGCCTGCCAAAACGCCTCCTGCCAAAACGCCTGCTGAAGAAACCCCCGCCGCGGGGATGCCTACCGCTGCGGGTACGGCCGGTAGACAATAAGCCATGACCACGCTCCCGACCTCCGCCGCCGTATTGACCCAACAAGCCGTGACCCCCAAAGCCCTGAGCCAAGATGCCCCGGATCCGCAGGTGCTCACCCCAGAGCTCCTCAGGGCATGGGTCTGGCATAAGCAGGGCCTTGATGGCACACTCCAGGGCGCGGACGCCGCCGACGTGTTTAGCAGAGCGGGCTGGGCCCGTTCGGTCGGCGGCGCCAACCCGTACCTCACGCTCTTTGCCCGCGCCGGCACTAGCCGCGCGCAGGCGGATGCCGACGTCCTGTCGCTGAAAATCCATGAGCTGCCCACGGCCCGCGGCTGCACTTATGTGCTGGGACAGGATGACTTTGCGTGGGGCCTCCAGATCGGCCGGGACGCCGCCGTGGCGCCGTTCCGTGTGCTGGCAAGAATGGGCGTCGAGCGCGGCGAGATCACGCTGCTGGAGGAGGAGATCCTCCACGCCCTGGCCGAGGCCGGCAACCCGCTGGACCCCAAACAGCTCAAGGATCTCCTGGGCGATTCGGTACGGAACCTCGGCGAGGAGGGCAAAAAGAAGGGCGCGGCCACCACGTTGCCCACGGCCTTGGGCCTCCTCCAGGCGGACGGCCGGATCCGGCGGGTGCCCGCCAACGGCCGGCTGGATCAGCAGCGCTACGCCTACACACTGTGGGGTTTGCCGCCCACCGCCATGGACGACGACGCCGCCCGCAGCCTCCTGATGCAGCGCTATCTTGGCTGGACTGGCGGTGCCACGGTCAAGCAGTCGCAATGGTTCACCGGGTTCACCCTGGCCCACACGAAGGCAGCGTTGGCCGCCACTGGGGCGGTGGAGGTTCCCACCGCCAGCGGTGAGGTGCTGTGGATGATGCCCGACGACGTCGGGCGGCTTGCGTCGTTCGAGGCGCCGGCGGAGGAACAGATTCAGCTGCTGGCCGGCACGGATTCGTTGGTCCTGCTCCGCAGGAACTCGGGGGAGCTGTTTGCCGAGCAGGACAGGGGAAAGCAGCTCCTGGGGTCCACCTTGGCCTTGCAGGCTGACCTGCCGGACCATCCCATCTTCGACCGCGGCCGGATCATCGGGCTGTGGCAATACGATCCCGGGAAATCACGGATTGCCTATTGGCTCTTTGCCGGGGCCACACCCGCAGTATCCCGGCGCATCGCCGAGGTAGAGGCCTGGATCCGGGACGAACTGGGGGACTTCCGCTCGTTCAGCCTGGACTCGCCGGCCTCCCGCCAGGACAGGATCGACGCCCTGGATGCCGCAGGCTGAGGGTCGTGCAGGCAGGTGAGGGCGCTACAGCAGTCCCGAGACGAATTGCAGCCGCCTACGACGCGTTACAGCCGGCTGCGGTGCGCTGCGAAGAAGTCCCTGAGAACCCCGCCGCACTCCTCTTCCCTGACCCCGCCGTACACCTCAACCCAGTGGTTGAGCCGGCGCTCGCGGAGGATATCGAACACCGAGCCCGCCGCTCCTGCCTTCTCATCCCAGGCACCGAAGACCACTCGGGGAATCCTGGCCAGGACCACCGCGCCGGCGCACATGGCGCACGGCTCCAGAGTCACCACGAGCGTGCAGTCGGCCAGCCGCCAGCCGTCCCCCGTCCCGCCGTCGAGTTTGGACGAGGCACGCAACCGGTCCGCCGCCTGCCGGATGGCCACTATTTCTGCGTGGGCAGTGGGGTCTCCCAGCTCTTCCCGCTGGTTCCGTCCGGAACCCAGCACGGCGCCGTTGGGCCCAATCACCACGGCGCCGATCGGCACGTCCTCGGTGGCCAGCGCACGCCGGGCTTCGTCCAGGGCAAGACCCATCCATTCGAGGTGGTTCTTTTCTGCTGCGACCATGGCTCAATGATAGTTTCGAAGGATATCCAGCCTGCAAAGCATTAACGCCGGGGAGGCATAGTGGACACGTTCAGGGACCGTCTGGGCCAATGGTTCAAACCGTACGCCGCGCTGTGGATCACCATGCTGGTTGGCGGTGCCCTGGTGGTCACCATGGCGCTCCTGGGTGCCGAGGTCTACAACAACGTGGTGGACGAGGAGGGCCTGGCGTCCCTGGACCTGCCCGCACTGGAGCTCTCGCAGGACATGCGGAACCCCGCGCTGTCCGCCGGAGTAACGGCTTTCACCAACATTGGCGGCGGCATCGGCATGCCCATCCTGGCCAGCATCCTTACGGGCTGGCTCACGTTCCTGAGCCGGACCTGGCGGCCCATCATCCTTGTGGGCGGCGCCGCGGCCGTCTCCACGCTGGCCACCACGGTGGGCAAGCGGCTGGTGGGCCGCACCCGCCCGGACCACGCCGAAGCTGTCCCGCCCTACGAAACCTCGCCGTCCTTCCCCAGCGGCCACACCCTGAACACGACGGTGGTGATCGGTGTGCTGGTGTACGTCATGTGCCTCCAGTTCGACGTGCTCTGGGCGCGCATCACGGCCATCACCGCCGGCGTGATCTTCATCATCGCCATGGGCCTGAGCAGGGTGTTCCTGGGCCACCACTGGCTGACCGATGTGATGGCCGGCTGGTTCCTCGGCCTTGCCTGGGTGGGCATGGTGATCCTGGCGCACCGGCTGTTCCACGTGCTGCGGAAACGCGAGCACGCGGGCCCGGCACCCACGTTCGAACACCCCGCCCTGCGGGACGATCCGTCGGGCTGATTCCCGGCCGGACGCTGCCCGCGCGGGTGATAGTTTTGACGCATGCGCACTCTCGTTGTGGACCACCCGCTGGTCGCCCATAAGCTCACCGTCCTGCGGGACAAGAACACTCCGTCACCGGTCTTCCGGCAGTTGACGGAAGAGCTGGTGACCCTCCTGGCCTACGAAGCCACCCGTGAGGTCCGCACCCAGCCGGTCACCATCGAGACGCCCGTCAGCACCACAGTGGGCACCGCTTTCACCAAGCCCACACCTCTGGTGGTTCCCATCCTGCGCGCCGGGCTCGGCATGCTCGAGGGCATGACCAAGCTGGTCCCCACCGCTGAGGTGGGCTTCCTGGGCATGGCCCGCGATGAGGAAACCCTTGACATCATCACCTACGCGGAGCGGCTCCCGGAAAACCTGACGGACCGGCAGATTTTTGTGCTGGATCCGATGCTTGCCACCGGCGGAACCCTGCGCGAAGCCATCAAGTTCCTGTTCAAGCGCGGCGCCTCCGACGTCACGTGCATTTGCCTCCTGGCCGCGCCGGAAGGCCTGGCCAAACTCGAAGAGGAACTGGCCGAGGCCAACGTGACCATCGTGCTGGCCTCCATTGACGAACGGCTCGACGAGAAGTCCTACATCGTTCCCGGGCTCGGCGACGCCGGCGACCGCCTGTACGGCATCGCCGGCTGATTCGGGGCTACTTCGGATTTCAAGTCTTCCGCTTTCCTGCCGCCGCCGTTAGCCTGTGGCGCATGGACTGGAAACTTGAACTCGTTTTTGTGCCAGTGTCCGACGTGGACCGCGCCAAGGATTTCTACGTCAACAAGGTTGGCTTCAACCCGGATTTCGACGAGCGGCCCATGGATGGCGTCCGCTTCGTCCAGCTGACCCCGCCGGGATCAGCCTGCTCCATTTGTATTGGCGAGGGCCTCAATGACGCCCCTCCGGGCACGGCCCCAAGCCTGCAGATGGTGGTCAGCGACATCCAGGCTGCCCACGACCACCTCAAGGGCAACGGTGTGGAGGTCAGCGACATAGACATCCAGGACTGGGGGCACTTCGTCTACTTCGCGGATCCCGACGGCAACAAGTGGGCGGTGCAGCACATCCCGGGCCGTTAAGCCTAAGGGCGTGGCGCGTGGGGGTCGCGACGCCTAAGGCAAAATAGGCAGCATGAACTTCCCCACACCTGCCGCCACACGAACCCTGACCTGCCGGGCCGTCCTTTTCGATATGGACGGCACATTGGTGGACTCCACAGCAGTAGTGGAGGACGTCTGGGCAGAATTCGCGGCCCGGTACGGCCTGGACATCGCCGAAATCCTGCGCACTTCGCACGGCGTCCAGGCTGCCGATACCGTACGCCGGTTCGCGCCGGGGGGAGCGGACATCGCGGCGCTCACCGAGGAACTGGGCGGGATGGAACGGGTGCGGACGGCCGGTATCATCGCGTTGCCGGGGGCTGCCGACCTGCTTCGCAGCCTGCCGGCCCAGGCAGTGGCGCTGGTGACTTCAGCGGACAGGACCCTGGCGGACATCCGCATGGACGCTGCTGGGCTGGCCATGCCTGCCACGGCCGTGACGGCGGACCTGGTCACGCGGGGCAAGCCTCACCCGGAGGGCTATCTGATGGCCGCCGGTCTGCTGGGCGTCAATCCGGAGGACGCTGTCGTGTTCGAGGATGCGCCCGCCGGAATCGCGGCAGGCGTTGCCGCGGGTATCCGGACGGTGGCCGTGGGTCCCAATGCGGGCGAGTTGCCGGCGGGCGTACTCCACATCCCCGACTACAGCGCCGTGACCGTCTCCGTGGAACCGGACGCCGCGGGACGGCAGATCATTTCGTTTCGGCTTTGAGGCCGGCGCCGCTTGGTCGGCCTAGTACCAGTTGTGCGACAGGTGGAAGTTCAGCGCGCCGCAGGGTGACTGGTAGCGCTCCTGGATGTAGTTCAGGCCCCAGTTGATCTGCGTGCGGTAGTTGGTGACGTAGTCAGCGCCGGCGCTAGCCATCTTCTCAGCAGGCAATGACTGGACGATTCCGTACGCGCCGCTGCTGGGGTTGGTGGCCGTGGTGGTCCAGTCGGATTCCTTGGTCCACAGCGTCTGCAGGCACTGCATCTGGTCTGCGGACCAGCCGTACGTGGCCAGCTGGCCGGCGGCGTAGGCCTGGGCTCCTGCGGGGTCGTTGACGGCCACAACCGGTGCAGGTTCCGGAGCCGGAGCGGGCTCCGGGGCCGGGGCAGGTGCCGGTTCGGCGGCCTGGGGCGCGACGTTGATCTCGGCCGGCGCAGCTTCCGGGGAGGCCGGGGCCTGGATCTCAGCTGTCTCGAAGCTCAGCTTCGACTGGGCGCTGGCTTGTTCGGCGGCCTGGTCGGCGCTGGCCGCGATCGAGGCAGACTCGGAAGCGTGTGCCGCGGCGCTGACGCCGACAAGCAGGGCGCACGCCGTCGCGAACACCGCGACGCGCTGGCCCACGGAGGGAATCCGGGCCGCCCTGGACAATGGGGACATAGCTGCACCGAAGCGGGTCTGCTTGCGGTGGCTGTGGGACTTTGTGTCGCCCTGCGGGCGCGTTTGTACCTTGAATTCAGACATGATGGATCGCCTCTCACACCTGCGGAGTTAGCTGTCGGGTTCGGATGAGGGCATCCGGCCACACGGCACAAACACGTGTTGGCTTAACCCCAGAGGGCACTTGGTGCCCGGGACGGTGGGTCCCCCGCCTCTGCCTCTGAAAACGGAATCCGGGAAGCGGCAGAGCTTGGCGTCATCCGGATATGCGGCCCGAACGGGAACCACACGTCATCGACGCTACAGGAGCTGGACGCTTAAGTCACATTTTGGTAACGGGAATCACGACGGCGGTGTGTCACCTTGCTGGGCTCGGGCGTCAGTGGATCGCGCCAGCGCGCCGGCAGGGAAGAGTAACGCGAACTCCGTCCGTCCGGCCCGCGATGTCACTTCCACGCTCCCGCCGTGGGCCTCCATGATCGACTGGACAATGGACAGGCCCAAGCCGCTAGTGCCCTCGGACGCCCCGGCGCCCGAGGCCGGCGCCGTACCCTTGCGCGCCGCGTCTGCGCGGGCAAACCGGGAGAATACATGGTCCACGAAGTCCGCAGGGATGCCGCCGCCGTCGTCCGTTACAGTCACCGCTGCGCCGCCATTGGCAGACTTCGTGACAGCGGTGACTACGGTGGTCCCGGGCGGCGTGTGCTTGCGCGCATTGGAGAGCAGGTTGACAAGCACCTGACGCAGTTGGGACGCATCACCCGTGACGGCGAGCGGCTCGTCGGGCAGTTCAAGGCGCCAGTGGTGGTCCGGGGCGATGACCTTCTCGTCACTGACTGTTTCGATCACGAGTTGTGTGAGGTCTACTTCGCTGAGCTTCAGGGGCTGGCCCTCATCGAGCCGGGCGAGCAGCAGCAGATCCTCCACCAGGGTGGTCATGCGTTCGGACTGGCTTTGGACCCGGGCCAGGGATTTCCGGCCGTCCGGCGTGAAGTCCTCGGTCATCCGCATCAGCTCCGTGTACCCGCGGATGGCGGTCAGCGGGGTGCGCAGCTCATGGGAAGCGTCAGCTACGAACTGCCGCACCTTGGTCTCGCTCCGCTGCCGCGCCTCGAGTGCGTTAGCCACGTTGTCCAGCATCAGATTGAGGGCATGCCCTACGCTGCCCACTTCGGTTCCGGGGTTGGAGTTCGACGGCGGGACGCGCACCGCGAGGGCCACCTCGCCCGCGTCCAGCGGGAGCCGGGCCACCCGCGTTGCCACCTCCGAAAGCTGCTCCAGCGGCTTCATGGTGCGCCGGATCAACACGGTTCCTGCCAGTCCAATTAGCGCCAGGCCGCCCAGGGAAACGAACACAAAGGTCCACACCAGCGACGCCAACGTGCTTTCCTTGGCGGCAAGCGGAAGGCCCGTGACAAGGACATCGCCGTAGCCGGTTTGCACGGCCACAATCCGGTAGTCCCCGTTTGACAGCGAACGGTTCACGGGGATGCCGTTCTGCGTCAGCGCCAGTAGGGTCTGCTTGTCCTCGGCGCTGAGGGGTAGGCGTGTGGTGTCCGAGTCCAGGAAACCGCCACTGGGGATCTGGCCGTCCAGGATCCGCGCATTCAGTGTTCCGACACTCTGCCCGCGGGAGTCAAGCGGGTCCGGCCTGCCGTTGAATCCGCCCAGGGGCGGGCGGCCCGGATCATTCGAGCGTTTGGCGGCCTGGCTCAGCTGTTCATCCAGCTGCCCCGTGAGAAAAGAATCCATGGAGGCGTAACTGAACAGCCCCACGGCGCCGCAGATGGCCACCAGCAGGGCCATGGCCAACAGGATCAGGCGCGTGCGCAGATGCCAGGTGTCCGGTTTGAGCCAGCTCCGCGATGGTGCTGGGGTTGCTCGCGGCGAGGACATGGAGCTGCTACTCAGCTGGCTTGATGACGTAGCCGGCGCCCCGCACGGTATGGATCATGGGCGGGTGCACTGCATCGACTTTCTTGCGCAGGTAGGAGATGTAGAGCTCCACAATGTTGGCCTGGCCGCCGAAGTCATAGTTCCATACGCGGTCCAGGATCTGGGCTTTGCTGATGACGCGTTTGGGGTTCTCCATGAGGTACCGGAGCAGCTCGAACTGGGTGGCGGTGAGCTGGAGGGCGTCGCCCGCACGGGTCACTTCGCGGGTGTCGATGTTGAGGACAAGATCGCCCACCACAAGTTCGGCAGTGTCCATCGCGGCAACGCCGGAGCGCTGCACCAGCCGGTGCAGCCGGAGCAGGACCTCTTCCATGCTGAACGGTTTGGTCACGTAGTCGTCCCCGCCGGCCGCCAGGCCCACGATCCTGTCCTGGACGGCGTCCTTGGCGGTCAGGAAAAGCGCAGGTACCTCGGGCGCGAAGGCGCGGATCCTGCCCAGCAGCTCAACGCCGTCGAACCCTGGCAGCATCACGTCCAGCACCAGGACGTCCGGGCGGAACTCCTTGGCAAGCTTGACGGCCTCGGGGCCGTCCGAAGCCACGGCAACGGACCAGCCAGCCATGCGCAGCCCCATGCTCATGAGCTCGGAAAGGCTGGGTTCGTCGTCAACCACCAGGGCGCGGATGGGGGAGCCGTCCGGGTGGGTCAGTTGCGGAAGGTTGTTGGTCATGGAGTGCGAAGTGGCCATGGGACAACTCTCCGATCATTCGGTTAGCCCGCGCTATGGGGTTCCTGTGCGCACGCTGTGAATCCCAGCCTAGCGAGCTGGATGGGCACACGGGATGCCGAGAAGGCGCCTGGCCGAAGCCGTTTCCGTTGGACAGGTGGCAAAAGGCCGCAAGCAATTTCGGAAGGTCATGGCGCGGTGAATTTCTGTGGCTCTGCGTCGCGCATGGGCGAAGATTGTTCGCCGCAGGGGGCTATTTACGCGCCCTTGGTGGACAACAAGGCGCATTTTGTCGTCATATCAGAATGGTGATCTATCACACAAATCCGCATTTTGTCTCAGTATGCGGAACGTTGCACCCATTGTTACTTGCAAGTTTTCATTGTTACGTTGCACACTTTCAATTGTGAACAAGAACTCAACAGCACCTGCAGCCGCAGAATATTGGCCCAG
Organism: Pseudarthrobacter humi; assembly: GCF_024294965.1. NCBI lineage: Bacteria > Bacillati > Actinomycetota > Actinomycetes > Micrococcales > Micrococcaceae > Pseudarthrobacter > Pseudarthrobacter humi. The sequence continues at coordinate 13,334 of NZ_JANCLV010000016.1, forward strand.
CACATCCGCTGCTGCCGACATGCGCTGTTGTCGAATGCACGCCTGATCTTCAGAACCCACGAAGTTCTTAGGCATTCGCCCCCAGCCCAGCGTAGGGCGCCATCCCCAGATTTCATTGCGGGGACAATCAGCATTCGAGCCGCGATGACGGCCATTCACATTGAGGTAAGCATTCATGTCAGTTGCATCCGGATACGTCCACATCTCCGTCCGTAACGCAGGCAAGGCCGGCCAGGCTTCCGGCCTCCGTCAGGGGTTCGGTGCCCGACCGGCGTTGTCCCCGGCTGCCCCTGGAGCGAGCTTTCCTGCCCCCGGCTACGCACCCCAGGGCTACAACCCCAGTTCCTACGGCCAGCTCCGCGCCGTCCAGCCTGCCGAAGCCGCGCCGCTGACGGCGCCCACTCCGGTGATCGCGGGACCCAACAGCGTCCGCCCGGTCGCCAATGACACCGTGGCCCGCGGATTTGTCCTCTACATGGGCATCGACGAGGAGACCGCGGCGGCTGCCGGAACCTCCATTGCCAAGCTTGCCCAGGAAATCCGCGCCTACGCACAGTCCCTCGTGACCGGTGCCGAAAGCTACGCTGCCGTGGCCGTGGCCCCGGCCGGCACCCCGGGTTCCGCGCTCGACGTCGTCCGTTCCACCTTCGGTGACCCCACCGTCAACGCGCAGAAGCGCACCGAGACCGCCCGGCTGCAGCCGCAGGACCCGCGCCCGTCCGGCGTCCTGATCGACCTCGCCCGCCGCGAAGTCCACCTTGACGGCGAATCCCTGAACCTGACCTTCAAGGAATTCGAACTCCTGAACTACCTGGTGGAAAACGGCACCCGCACGGTTGGCCGCGATGAACTGCTTGAGGGTCTGTGGCGCAACGCCGAGGAAGTCCCCAACGAACGTACCATCGACGTCCACATCCGCCGTCTCCGCTCCAAGCTGGGCCGCCTCGCAAACACCGTCCGTACCGTCCGCGGCCAGGGCTACCGCTTCTACGAGCACCCCGAAGTTATTGTCTGGGCCGCTCCGGAATACTCGATCTAGTCCTTCAGCGACGCACCAAAGCGGCATTTCGCCGTGCCTTAGACACCTCCTTCGTTCCTCAGTCGGCGATGCGGCACTACGCGAAATGCCGCTTTTGTGCGTCCGGGCTCGTGAGTGTTGGCCTCCGCGGCTGATGTTTGACGGCGGCGCGGCTTACCTGTGTGGGCGCTAGGCTTGGGGGATGAGCGACCACCACATCAAACGCCTGGTGATCATGCGGCACGCCAAGTCCGACTGGCCCGGCGGTGTGGCGGATCATGAGCGGCCGCTGGAGGAACGGGGACACCGCGAGGCGCCCCTGGCCGGCAAGTGGCTGGTCAAACACGGCATTTTCCCTGACTTCATCCTGTGTTCCAGTGCGCTGCGCACCCGCCAGACCTGCACGTGGGTGTGCTCTGAACTGGGGGATAAGGCCCCGACGCCGAAACTTGAGGACGGCCTCTACGCCGCCTCCGCGCTGCGGATGCTCGCCGTGGTCAACCACGTGCCTGACACCGTCACCACGCTGATGCTCATCTCGCACATGCCTGGCGTCCAGGACCTCGCCATGCACCTGGCCTCCCGCGATTCAAACCATGACGCCTACATGGACGCCGCCACCCGCTACCCCACCAGCGCCCTCACGGTGCTGGAAACGGAAAAATCCTGGGCCGAGCTGGACGGGCAGGACGCCCGGCTGACCAAGTTCAAGGTCCCGCGACCCCACTGACTCCAGGGGACCCGCTGGCCACACGGGACCCGGCGACCTCCCGCAGCAGTCCGGCGACGTGCTGGATGCCCGGGCTGGCCGCCATGGTGCGGCGGTACACGATGCCCACCTGCCTGACCTGCGTGGGGTTGACCAGGGGCAGGCCGACGACGTCCGCAGGCAGCGCGGGCCGGCCAAGGCGGGGGACCAGCGCCACAACGGCTCCCTGCTCCACCAGTGCGATGTGGGTTGCGAAGTCTGGATCGTAGACCCTGATGTCCGGCACCCGGCCAAGGTCGGCGAAGATCCTCAGCAGGGCCTCGTTGCAGATGGCCCCGTGCGGCGTGCTGATCCAGCGCTCGTCCACCAAGTCAGCCGGTTCCACCTGGTTGCGTCCAGCCAGGGGATGCCCGCGGTGCACCAGGACGTCCGCAACATCCTCGCACAACCACTCGAGGGTCATGTGCTCCGGTATGACCAGCGGGACGGAGTTCCAGTTGTGGACCACGCCGAGGTCCGCCTCCCCGTTGGCCACCCGGGCCACCGCTTCCCGCGGGTCCTCGGCCAGCACACTGAGGTCCAGGTCCGCTCCGGATGAGGCCAGCCGTCCCAGCAACGGACCCACGAGGCCCCTGCAGGCCGTGGAAAAGGCAACAACCTTAAGGTGCCCGGTGGGTTTGGCCGGATCCGCCAAGAGCGTGGATTCCAGCTCCTCGAGCTCCGACAGGATGCGCCGGCCGTACGCTGCCAGGGTGAGCCCCCGCTCCGTCAGCAGCACCCCGCGACCGCGGCGTTCCAGGACGGGGAACCCGGTCTGCTTCTCCAGCTTCTTGATCTGCTGGGAGACGGCCGACGGGCTGAAGCCCATCACCTCCGACGCCGCTATGACCGAACCGTGCTGTTCAATCGCCGTCAGCGCCCGCAGCGAACCAATCTCAATCATGAAGCAAACGTACATGATTAGCCACAGAATTCAACGCTGGTGCTTCATCTGCCGTTCTGCAAGAGTGGGACCGTGAATCTCCGACACTCCCTCCTTGCTGCCTTGGTCGCCGTCCTCTGGGGCCTGAACTTCGTGGCCATCGACTTCGGCCTGCATGCGAACGGCCGCGAGGTTCCCCCGCTGCTGTTTGTGGCCATGCGGTTCCTCCTGGTGGTCTTCCCCTGGATCTTCTTCATCCGGAAGCCCGACATCACCTGGAAGGCGATCATCGGCGTCGGCCTCTTTATGAGCGCGGGCCAGTTCGGCCTCCTCTACCTGGCATTGGCGCTGGGCATGCCGGCAGGCCTCGCTTCCCTGGTCCTCCAGGCACAGGTGCTGCTCACCGTCCTATTGGCTGCCGGGTTCCTGCGCGAGCGGCCCAGCCGGAGCCAACTGGCCGGCGTGGTTCTTGGCGTTGCGGGGCTGGCCGTGGTGGCCGTCGGCCGCAGTGCCGTGGCACCAGTGCTGCCGCTCATCATCGTCCTGGGAGCCGCGCTGTCCTGGGCGGCCGGTAACGTCATTGCGCGTCAGGCCAAGGCCGCCTCCGGGCTGGGGTTGGTGGTCTGGTCCGGTGCAGTGGTGCCACTGCCCCTAGCCGGGCTGTCGTTGCTGGTGGACGGGCCGGGCGCGGTGTTCGGCACGCTGGCGGACCTCCAGCCGGCCACGATCCTGAGTGCGCTGTACACGGCCATCTTCGCGTCGCTCGTGGGGTACGGAATCTGGAACCGGCTCCTCGCCAGCTACCCGTCATCGGCCGTGGTGCCCTTTACGCTGCTGGTTCCCGTCGTGGGCATGAGCGCGGCCTGGCTGGCGTTGGGGGAGGTACCGACGCCGGCGGAACTGGCTGGCGGGCTGCTCCTCCTGAGCGGGGTGGCGACGGCCGTGCTCACCGGACGCGGCCGGCAGGTTCCGCGGCTGGGTCAGCGGCGGGGCGCCGGTTTGGCGCCCGTCTTCGTGCCCGGTTTGGGTGCGGGTTTGCGGACCGGAGAGGCGGACGACGACGGCCGCTTGGCTGCCGAGGCCGGCATCCGGGCGGGCGCGCGGGAGCCCGACGCACGCTGACCTGTGGCGCCGCCCCGGGGTGCCGCGCCCCCGGTTGATGCGCCCCGGGCCGCGGTGGCTCCGGTTGCCGGGCGCCGTGCAGCAGGGCGGCCAGCGCCGGACGCGGGCCGCCGCTTGGCCGGCGAGGGCCTCCGTTTGGCAGTCCCCAACCGCCTGCCCGCTGGCCAGACTGCGCCAAGGAAGAGGACCGCCAGTGTGGCCACCGCTGAGGCAGCACCCCAGTAGAAATAGTTGTCCGGATCCCCGGTGGGGAGCGGTGTGCCGAAGAACGACGACTGCTCGGCGAAGGCCAGCTCCCAGGTGCTGACGAAGGCCAGGGAGAAGGCAATGGTGAGGCTGGATCCCGCAGCGGTGGCAACCACAACAAAGCGGCGCCCGCGGACCAGGACTTCGGCTACGGCCGCCACATAGGCGAGGGCAACCAGGCCCAGGAACGTGACCATCACGGCCTCTTCCAGGGTGATGGCGGTGAGCACCAGCATGCCCAAGGCGGCGACGGCCGCGATCACGGCGAACTTCCCGCTGTTACCCATGTGGCGCATGTGTCCAATCATCCCTGCTACTTCACGACATAGCCGCGCATGATTGCCATGATTGCTGCAACGCTTTGGTCACGGGTGCGTTCCGGGTTGTAGGTCTGCCGGTCAAGCCCCACCACAAAGCAGGCGCCAAAGATCGCCGTTTCGAGGCTGCCCCGAGAGACCGTTTCGTCCACCGGGTAGACGGCAGCCACGTTCACTATGGCCGCGCCGATGACCGCCAGGAGTTCAGAACGGAGCACGGCGAACGTGTCCCGCCATTCGCTGGGAGTCCGCCAGTTTTCGCTCACCCACAAACGGGCGAAGGACGGGTAATCGTCCATAAAATCCATGGCCTGGCCGATCATTACCTCCATTGCCACCAGTGGGTCGGCCCCGGGCCGCCCCGCCTCGCTGAGCAGGCGTGCCTTCAGGATGTCCACGCCGTGCCGCAGCAGCTGCGCGATCAGGTCCGACTTGCTGCCGAAGTTGTAGTAGACAGTGCCCTTGGAGACGCCCGCCGCGGCGGCGATCTCGTCCACCGTGACACCCGCTGCGCCACGCTGGCCGATCAGCTCCATGGACGCGTCGAAGAGCTTCTGTCGGGTGGCATTGGTCCGGGCCGGGCGGAGTTTCTTCTCTGCGGGACCGTGCATGGCGGGATCATGCATGGCGGGATCGTGACCCACGGGATCATGCACGGCCGGATCATGCACACCAGGACCAGGCACGCCAGGAGCGGGCACCCCAGATCCCGCTGCGGGCGGGCTCATACCGCGATCTCCGGTTTGAGCGTTTTGAGCGTCCAGTACTTGTGCTTCCGGACAGCAAACGTGGACATCGCCGCGCCCAGCAACGTGTAGCCGAGCAGCCCCAGGACAGTGGGCACGATCCCGGACAGGTCGGCGCCGTAGATGATGTGCCGCATGCCCGTGACCACGTAGCCCATGGGCAGGATTTCGTGGACAACATGGAGTGGTTGCGGGGTGGTCTGCCAGGGGAACGTGCCGCCCGAGGACACCAGCTGTAGCACCAGCAGGATCAGCACCACCAGCTTGCCGGGTGACCCCAGCAGCGCCACGATGCCTTGGATGATGGCGCTGAAGGCCATGGCCGCGGCCAGCATAAACAGCCACATCAGTACCGGATGCGCGGGGTTGAGGCCCAACGCCAGGTTCACCACGAGGGTCAGCAGGCTCGCCTGCACCACCGAAACGGCCAGGAAAGGAAGCCAGCCGCCGACGGCGATTTTCCAGGCCGGGGCGTTCGATGCCAGGGCCCGCTGGGTGATGGGCCGCATCGCCTGGACCAGCATAAAGATGCCGATCCACAAGGCGAGCGTCAGGAAGAACGGTGCCAGCCCCGCGCCGTAGGAGTCCGCCTTTGCCTGGGAGACATTGCTGACCGCAACGGGATCGGCAATCACCTCTGAGAGGCTGCTCTTCTGCGAATCGTCCGGGTTGGGCACCTGGCCGGCTCCCTTGGAAATTTCGTCGGTCAGAGTCCGTGAGCCGTCAGCGGCGGTTCCGGCCCCGGCTTCCAGCTGGCCCGCACCGGCGTCGAGCGTTTGCGCTCCTTCCGCGAGGCGTCCGGCGCCGTCGAGCGCAGTCTGCTCGCCGGTGGCCAGCGTGGCCGCCCCGGTGTGGAGCTGGTCAGCGCCACCGGAAGCCTGAACGATGGCGTCCTTCAGCGCAGGCGTGGCCGTGGCCAGCTGGGCTGCCCCGACGCTCACGGCTTCGGAGCCGTCCGCGAGCTGTTGGATCTGGGTGGCGTCGGTCTGGATCCGGGTTTTCGCCGCGGCCACGGGGCTGGAGGCTGCCACCGTATCGAAATCGGCCAGGATTTTGTCTGCCTGCACCTGGGTGATCACTTCGGAGGCGACCAGGCGGGCATTCGATTCGATCACACGCGTCCGGAGCCCCTGGTCCGCGGCATCAAGCTGCGTGACGACGTCCTGGACCTTGGTGTTCAGCTGCGCGTTCCCAGCGGCCACCTGGGCCGCGCCGTTGGCCAGCGTCCGGGTGTCCGTGGGCAGGGTGGCGGTCTTGTCCTTCAGGACGGAGAGCCCGCTGCTGAGCTGCCCGGCGCCGTCGGTCAGCTGATTGGCTCCGTCCCGCAATTTCAGCTGCCCATTGTAGAGCTGGCCGGCTCCTGCGCTGAGCTCGCTGGTGCCCGTATGCAGGGTGACGGTCCCGTCGCGGAGGGTGGCCACGCCGTCCGCCAACTGCCCGGCGCCGTCGGCGGCCTTGAGCATCTGGGCGTGGATGGTGCCGAAACCGGTGAGCAGCTGGTTGGCCGTCTCTTCGCCCACTTCCTTGGCCACCGTAGTGTGCACCGAGGTGGTCAGCTTGTCCACGATGGTGCTCAGCAGGTAGTTGTTGGCATCGTTGGTGGTGACATTCAGCATCGCCTGGCTGGCCGAATCGAAGCTGCCGGGTGAGACCAGGTTCGTGGAGAATTCTGCCGGGATTTTCAGTGCAAACGCGTACTTGCCGCTGCTGACCCCTGCGTCGGCCTCGGCCGCCGACGGGACCGCCTGCCAGTTGAAGACGTTCCCCTCCACCAGGCCGTCCGCCACCTTCTTGCCCGCCTGGAGCTCGGTCCCGTCGCTGGACGTGGCGCCGGTGTCTTCCACCACCAGGGCGGCCTCGATCTGGTTCAGGTTCCCGTAGGGATTCCAGTTGGCATACAGGTACACGGCCCCGTACAGGAGCGGCACCATGATCAGGGCCAGGATGGTCAGCTTCGGCAGCAACCCACCGGTCATCCGCTTGAGTTCGGAACGGGCCAGCCGCAGCACGGTCACGTGGCATCCTCGGTTTCGAGTAAGAGGGATTCGGTTTCTTCATCTGTGAGAGCGGGCGCATCAGGCGCCTCGTCCACGTCCGGGACGGCGTTGCCGATCACCGTGGCCGGTCCCGTCCACCCTGCCGGGAGGGCAGTAACGGTGACGACGACGGCGAGCGGCCGGCCGGCGTCGTACGCCAGCTCCTCAAGCCGCGGGAGCCAGTCCGCAGCGTGGGCACCGTGCCTGTCGGGGGAGTCCACCACCAAAAGGTCCGTGTGCGGGTTGGCGAGGGCCAGGGCGGTCAGCAGTTCAATGCGCCGGTCCGGCGCCAGCTGCTCCGTCCACAGGTCCGCGACGTCCTCGAAACTGTTGACTTTGAGCCAGGGCTTGCTCAGCAGCGCGCCCCGGTAGCGGCGGGGGATCAGGGCGAGGTCCTCGGTGACAAGGTCCCGGACACTGAGGTGCTGCTCGGGCTCATTCACGTTGGGGGAATCCACCAGGGCGCTCGCGAGGCGGAGGGATGTGGTGCGTTCGTTGGCGTCCCAGGACATCCGGCCGCCAGTGGGTTTCATACGCCCGCTGATGGTCAGGGCAAGGGCTGTCCGCTGGTCCTGTCGTTCGGCGGTGACGAGGAGGAGCTCACCCCGGCCGACCCGCAGAGAGGTGGGCGGAAGCAAATCGTCGCGCCGGCCTTTCACATGGAGCTGCTGTACGGAGAGCAAAAATGGCCTTTCGACGGAGTATGTCCACCTTCAGCCTAACTGAACTGACTGGTCAGTTCAAATAGTGCGTGTGGGGTAGGCATGACTGACGTAGGTGCCGGTGAAGCAGGCCAGCGCCAGCGCACACTTGCGGCCTCTCCTACAAGCCGTATTTCTCCAGGAGCCGCAGCCACACTTCGCTGACCGTGGGAAACGAAGGCACCGCATGCCACAGCCGCTCCAGCGGGACCTCGCCCACCACTGCGATGGTGGCCGCGTGCAGCAGTTCGCCCACGTCCGGGCCCGCGAAGGTGGCGCCGAGCAGGACCCGCCGGTCCTCGTCCACCACCAGTTGCGCCCAGCCTTCGTAATGTTCCGAATGCAGGGACGAACCTGACACTTGGATTGGCAGCTCCACGGACGACACGTTGTAGCCGTCCCGCTTTGCCCGCTCCACCGAGCGCCCCACGGCCGCCAGTTCGGGATCGGTGAACACCACGTTGGGTACGGCGTGCTGGTTGGCGGTCTGGGCGTACCGGCTCCAGGCCGCGGGGGCGCCGCTGAGCTCGCCCTTGGCCCGGGCCGCGATGGCGTCGCCGGTGGCCCTGGCCTCGTACTTGCCCTGGTGCGTGAAGAAATTTCTGCCTGCGGCGTCGCCAACAGCGTAGAGCCAGGGATCCTGGCCTTCCTCGTCCGGGAGGCCCTGGACTAGTCCAGTGGAGTCGGTGGTGAGTTTCAGCGGCTGCCCGTCTTGCGCCTCGAAACCCAGGCTTTCCAGGCCGAGGCCTTCGAGGGCGGGATGCCGGCCTGTCGAAACGAGGACCTTGTCCGCAGTGACGGTGGTGCGGCCGTCCGGCGTCTGGTCCTTAAGTGTGAGGGTGAACGTGCCGTCGTCGTTTTCCCGAACACTTTCGGTGGACGTGTTAAGGCGGACCGCCACGCCGTCCGCGCGCAGCCCCGCGACCACAAGTTTGCTGGCCTCTGCGGGGAATGTGCCCAGCAGGCCGCTCCTGGCCACCAGCGTCACGTCCGAGCCCAGGCGTGCGAAGGCCTGCGCCAGTTCGCTGCCCGCTACGCCTCCGCCGATTACAGCCAGGCGCTCCGGCACATCCTTGGTCGAGGTGGCTTCACGTGTGCCCCAGACCTGCAGGTCCGCCAGCCCGTCGATGGGAGGGATGGTTGGCGTGGAGCCGGTGGCGAGTACGACGGCGTGACGCGCCTTCAGCTCGTAGGTGTTGCCGTCCAGCCCGGCTACTTCAACGGTGCGCGGCTCGGTAATCCAGCCGTGGCCACGGACCAGCTCAATCCCGGCACCTTCCAACCACTTCACCTGGCTGTCGTCCTGCCAGTTTGCGGTGAAATAGTCCCGGCGCTTCAGGACTGCCGCTGCATCCAGTGTCAGCGTGACGGCTTCCGCTGCGCCGGGTACCGACTGTGCGCCGTGCAGGGCTGTGCCGGGGCGGAGCAGGGCTTTGGACGGTATGCAGGCCCAATACGAGCATTCGCCGCCCACCAGTTCGGCTTCAACAAGGACGGCCGTCAGGCCGCCCTGGACCACGCGGTCGGCGACGTTTTCCCCCACGGCACCAGCGCCGATCACAATGACATCGAATTCACGTTGCAGCGTTTCAGGCGTCATTCGTCCAGCCTACGCCCGCCTCGCGGGCGGCGGGGAGCGCCGTCGTCGTCATTCCGGTGACTGCAGAAAGGCGTGACTTAAACGACAAAAGGCCCGTACCGGCGAACCGATACGGGCCTTTCTCTGTGCGCCCAGAGGGATTCGAACCCCCGGCCTTCTGTTCCGTAGACAGACGCTCTATCCAGCTGAGCTATGGGCGCATTTTGTGTTTCGCGGAGTTTCTTGCTCCCCGAACCTCGAATTACTTTACGCGAGGGTGGCCCGGAGTACCAAATCGAGAAGCATGTAATCTAGCCGACTAGACCGGTCTAGGTGACCTTCGTCACTTAAATACAGCCGTTTGTGCGTGGTTTTCCTTGAATTTGCGCGGTTTTCGGCTCCAACGATCACGAACGTGCACCACTGACCTCCCATGACGCCCTTGGGCGGCCAATAGCATTTAGTCCACACCGATGACCCCGAGAAAGGGAACCGCAATGGGCGATCTCGCACGACTGCCGCTGCTTGAGAAAGCACCCACCACGCATGCTGGCCTGCTGGCATGGGTCGAAGAGGTTGCTGGACTCACGCAGCCCGACCGGATCCACTGGGTTGACGGGTCCGAACAGGAAAACACGCGTCTGACCGATGAACTCGTCGCAGCAGGAACGCTGACGCGCCTGAACCAGGAGCTCTTCCCCAACTCTTTCGCTGCATTCTCTGATCCCGCCGACGTTGCCCGTGTGGAAGAGCAGACTTTCATCTGCTCCGAGAAGGAGCACGACGCCGGCTTCACCAATAACTGGATGGCCCCGGCCGAGATGAAGGAAAAGCTGCGTGGGCTGTTCGCCGGCTCCATGCGCGGACGCACCATGTACGTCATCCCGTTCGTGATGGGACACCTCGACGCTGAGGATCCCAAGTTCGGCGTGGAGATCACCGACAGCGCCTACGTTGTTGCCTCGATGCGCATCATGGCCCGCATCGGCACCGACGTGCTGGACCGCATCACCGAGACCAACGCATTTTTCGTGCCGGCACTGCACTCCCTGGGTGCGCCGCTCGAAGCCGGCCAGGCTGACGTGCCGTGGCCGTGCAACCCGGACAAGTGGATCGTTCACTTTCCCGAGGAGCGCTCCATCTGGTCCTACGGCTCCGGCTACGGCGGAAACGCGCTGCTGGGCAAGAAATGCTACGCCCTCCGCATCGCCTCCGTGATGGCCCGCGACGAAGGCTGGCTGGCTGAGCACATGCTCATCCTGAAGCTGACGTCCCCGGAGCAGAAGACGTACTACGTCTCGGCTGCCTTCCCGTCCGCCTGCGGCAAGACCAACCTCGCGCTGCTTGATCCCACCATCGAAGGCTGGAAGGTGGAGACGCTCGGTGACGACATCACCTGGATGCGTTTCGGCAAGGAAGGCGAACTCCGCGCCGTCAACCCCGAGGCTGGCCTCTTCGGCGTCGCTCCCGGCACCGGCTGGGGAACCAACCCCAACGCGATGCGCGCCATCGCCAAGGGCAACAGCATCTTCACCAACGTTGCGCTGACCGACGACGGCGGCGTGTGGTGGGAGGGCATGACTGAGGAAGTGCCCGCTCACCTGACCGACTGGCAGGGCAACTCCTGGACCTCGGATTCGGACAAGCCGGCAGCCCACCCCAACTCGCGCTTCTGCACGCCGATCGACCAGATCGACATGCTGGCCGAGGAGTACCACAGCCCGAACGGTGTGGAGCTTTCCGCGATCCTCTTCGGCGGCCGCCGCAAGACCACCATCCCGCTGGTGACCGAGGCGCGCAGTTGGTCAAACGGCATCTTCATGGGTTCCACGCTGTCCTCCGAGACCACTGCCGCGGCAGCTGGTGAGGTGGGCGTAGTCCGCCGGGATCCGATGGCCATGCTGCCGTTCATGGGCTACGACGCCGGCGACTACCTGAACCACTGGGTCAACCTGTCCGCCAAGGCCAACCCGGAGCGCCTGCCCAAGATCTTCCTGGTCAACTGGTTCCGCCGCAACTCCGAGGGCGGCTTCGCCTGGCCCGGCTTCGGTGACAACGCCCGCGTCCTCAAGTGGGCCATCGAACGCCTCGAAGGCACGGCTGACGCCGTGGAGACCCCCATCGGATTCGTTCCCACCGGCGATGCGATCGACCTCAAGGGGCTGGACATGACGCCTGCACAGGTCGAAGAAGCAGTCCGCGTCGACCCGGCCGAGTGGGCCACCGAACTCGCGTCCATCGAGGAGTGGTACGCCAACTTCGGCGAGTCCCTCCCGGAGGCGCTGAAGTCCGAGCTTGCCGGCCTGAAGGCCCGCCTGGGCTAAGGTCCAGCGCCTCCACACCACAACGCGGGGTCACTCCTTGCCCAATAAACCACCGTTTATGGGCAAGGAGTGACCCCGCGTTGCTGCTTAAAGTACGACGGCGGCCCCGCACCTTCTGCGAAAAAGGAGCGGGGCCGCCGTCGTTGGCTATTTAGCTGGCGAGCCAGATGTCCGGTCCGAAGACCTCGTAGTGGATCTTTGTGGCGGGGATGCCGGCGTTGATGGCCTCGTTGCGGATGTGCTTCATAAACGGCAGCGGACCGCACAGGTACAGCGACGCATTTGCCGGCAGGTCCACTTCACGCAGCGACATAAAGCCTGCGTTGGAGCCGGCCTGCGGTTCTTCCAGCCAGAGCTGAAGGTCGGCACTCTTGAGGCGTTCGACGTCGTCCGTCATCTGGGAGCGCAGCGCCCAGGACTCCAGATCGCTTTCCGCGTGCAGGACCAGGACCTGGCGGTCCGAGCCGGCTTCCGCGAGGGAGCGCAGGATGGACGCGGTGGGCGTGCAGCCAATGCCGGCGGAGGCCAGGACCACCGGGCCCTCGCCTTCCTTGAGCGTGATTTCACCGTAGGGGTTGGAGATTTCGAGGACGTCGCCCACCTGGACGGTGTCGTGCAGCACGGGCGAGACTTCGCCGCCGTCGTCCTTCTTGGTGGTGAAGCTGCGGCTCGTGCCGGCGTCGCCGGAGAGCGAATACTGGCGGACCTGGCGCAGCCCGTCCGGGAGGGTGACCTTGACGCTGACGTACTGGCCCGGCAGGGCGGAAGTGATGGGGGTGTCGTCGGCCGGTTCCAGGGTGAAGGTTATCGAGCCGGTGCCGGCGGGGGTCTTGGCGGCGACCTTCCACGGGCTCCACATCGTGCCGTTGGCCTGTGCGGCGTAGAGGCCCTTTTCGAGTTTGATCAGGGCGTCCGCCATCAGCCAGTAGACCTCGGTCCAGGCCTCGGCGATTTCCGGTGTGATGACCTCGGCCAGGTCTTCGGCGATGGCGGCGAAGAGGTGCTCGTAGACCACCTGGTACTGGGGTTCGGTGATGCCGAGGGAGGCGTGGCGGTGGGCGATGCGGGCGAGTACCGTCTCCGGCAGGGTGCCGGGGTTGTTGACCAGGTGGGTGGCGAAAGCGGCAATGCTTCCGGCCAGGGCCTGCTGCTGGTTGCCGTTGCGCTGGTTCGAGCGGCTGAAGAGCCCGTCCAACAGCTCCGGGTGCGCCGCGAAGAGCCGGGCGTAGAACTTGGGGGTGATTTCGCCGATCCGGGAACCGACCAACGGGAGGGTGGCCTCAATGACGGGGCGGGATTTGTCCGAGAGCATGCGTACTCCTGAGGTAGGGGCCCGGGGCGTACATCCGGACCGCGGTCAATACATGTATTTGAAATACAAGTATTTATACTTAAGTTCTACACTTCGTAGAAGAGATATCAAAATTGGGGACTACGGATCCGGAAATGCCCGGGCTGCAGGGGAGCCGGGAGTCAGAGCCCCGGGCGGAGCCCGATCGCCTGGAACACGGGCGCCATCTGGCGGGATCCGGGAAGGGTGGACACCACGATGTCGTCGAGTTCCCGGTAAAAGGCTTCCCGGGCGCGCGAGAGGGCGCCGCGAAGCCGGCATTCGTTGATGAGTGGGCAGTCGCCGTTCAATGAATGGCAGTCCGCCGGATCCACCCGGGTGTTCAGGAGCCGCAGCAACTGGCCCACGGTGGCCTTGCGTCCGGCGTCGTTGAGCCTGGAGCCGCCGTTGCGGCCGCGTTCGACGTCGATCACGCCAAGTTCACGGAGCTTTGCCATGGCCTTGCTGACGTGGTTGTACGGGGTGCCCACGGCGTCGGCGATGCTCTGCGTGGTCAGCAGGTTGCCGTCAGGGGCTGCGGACAGCACCATCATGGCCCGCAGGCTCACATCCGCGAAGGCATTGATCTTCATGTCATCAACCCAGTGGAGGTCTAGTCCACCCAGACGGTGGGTTCGCTGGTGTCAGCGGCGAGCTGGCCAAACTCCCATTCGTGCGTCCCGGTGTTGGCGGCGTAGGGGAGGACCGCGGCGAAAACGGATCCGTCGCGGTGTTCAGCCGCTACATGGATGGCATCTGTTTCTTCCTCGACCAAGAGGATGTCGCAGACAATTGCGGCCGCCCGGAAGTCAGCACGGTTCTGCCGGAGCAGTTCGGTGAGGTCGCTGATCATCGTGTCCGCGTCGAAGTCCCCGTCGGAGCCTTCCTCGGCATCAGCCGGCGTGACAGCCACCAGCCGGACTTCGCCGTCGTTCTCGACCACCAGTGCGAACGGCAGGAAGCCACCGTTTCGCTCGAGCTGCTCCTGGGCTGCGCCGACGCCCGTGCCCAGCAGGTTTTCCAGGTCGGTGGCCGAGGCCTCCGGAACGGAATCCCGCCACGAAGCCGCGGCCGGGCCGTCCGTGGCTTCGCGGGCCACTTCCGGCTTAGCGCCGGACATTGGAGAGCACGCGGTCGCGGACACGTTCCATCGTGGCCCGGTCAGTTGCTTCCACGTTCAGGCGGAGGAAGGGCTCCGTGTTGGACGGGCGCAGGTTGAACCAGAAGCTGCCGTCATTTGCCGTGAAGGTGCTGCCGTCCATGGTGTCCACGGTGATGTCCTCGGCGGCAAAGTCGGTGCGGACGCGCTCCACGGCTCCGGCCTTGTCCTCGATTTCCGAGTTGATCTCACCGGAGGAGACATACGGCTCGTACTCGCGGCCGAGCTCGGACAGCGGACCGTCCTGCTCGCCGAGGGCTGCAAGCACGTGCATCGCCGCAAGCATCCCGGTGTCTGCGTTCCAGAAGTCGCGGAAGTAGAAGTGGGCAGAGTGCTCGCCGCCGAACACGGCACCTTCCTCAGCCATGACTGCCTTGATGAAGGAGTGGCCCACGCGGGTGCGGACGGCGCGGCCGCCGTCGTGCTCTACCAATTCCGGCACCGCACGGGAGGTGAGCAGGTTGTGGATGACGGTGGGCGTGGCTTCGCCCTGCGCCTGGGCGCGGGCGATTTCGCGCCGGGCCACCATGCCGGTGATGGCCGACGGCGAGACGGGCTCGCCCTTTTCGTCTATGACGAAGCAGCGGTCGGCGTCGCCGTCGAAGGCCAGTCCGATATCGGCGCCGTGCTCAATGACGGCGGCCTGCAGGTCGCGGAGGTTTTCCGGCTCGAGGGGGTTGGCCGGGTGGTTCGGGAAGGAGCCATCCAGCTCGAAGTACAGGGGGATGATCTCGAACGGCAGCTTGGGCAGGAGGGCGTTGCCCAGCACCGCCGGTGTGGTGAGGCCGGCCATGCCGTTGCCTGCGTCCACAACTACCTTGAGTGGCCGGGATCCGGAGAGGTCCACAAGCTGGCGGAGGTACTCGGAGTAGTCCTTCAGGACGTCGTGGACGCCGATCAGGCCGCGGGCGGGGGCCACCGGGATGGATCCTTCGTTGAGGTACTTCTCGGCCAGTGCCTGGATCTCTTTGAGGCCGGATTCGGAGGAGATGGGCTGCGCGCCGGCCTTCGACATCTTGATGCCGTTGTATTCGGCAGGGTTGTGGCTGGCGGTGAACGTGGCGCCGGCGGCGTTGAGGGAGCCACAGGCGAAGTAGAGCTCATCGGTGGAGATCAGGTCAAGGAGCTTCACGTCGGCGCCGCGGGTGGCTGCGCCGTCAGCGAAAGCCTTGGCAAACTCGGGGGAGGAGGGACGCATGTCGCCCCCTACCAGGATCGTCTGGCCCTCCAGTTCCAGGACATCAACAAACGCGGCGCCCACGGCTTCGACGATTTCAGCGGTGATGGATTCACCCACGATGCCCCGGACGTCGTAGGCCTTGAAAGATGCCGAGAGGTCAAAAGTCTTTGTCTGTTCGCTAGTCACGGGTTTTATCTTACGTGGAGCCGCGGACGTTCACGGTTGTCCACATACGGCCGTCCCGGCTTTTTGGGTGTCGGTGGGGGCTGGGATACTGAATCAATGGTCGATACCCAGAACGCCGCCCTTCTTTCCGTTTCCCCTGGCTTGCCGTCCGACACAAAAAGCCAGGCACTGGAGGTTCTCCGCGAACTTGTGGGGCATCCTGCGGCGGATTTCCACGACGGACAGTTTGAGGCCATTGAAGCACTGGTCGACGGCGGCCGGAGGGCTTTGGTGGTCCAGCGCACCGGTTGGGGAAAATCGGCCGTGTACTTTGTGGCGTCCCTGCTGCTCCGGCGCCGCGGCGCCGGCCCCACCCTGATCGTTTCGCCGCTGCTCGCCCTGATGCGGGACCAGGTGGCTGCCGCCGCCCGCGCCGGAGTGCGTGCCGTGGCCATCAACTCGGCGAACCAGCTGGACTGGGACACCGTCCGGGAACAGCTCGCCGCCGATGAAGTCGACGTGCTGCTGGTTTCGCCGGAACGGCTCACCAACCCGTCCTTCCGCGAGAACCAGCTGCCGGAGCTCATCCGGCGGACAGGCCTGCTGGTGATTGACGAGGCACACTGCATTTCGGACTGGGGCCACGACTTCCGGCCGGACTACCGCCGGATCGCTGACCTGATCACCCAGCTGCCGGAGTCCGTTCCGGTCCTGGCCACCACCGCTACGGCCAACTCGCGCGTGGTCCACGACATCGAGGAACAGCTGGGCGCGGGCGTCCTCACCATCCGCGGAACCCTTGGCCGGGATTCCCTGCGCCTGGGTGTTCTGACCCTCCCGAATTCCCGCGAACGGCTGGGCTGGCTCCTGACGCACCTTGCCGATCTGCCCGGCAGCGGCATCATCTACACGCTGACCGTCTCCGCCGCGGAGGACACCGCCCGGCTTCTCGCCGAAGCCGGGCACACAGTGCAGGCCTACACCGGCAGGACCGATCCCGCGGACCGTGAGCGCGCAGAGCAGATGCTCAAGGACAACCAGGTCAAGGCGCTGGTGGCCACCTCGGCGCTCGGTATGGGCTTCGACAAGCCGGACCTTGGCTTCGTCGTCCACCTCGGGGCACCGTCCTCCCCGGTGGCGTACTACCAGCAGGTGGGCCGCGCGGGTCGTGGCGCGGCGAACGCGGATGTGCTGTTGCTGCCGGGTTCTGAAGACCGGGATATCTGGCAGTACTTCGCCACCGCCTCCATGCCGTCCGAGGAGAAAGCCACAGCGGTGCTGACTGCGTTGGCTGAAGCCGGCACGGCCGTGTCAACGGTGGCGTTGGAGGCCCGGGTTGATCTCCGCCGTACCCCGCTGGAGCTGCTGTTGAAGGTCCTGGCCGTGGATGGCGCCGTGGAACGTGTCGGCGGCGGGTGGCGTTCCACCGGCCAGCCCTGGATCTACGATGCCGAGCGTTACCGCCGGATCGCCGAGGCCAGGGTGGACGAGCAGGACTCCATGGTGATCTACCAGGACACCGCCGGGTGCCGGATGGAATACATCACCTCGGTCCTCGATGACGAGACGGCGCACGCCTGCGGGAAGTGCGATAACTGCGCGGGCCGCTGGTTCCGGGCCGACATCGCCGAGGACGCCACGGCAGCGGCGGGTCAGACCCTCACCCGCGCCGGCGGTGTCCTGGAGGCACGGCTGCAGTGGCCCAGCGGCATGGACCGCCTGGGCGTTCCGGTCAAGGGCAAGATCAAGCCTGACGAAGGACTGGCGGACGGCCGCGTGCTGGCCAGGCTTACCGATCTCGGCTGGGGCGGGGCGCTGCGGGAACTCTTTGCGGCCGGCGCCGCAGACCGTCCGGTGGATCCTGCCATGCTCCAGGCCTGTGTCCAGGTCCTGCGGGAATGGGCTACCGGTGACGGCCGGAACCCGGGCTGGAGCGGTGCAGGACGGCCGGCCGCGATCGTCAGCATGCCGTCCCGCAGCAAGCCTGAACTGGTCCGCTCCCTTGCCCAGGGAATTTCGGAAATCGGCAGGATCCCTTACCTCGGCGAGCTGGACCTGGGCCACGGCGGACCCACCGGAAGCCGTGGCGGCAACAGCGCGTACCGGTTGGCCGGTGTTTGGGACCGCGTGAAGGTGGGCCCGGAGCTGGAGGCCGCCATGGCAACACTTCGCGGGCAGGGCGTGATGCTGATCGACGACCTCGTGGACAGCAGATGGACCGTTACCGTGGCTGGACGCGCCCTGCGCCAGGCGGGGGCGGGGGCTGTCCTTCCGCTCGTGCTTGCCCAGGCCGGCTGACCTCTGCGCCGGCGTGCCGGTGCAGTGACAGGCTGTCCGCCGTACTGAAGAGCATCAGGACGGCCATGGTGAGGAAAGCCCCGCGGAAGGGGCCAGCGTGATCTGCGGGGAAGGCCGCCACGCCGTCGAAAACCCGGATCAGCAGGGCGCCAACAGCGATGCCGGCGCCCGCGGCGAGCTGCACCAGGGTCGCCGACACGGAGTTGGCCGAGGTCAGCTGGAAGGGTGCAATGTCCGCGTACTGCACCGACGCGTAGGCGGAGAAGCCGATGGAGCGGAAGGCCCCGCTGCACACCAGCAGGGCGAAGATCAGGGCCTGAGGCGTTTCCGGAGTGAGCAGGGCGCACAGTGCGAAGCTCACCGCCGATGCCAGGGAGCCGAAGACCAGCATGGCCCGGAAACCAAAACGTCGGATCAGGGGGGTGGTGGCCGGCTTGATGCCGATGTTGCCGATGAACACGGCCGCCACCATGATTCCGGCGTGCAGCGGTGACCAGCCGAAACCGGTCTGGAACATCAGGGGCAGGAGGAACGGCACCGAACTGATGGTCAGGCGGTAGACGAACCCGCCGGTGGCCATGGCCCGGAAGGTGCGGGTGGAAAAAACACTGAGATCGAACAGAGGGTTCTTGGCCCGCCTCATCCACAGCACGGCGGCCGCGAGGGCGCATACCCCTGCAACCGCGCCGATAGCTGCCCATGGCCCGTCGGGGTGGGCGGTGGCCAGTTCCAGGCCCACCACCAGGGCACCTACGCCGGTGGTGGTGAGGAGCAGGCCCAGCCAGTCGAGCCGGCGTGTCCTGTCTCCGGTGCCGGCTGGTACCAGACTGAGTGCCGCGATGAAGGCGGCCGCGCCCAACGGCAGGTTGATGAGGAAGATCCAGTGCCACGACAGGTAGGTGGTCAAGGCGCCGCCCACCAGCGGTGCCAGTACGGGCGCCAGCAGTGCGGGCCACACCAGGAAGGCCGTGGCGCGCAGGAGCTCCGATTTGGGTGTGCCGCGCAGAACCAGGAGTGTTCCGACCGGAACCATCATGGCCCCACCGGCGCCTTGCAGGATCCGGCTCAGAGTCAGCACGGTCAGGTCAGGGCTGACGGCGCAGGCCAACGAGGCGAGTGTGAACAGGGCAATCGCGAAGCAGAATACCTTGCGGGCCCCCACGCGTTCGGCAAGCCAGCCGCTGAGCGGGATTCCCATGGCCACGGTCATGAGGTAGGCCGTCATGGTGATGTTGACGTCGGCGGCTGGAACGCCAAAGTCGCCGGCGATGTTGGGGATGGCGGTGGTGAGGATAGTGCCGTCCAGGAACTCCATAAAGAACGTGGCAGCCACCAGTAGCGCCAGGCGTGGATTCCACGCCTGGCTTGTGCTGGTTTCCCCGCCCCGGGAATTGCTAACTGCCATTCCACCATCCTGCCACCGCCGCCCCGGGAGAAGCCTCCGGCGTCCGCACGCCGGACCGCCAGCCCAGCCCACCCGGACCCCGCCCATGTAGGTCGCAGCAGATGTCGTTATGAGCGCTCATAACGACATCTGCTGCGACCTAGATTGGGTTTGGTGGGCTCAAAGCACTTCCCCAGCGAACGCAAAAGGCCCCGGTCCAGGACCGGGGCCAAACGCGGAGACGGGGGGATTTGAACCCCCGGTGGAGTTGTGCCCCACACTTCATTAGCAGTGAAGCCCATTCGGCCGCTCTGGCACGTCTCCAATGGCTATTACTAGCCCACCAAGGATACGCAGAACGGGGCACGCAGTGCAAAACGGCCCGTGAGCGCTTGTCTCAGCCTTGGCGCCTTGCCTCACGGTATGCCTCGCGCCGGGCCCAGGAACAGTGCCCCACGCTCAACCGCCTGCCAGTGTCCGCCATAGGAAGTGCTGGCTGCGGGCCTGCAGCGCGGCGGCCTGCCGGTTGTCCGAAGCTCCGGCGTGGCCGCCTTCCAGCGCTTCGTGGAACCAGAGATTCGGGATGCCCATCGCCTGCATCCGGGCGGCCATCTTGCGGGCCTGGACCGGTCCCACCCTGTCGTCCGACGTGGCCGTCCAGATGAATGTTTCGGGGTACTCCACGCCGTCCTTGAGCAGGTGGTACGGGGAGAAGGTCTTGATGTACTCCCATTCAGCCGCCACGTCCGGGTCGCCGTATTCGGCGATCCAGGAGTGCCCGGCGGAGAGTTTCGTGTAGCGCCTCATGTCCAGCAGCGGAACGCCGCAGGAGATGGCCCCGAAAAGTTCCGGGTAGGTGGTGAGCATGTTGCCAACCAGCAGCCCGCCGTTGGACCCGCCCACGCAGCCAAGCCGCTCCCGGGAGGTGACGCCACGGTGGACGAGGTGCTGGGCCACGGCGGCAAAGTCCTCGAAGGCGCGGTGCCGGTTTTCCTTGAGCGCGGCCCGGTGCCAGGACGGCCCGTATTCGCCGCCGCCGCGGATGTTGGCCACAACATAGACGCCGCCGCGGGAGTGCGCCGCCTCGCCGGGCCCGCCGGAGGTGGCGGTCCTGCGCTCGAGCCAAGCCCTGCCGACGGTTCCGCTGTACGCAGGGGTCCGGGAGACTTCGAAGCCGCCGTAGCCGGAGAGCTGCGTGGGGTTCTGCCCGTCCAGCACAAGGTCCCGCGAGGCCACCTGGAAGTAGGGGACCCGGGTGCCGTCTGCGGAGACGGCGAAGTGCTGCTGCACCTCGTACTGGCCGTCATTAAAGAACGACGGCGACGCCTTGACTGCCGCATGGCTGCTCACCACGCCGGCCGTCCCGGCAACGCCCCCGCGGGAACCAGCGGTCCCGGCAGGATCCCGCGTGAGGCTTCCGCGCATCAGTGTGCTGGGGGTGGTGAATCCGGTGGCGACCAGCCAGAAGTCGTCGCCCGCGCCGCCGTCGGACGGTCCTTCATCTTCATCGTCCACCGCGTAGGCGTTGACGTCGTGCAGCGGCGGGCAGGCATCCAGCAGCGACGAAGCCCAGGCGCCGCCGTCGGACGCGCCCCCGTCGGCCGCGACGCCGGGAACAGAGGGATCCAGCACCCGGATTTCGGACGAGACGTCCCGCAGCAGGTTCAGCAGCAGGAAATTCCGCGTCCAGCTCCACGACTGCAGCGACGTGTGCGCATCCGGCGCAAACAGCACCAGGAGATCCCGTGCCCCCGCAAGGTAGTCCTCGAACTTCGCGGCCAACAGGGACCCGGCGGGGTACGTGTTGCCCTCAACGGACCAGGCCTGCTGCGGCCGGAACAGGAGCCATTCGCGGTGCGCGCTGAGGTTCACGTCCGTCGGCGCGTCGATCTCGAGCCATGCGTCGTCCCAGCGGATGAACGTGCTGCGGTTGTAGAAATCGATGTAGTCCACGGCGAACGTGCGCTCAAAACCGGGGGTCGAGTCGTGCGCCACCACGGCCATCATGTGGTCCTCCGGCACCTCAAAAAGGCGGGCAGCCGCGGAGAGGGCCTCGCCACGCCGCAGGGTGACAGCCGTCCGGGCATACGAGGAGGCGGTCCGCGGCAGGTCCCCGGCCGTGGAGGCGACCAGCAGCGTGTCCGCGTCCAGCCATGAGACGTTCCCCTTCGCCGTCGGCAGGTCGAAGCCGCCGTCGGCCGGGTCAACAAAGGTGCGGGTACCGACGTCGAACTCGCGGTAGCGGTTGGCGTCGCCGCCGTCGGGGGAGAGCGCCAGCAGCGCGAGGCGGTACGGCTCTCCCGCGGCGGGGCGCAGGAACGTGGCACCGTGGAAAACCCACTCCTCACCTTCGGCGGCGGCGAGGGCATCCACGTCCAGCAGGACATCCCAGTCAGGGGAGTCCGTCAGGTAGCTTTCCCAGGTGGTGCGGCGCCACAGCCCCTTCGGGTTCGCCTGGTCCTTCCAGAAGTTGTAGTACCACTCGCCGCGCTTGCCCACCATGGCGATCCGGTCCGTGGAGTCCAGCACTTCCAGGATGCTTCCTTCCAGGCCTGCGTAATCGGCGTCCTCCAAAAGGTCCTCGGTGCGGGCGTTCTGCTCGCGGACCCAGGCCAGCGGTGCCTCGCCGTAGATCTCCTCCAGCCAGACGTTCTCATCAGTGGGTTCGGGGGCGGGCGATGAACCGGGCGCTTGATCAGCTGCAGTGGTGGTCATGCGCCCCATCCAAACAACATTTTCGCGCCGCAAGCAAGTCAAGTGCCTTGGGCTCATGCCGATACTCTGGATGCTTGGGTAAATCGAAGAGCATCCGGGCCGCCATCATCGGCGCCGGACCGCGGGGAACGAGTGTGCTGGAGCGTTTGCTCGCACACGCCGCCGCGTACGCCGCTGCCCACTCCGGCCCGGCATCCCTCCATATCGACGTCATCGACCCCTATCCGGCGGGTCCGGGGCACGTGTGGCAGCCCGGCCAGTCCCGGCTGTACCTCATGAACACCCAGTCCTTTTATCCCACGGTCATCCCGGAAGACCCCCGGCTGGCGCCGCCCGTCGCGGGCACCACGTTCGACCGCTGGCGGGCCCGGCAGCAGCGTGAGCCGATGCCGGCCCTGACGCTGGACGAGCGGTCCGAACTGGCTGCCTTGGGATCGCGGGACTTCCCCAGCCGGGCGCTGTACGGCCGCTACCTGCGCTGCACGATGGACGAGCTGACGGCAAAACTGCCCGACGGCGTCACCGTCAATTTCCACGAAACGACGGCCGTGTCGGTGCGCCCGTCGCGCGACGGAACAGCGGGGACGCCAGGGGACGGCGCCCCGGGGGACGGTTCTCAAGGGGACGGCACCCCAGGCGGGACAACCCTTAGTACCGGAACGTTCGACGTCGGACTCGCCGGCGGCGGTTCCCTCACGGTCGATTCCGTGGTCCTCGCCCTGGGGCACCTGGCGTCCCGGCTGAACCCGGAACAGCGGGAACTCCAGGCAGCGGCCGCTCAGCTGGGCCTGAGCTACTTCCCGCCGGCCGTCCCGGCGGATGTCGACTGGGCCGCGGTTCCGGCCGGTGAACCGGTCCTGGTCCGGGGCATGGGGCTGAACTTCTTCGACGCGATGGGCCAGCTCACGGAGGGCCGCGGCGGAAAGTTCATCGATGCAGGAACCCGGCTCGAGTATCAGCCTTCCGGCCAGGAGCCCCTGATCATTGCAGCCTCCCGCCGCGGCACCCCATACCGAGCCAAAGCCGCGCTGGCCGGCTACTACCCGGCGTCGGTCACGCTGCGGTACCTGACCGAGGCCGCGCTGGAGCGGTTCGCGGCCACCGGGATCCGCCCGGGTTTCGAGCACGATCTCTGGCCCCTGTTGCACCGCGACACCCTCTGGGCCTACTACTCCACCCTGGTGCGCTCGCAGCCGGCGGCCGTCCCCGATGCGTCTGAGTTCCTGGCCGCGCTGGAGGATGCGCTGCGGCCCCATGCCCACAGCGCCGCCAACTGGGAGGCCGCTGTCGAGAGCGTCCTTGCAGTGCACGTCGGGCCGCGGCACCGGCTCGATCTGCCGGGCCTCGCGTCTCCCCTGGCGGGCAGGTCCTTCGGATCGCGCGCCGAACTGGATGCCGCCGTCGTCGAGTACCTGCTCGATGACGCCCGCCGCTCCGCACTGGGCGAGGAGGATCCGGTGAAGATGGCCATCGGCGCGCTGCATCACGGGCGTGCCGTGCTGAAAACGGCAGTGGCCGACGGCGGCATCACCGATGAGTCCTGGGTGGCCGGCCTGCGTGGCTGGTTCGAATCGTTTGTGGAGGGCCTGGCCAGCGGACCGCCTGCGCTGCGCTCCGAACAGCTGGCTGCCCTTGCGCGCGCCGGCGTGGTCAGCTTTGTGGGGCCGGATCCCCGGTTCAGCGTGGACCGCCGGTCAGGCCGCTTTACCGCCGTCTCGCCCTGGGTGAACGGTCCGCCGGTGGCGGCGAAGACCATGGTGGAGGCCCTCGCGCCGGCCAACCGCGTGTCTGCGAACGATTCACCGCTGCTGGAACAGCTCCTCGCGGACGGGATGGTGCGGCCCCGGCTGATGATGACGGCGGAAGGTGCGCCGGTGCAGGCCTCGGGGCTGGACGTTTCGCCGCATCCGTACCGGCCGGTGGCGGCCAACGGCTCGGTCACGGACGGTCTGTATGTGCTGGGCCTGCAACTCTCGGCCACCCAGTGGGGGACGGCCATCGCCGCCGAAGCGCTCCAGCCGGGCGGCCCCACGTACGCCAGCGGGCAGCGGACGCTCCGCGACGCCGACGAAATTGCGCAGGCGATCCTCGGATACTGAGGATCCCGGCCGCAGCGAAATATTCGGCCTCGCGTCCCCTGAGTTTTGTCCAGGTAAACGCCCCTGAGCGTTCGGCAACGCCGATTATGTGGACAAAAACTCGGAAATGTTGAGCCGCCGTGTCCTGGCGTTGCGCTTGATGACTTCGCGCACCCCCGGTCCCGGACGATCCCAGGCGCATTGTTGCGCCCTCTTGTGGCGGATGACGCTGCGTTGCCTCATGCGTCCGGATTGCCCCGTACTACGCCCCATGGACGCCCGTGACCTGCGGTTTCCTCGCGTGAATGCCGCACTTTTGCCGCCCCTGCATCTCTGTTCTAGTGGTTGCCACAAGCCAGCCGGCCGGACCCGCATCACCGGTTCCACACCTCCAGCGCAGAAAGATCCAGCCATGAGATTCCGAAAGCCATCCGCACGAACCGCCCCCGCTGCAGGCAGGGCTGCAGTGCCTGCTGCAAGGAAGACTGCAGGCCCTGCGGCCGCCGTCGCCGTAGCCCTGTCGCTGTCGCTGGTGCTGACGGGCTGTGGCGGCGCAGCGACAGCGCAGTCCGGAGGCAGCGGCGGCGGCGCCGAAGTGAAGACCATCCGGTACCAGGGTTCGCCCAACAACGTGTCCCTGGTGGAAGTGGCGGAGGACCTCGGCTTCCTGGGCGACGTCAAGCTCGAGTGGGTCAGCAACACCACCAGCGGGCCGCAGAGCATCCAGTCCGTGGCCACGGACCAGACCGACATCGGGGGAGCGTTCACCGGGGCCGTCATCAAGCTCATCGAAGCCGGCGCGCCCGTCCAGGCCGTCATCAACTACTACGGCGAGGACAAGGAGACGTTCACCGGCTACTACGTGGAAGAGGGCAGCCCCATCAGGACAGCCCGGGACCTGATCGGCAAAAAGGTCGCTGTAAACACCCTGGGCGCCCACCACGAAGCGATCATCAACACCCACCTGAAGAACAGCGGACTGACGCCGGAGGAGATCAAGCAGGTCCAGCTGGTGGTGGTGCCGCCGAACGAAACCGAAGTGGCACTCCGCAAGAAGCAGGTCGACGTCGGCACGCTCGGCGGCGTGCTCCAGGACCGGGCGCTCGCCGAAGGCGGCGTACGGGCCCTGTTCACCGACGTCGGGGTGATCGGCGGACCGTTCGACGCCGGCCAGTACGTCCTCCGCAAGGACTTCCTGGCCAAGAACCCGGAAACCAGCCGCACTGTGGTTACCGGAATTGCCAAGGCCATCGAGTGGGAGCGCACCACGCCGCGGGAACAGGTGATCGCCAAATTCGAGGAAATCATCGCCAAGCGCGGCCGCAACGAGAGCACGGAGACGCTGAAGTACTGGAAGAGCGTGGGAGTGGCGTCGCCGGGCGGCCGGCTCCAGGACCAGGACTTCACCCGATGGGCCGACTACCTGACGTCCGCCGGAATCATCACCGGCGACCTGGACACCGAGAAGCTCTACACGAATGAGTTCAATCTGCTGGAAACGCCAGCACCGTCCGCAACCTCGAAAGGATAGAAGATGTCACCCAAAATCAGCCTCAGGAACGTCACCAAGGAATTCGCTGTCCGGCCGGGAAAAGGGGCGGGCAAGAACACGGAACCATCCGTCCTGACCGCCTTGGATGACCTCAGCCTGGACGTGGCCGCCGGTGAATTCCTCACCCTGGTGGGCCCCAGCGGTTCCGGCAAGACCACACTCCTGGATCTGCTGGCCGGCCTGTCACGCCCCACCTCGGGAAAGGTCCTGGTGGACGGCAAGGAGGTCACGGGGCCCGGCCAGGACAGGGCCGTTGTCTTCCAGCAGTACGCGCTGTTCCCCTGGCGTACGGCCTCAGCCAACGTCTCCATCGGCCTCGAGAACACGGGTCTTTCCAAGAAGGAAAGGGCGGCGAAGGCCAGCGAGTACCTCGATTTGGTGGGCCTTGCCGGGTTCGAGGACTGCTATCCGCATGAACTGTCCGGCGGTATGAAGCAGCGCGTGGCCATCGCCAGGAGCCTCGCCTATGAGCCGGACGTTCTGCTGATGGACGAGCCCTTCGCCGCCCTCGACGCCCAGACCCGCGAACAGCTCCAGGACGAGCTCCTGCGGATCTGGAAGGCCACGGGAAAAACCATCGTCTTCATCACCCACGGGATCGACGAAGCCGTCTACCTCGGCCAGCGCGTGGCGGTGCTCAGCGCCCGCCCCGGCCGGCTCAAGGAAATCGTGGACATCAACATCCCCGACCGCGACGGCGACGCGGACATCCGCTCGCATCCGGCCTTTGTGGAACACCGGCACCAGGTCTGGTCCCTGCTGCACGACGAGGTCCGCTTGGCCCAGGACTCCGGCCACCGGAAAATCCTCCCGGACGGCACCGCCCCCGATGAACAACCCCTCGAAAGGAGCGCGGCCTGATGAGCACTGTCTTGACCCGACCGCAGGACGCGGCTGCCGCCGTCGACCCTTCCCTAAACCCCGGAGCCACGCAGCCCGGACCCTCCGGACCGTCCGCTTCTGGACGCGGGCAACGCCCGACGCCGGCAGCCAGGTTGGGTGCCGCAGCCCGCCACGCGGGGCGGGCCGGCTGGAAATCGCTCGCGGTTGTCCTCTTCCTGGCATTGTGGGAAGTGGGTCCGCTGTTCCTGGCCAGCCCGGCCACCCGGGTCTTCCTGCCGCCGCTGCACGAAGTCCTGGCGGCCGGAGCCAGGCTCCTGGAGAACGGCCAGCTCCAAAGCCACCTCCAGGCCAGCCTGACCCGTTCGGTGTCCGGGTTCGGCATCGCCGTGGTGTCCGCGGTCGTCCTGGGACTCCTGATTGCCTGGTACGGCTGGCTGAATTCGTTCCTCAACCCGCTGCTGGAGCTTTTCCGCAACACGGCAACCCTGGCTCTGCTGCCGGTGTTCACCCTGCTGCTGGGCATCGGCGAGGAATCGAAGATCACCATAGTGGCCTACGCCGCGTTCTTCCCGGTCCTGCTGAACACCATCGCCGGCGTCCGGACCGTGGACCCGCTGCTGATCCGGGCCGCAAAATCCCTGGGACTGAACAGCTTCCGGCTCTTCCAGAAGGTGATCCTGCCGTCGGCGGTGCCCACGATCTTCACCGGCATCAGGATGGCCGGAACCTCCTCCATCCTGGTGCTCATCGCCGCCGAGATGGTGGGCGCCAAAGCCGGCCTGGGCTACCTGATCGTCAACGCGCAGAGCAGCTTCCTGATCCCGGACATGTACGCCGGCATCCTGACCGTCTCGGTGGTGGGACTGCTGGTCAACACCGTCCTCGTGGCACTGGAACGGCACTTCTCCGGCTGGCGGACCGCCGTCGGCTCGGACACCTGAGCGCCCAGCCGCCACCACTGAACCACCAAACGCACCACTGCCCCTTCTGAACTGCAAAGGAAACACCATGACCGTCATCACCGAAACCAAGCTCCAGTTCACCAAGCTCAGCTCACGCATCGGCGCCGAAATCCGCGGCCTGGACCTCAGCGCAGACCTGTCGCCGGACACCGTGGCGCAGCTCCGGGACGCCCTGAACACGCACAAGGCCCTGGTTTTCCGGGAAGCGAACATCCGCACCGACGAGGACCAGGTGCGTTTCGCCAGCCGCTTCGGCCCACTCACCAAAGCCCACCCCACGGTGGCCTCCGTGGACGGAAAGCCCGCGGTCCTGCCCGTGGACAGCGAAAACGGCAGTGCCAACAACTGGCACACGGACGTGACCTTTGTGGTGAACCCGCCGCAGGCCTCCACCCTGCGCAGCATCACCCTGCCGGGCTACGGCGGCGAAACCCTGATCGCGTCCTCGGCCGGGGCCTACCAGGACCTGCCGGAGGAGCTGCGGAACTTCGCCGACACCCTCTGGGCCATCCACACCAACGACTACGACTACTCCGTGCCCAAGAACCTGGAACACGCCAACGCCGACGAACGCCGCAAGGAGTTCACCAGGATCCACTTCGAATCCGCCCACCCCGTGGTGCGGGTCCACCCGCTGACCGGGGAGCGCGGATTGTTCATTGGGGGCTTCGCGCAGCGGCTGCGGATCGTTGGCCTGTCCAACACGGAGTCCAAGGACATCCTGCGCCTCCTGCAGGCCTACATCACCCGCCCGGAAAACGTGGTGCGCGTGAACTGGGAGCCGGACCAGCTGGTGCTGTTCGACAACCGCATCACCCAGCACTACGCCCCGGACAACTATGACGGCCAGCCCCGCCAGCTCAACCGCGTCACCATCGCCGGCGACCTTCCCCGCGGCGTCGACGGACGCACCAGCACCTCCATCAGGGGCGACTCGTCCGCCTACTCCGAGACCGTCGTCGTTCCCGAAACGGCTCCTGAAGCAGCCGGGGTTCTCGAAACTGCCGGGGCTCGCGCGTGAGTGCCATGGTTGGCGGGGCCAGGAAACTGCACCTGAACGCCTTCCTGATGAGCACCGGCCACCACGAGGCGTCGTGGCGCCTGCCGGAAAGCAACAGCTTCGCCGGCACGGACGTGGCCCACTTCCAACGGCTGGCCCAGACGGCGGAGCGCGGCAAGCTGGACTCGATTTTTTTCGCCGATTCCCCGGTGTTGCACGGAAACGTGGCCCAGCGGCCCTACGGCAGCCTCGAACCCACTGTATTGCTCGCCGCCATCGCTGCCGTCACCGAGCGGATCGGGCTGATCGCCACCGCGTCCACAACCTACAACGAGCCGTACAACCTGGCGCGGCGCTTCGCCTCCGTGGACCACATCAGCGGCGGCAGGGCGGGCTGGAACGTGGTGACCACGGCGGGGGACGCGGCCGCCAGGAACTTCTCCCTCGCCGGCCAGCCCGCCCACTCGCAGCGGTACGAGCGGGCCGCGGAGTTCCTGGACGTTGCCAAGAAGCTCTGGGACAGCTGGGAACACGACGCCGTGGTGGCGGACAAGGGCGCCGGCGTCTGGGCGGACACCTCGCGGGTGCATCCGGTGAACCACCAGGGCCCGCATTTCCAGGTGGAGGGCGGCCTGGATGTGCCCAGGTCCGTCCAGGGGCACCCGGTGATTGTCCAGGCAGGCTCCTCGGAGAACGGCAAGGACTTTGCGGCCCGGTACGCGGAGGCGGTCTTCACCGCGCACCAGACGTTGTCGGCCGCCCAGGACTTTTACGCGGACCTGAAACGACGGACGACGGCGGCGGGCCGGGACCCGCAGTCCATCAAGATCCTGCCGGGCATCGTTCCGGTCATCGGCGCTACGGAGGCCGAGGCGTTGAGGCTGGAACGCGAGCTGGACGAGCTGATCCTGCCGGAGCACGCGGTGCATCAGCTGGCCAACCTGCTGCGCGTCCCGCCGGAATCCCTGAAACTCGATGGCCAGCTGCCGGCCGGCCTCCCGTCGGAGGATGAGATCGAGGGTGCCAAGAGCCGTTACACGCTGGTGGTGAACCTCGCCCGCAGCGAACACCTGACCGTCAGGCAGCTCATCGGCCGGCTTGGCGGGGGCCGCGGGCACCGGACCTTCGCGGGAACGCCGGAGCAGGTGGCCGACGCCATCCAGCACTGGTTCCAGTCCGGCGCCGCGGACGGGTTCAACATCATGCCGCCCGTGCTGCCCTCAGGCCTGGAAGTCTTTGTGGACCAGGTGGTTCCCATCCTCCAGGACCGAGGGCTGTTCCGGCGTGAATACACCGGGCGCACGCTCCGCGAGCACTTTGGCCTGGCCGTCCCGGCCAACTCCTTTACCGAAGTCCGTGCACAGGTTCCGGACCGCGTGCCGCAGCCTGCCTGACACCCCGCCTGCTTAAGACCAACGCGGGGTCACTTCAGGCCTGATATTTCCTTCGGAATGGGCAAGATGTGACCCCGCGATGGTTGTAGTTACTTATGCGGTGATCTTGAACTTTGCACCGGGGGTCGGCCACGAGGCGAGGCGGCCGAACGGAGAGTCCTCCGGTCCTTCAATGAGGGTGGCTCCGAGCGAGACGGCCTTCTCAATCGAAGCGTCCGCACCTTCGACGTTGAGCTCATATCCGTTCATCTCGCGCGGCTTGCCACACGCCGATTGTCGCTCCGGTGGACCCTTGGCCGGTTAAACGAAGAAGCCCCGGTCCGCCATCATGTGGCGTACCGGGGTTCCATTCGCGGAAGGTAAGAGATTCGAACTCTTGGTACGGGGTTACCGCACACTAGTTTTCAAGACTAGCTCCTTCGGCCGCTCGGACAACCTTCCCTAACGAGTAGTGTTTCATAGGCAGTTGGCTGCAACAAAACAGAGTCTGCCGTGCGTCCGGTGCACACTGGTTCTGGGGCACGAATCAGCTAGAAAACGGGAGTTCTCCATGAAAGCCGTCTACATTGCAGAACCCGGTGGTCCGGAGGTTCTGGAAGTCCGCGAAGTGGACGCGCCGGTGCCAGGGCAGGGCGAGGTGTTGATCGATGTTGTCGCCGCCGGCCTGAACCGGGCGGACGTGCAGCAGCGCAGGGGCTTCTACCCGCCCCCGCCCGGCGCGTCCGAGATCCCGGGGCTGGAAGTCTCGGGGCGGATCGCCGGCTTCGGTCCCGGCGTCACCAAGGCATTCTCCGTGGGGGACAAGGTGGTGGCGCTGCTGGCCGGCGGAGGCTACGCGGAGCAGGTTGCGGTGCCCGCGGAGCAGGTCCTGCGGATTCCCGACGGCGTTGATGTGGTCACCGCTGCGTCGCTGCCGGAAGTCGCAGCCACGGTCTACTCCAATCTGATCATGACGGCGCAACTGCAGGCCGGTGAAACGGTCCTGATCCATGGCGCCACCGGCGGGATCGGCACCATGGCCATCCAGCTGGCCAAGGCCTTCGGCGCCAAGGTGGCCACGACCGCAGGGACAGCGGAAAAGGTCGGGACCGCGAAGGCCTTCCTGGGCGCGGACATCGCCATCAACTACACCGAAGAGGACTTCCCCGAAAGCCTCCGGCGGCAGAACGGCGGCAAAGGTGCCGACGTGATCCTTGACGTCGTGGGTGCCAAGTACCTGGCGCAGAACGTTGATGCGCTCGCGGACTACGGCCGGCTCGTTGTCATCGGCCTGCAGGGCGGGGCCAAGGGTGAGCTGGATCTTGGCCAGCTCCTGCGGAAGCGCGCGGCAGTGGTTGCCACGGCACTGAGGCCGCGCCCGGTGGCGGAAAAGGGCGCCATCATGAACGCCGTGCGCGAATCCGTGTGGCCCCTTATTACGGACGGCCGGATCCGCCCGCTGGTGGCCAAGACCTTCCCGCTGGACCAGGTCGCGGCCGCCCATCGGTATTTCGACAGCGGCGACCATGTGGGCAAGATCCTGCTGGTTATGTAGGCCGGGTAGATACTGAGTATTGCTTTGCGCCGCGAACTGGGCTAGCCTCACTCTATACGCGGTATGCACGGGTCTTGGGGGTCCGTGCATACCGGCGCTGACGCCACCGCTAGGAGCATCATGTCCATCCGCCACAGCCTCCTTGCCCTGCTGCAGGACCAGCCGCGTTACGGCTACCAGCTCAGGGTTGAGTTCGAGAACCGCACCGGGTCCACCTGGCCCCTTAACATCGGGCAGGTGTACACCACGCTGGACAGGCTGGAACGCGACGGCCTGGTCAGCAATGACGGCAGTGACGGCGAAGGCCACGTGGTCTACAGCATCACCAACGCCGGCAAGGCGGACGTGCGGAACTGGTTTGCCGCCCCCGTGGAGCGCAACAACCCGCCCCGGAACGAGCTTGCCATCAAACTGGCGCTCGCGGTCACGCTGCCGGGCGTGGATGTGGAGGCCATCATCCAGGCCCAGCGGGTGGCGTCCATCCGTGCGCTGCAGGACTACACCAAAGCCCGCCGCGACACGGCAGCCAACCAGCGGGCCGCGGATACCGCCTGGCTGCTGGTGCTGGATTCGCTGATCTTCCAGACGGAAGCGGAGGTCCGCTGGCTGGACCTTTGCGAGGCGCGGATGCTGCAGCAGGCGCAGACCGCAGGCAAGGCCACACCACGCAAATCGTCCAACGGGGTCACTGTGGAAGAGGCTTCCCCGCTCATCGCGGATAGCCGCCGGTGAGCGTCCAGGGGCCGCAGCAGGTCCTGGAACTCGCCAAGGTCAGCAGGACGTTCGGTGAAGGCGCGACGGCGGTCGCCGCGCTGCGCGAGGTAGACCTCAGTATCAGGGCCGGAGAGTTCGTCGCCGTGATGGGTCCGTCAGGTTCCGGGAAATCCTCCCTCCTGGCGCTGGCCGGGGGACTTGACCGGCCGACGTCGGGCGGTGTCTTTGTGGAATCAACCCCACTGGGCGGGCTGGGACTGAACGAACTCGCCCGGTTGCGCCGCCGCGCCGTCGGCTACGTCTTCCAGGACTTCAACCTTGTCCCCACCCTGACGGCTGCCGAGAACGTGGCGCTGCCGCTGGAGCTGGACGGGACGGCCACCAGGAAGGCGCAACGCCAGGCCCTCGATGCGCTGCGGCAGGTGGGCATCCCGGAGCTCGCGGACCGCTTTATGGACCAGATGTCCGGCGGACAGCAGCAGCGTGTGGCCATCGCGCGGGCCATCGTGGGCGACCGCCGGCTGATCCTGGCCGACGAACCCACCGGAGCCCTGGATTCCACCACCGGCCATGGCGTCATGGAGGTGCTGCGGAGCCGTGCCGACGCCGGTGCGGCCGTGATGCTGGTGACCCACGAGGCCCGGCATGCCGCATGGGCTGACCGGGTGGTGTTCCTCCGGGACGGCCGGATCGTGGACCAGGCAGCTGCCATGCACGATCCCGCCATGCTCCTCACGCAGGCAGGCCACTGACGTGGCACTCACCCTCGACCCGGCGCCCGGCGGGCGCCGGCAGGCTTTCCGCGTCGCTATGCGGATGGCGCGCCGCGATATCCGCCGCCATAAAGGGCGTTCCCTCCTGATCATCCTGCTGATCATGCTCCCCGTGGCCGCCATGACGGGGGCCGTCACCCTGGTCCAGAGCACCCAGGAGACCGCCGCCGAGCGAGTGCAGTACCAGCTCGGCACCACCCAGGCCCGGTTCCGGTCCATGCCCATGGCCAACGGGGTTATGGTCCAGGATCCTGTCGAAGAGCTGCGCATCACCACAAACAACTGGGACGCCAACCCTGACTTCACGCCGACCGATCCGCAGGACGCGATTCCGGCCGGCTACGACGTCCTCACAGAATCCACCCTCGATCTCACCGCCGAGTCGGGTGCGGCCGACGTGCGCGTGGTGGGCCGGGCAGTGGACGCACTGGCCCCGGCCTTTGCCGGAAAATACACCCTGCTGGACGGCAGGGCCCCCGTGGCTGACGCCGAGATGCTCGTGTCGCCGGGGCTGATGGAGCGGTTCGGCCTGGGACTGGGGGAGGAGCTGGCGACGTCGGCCGGGACCTTTGTTGCGGTCGGAACGCTCCGTGACGCGGGCTATTCGGACAGCAACTCCATCGTCTACCTCAAGCCCGGCCAGGGCAGCGTGGGCGCCCCGGCGTTCCCGGCCTCCACCAGTCCGGTGCCAACCGCGTTGGCCACCAAGGCCACCATGTACTACCTGGCGGGTTCCGAGCCGGTGACCTGGAGCCAGGTCCTGGCGGCCAACGCCGTGGGTGTCACCGTGCTGTCCAGGGCTGTGGTGCTGAATGCGCCGCCTCAAGACGAGCGCGGGCAGGAAGGCGGCGGGACCTCGTCCAGC
Source organism: Pseudarthrobacter humi (assembly GCF_024294965.1). Classification (NCBI taxonomy): domain Bacteria; kingdom Bacillati; phylum Actinomycetota; class Actinomycetes; order Micrococcales; family Micrococcaceae; genus Pseudarthrobacter; species Pseudarthrobacter humi. The sequence continues at coordinate 47,000 of NZ_JANCLV010000016.1, forward strand.
GCGTCGCTGCCGCTCGCCACCTACGCGGCCGGGGCGCTCCTGGGCGCTCTGGCACTGCTGGAGGTGGGCCTGCTGGCCGGAGCCGCGTTTGCCGTGGGCGCCAAGGGGCAGGTCCGGGAGCTGGCCCTGCTGGCCGCGACAGGGGCCGAAAGCCCCACCATCCGCTCGGTGGTCATGGCGGCGGGCCTGTGGCTCGGCGGCATTGGCGTGGCAGCAGGCGCCGCTGTGGGACTCGTAGCGGCCGCCGGGGTGGTTTTCGTTGCGCGCATGAACGGATCGGTCCGTTTCCCGGGCTTCCATCCTGACGCGCTGTTGACGGTCCTGGTGATGGTCATGGGCTACGCCGCCTGCCTGCTGGCTGCCCTGGCGCCCGCGCGGCAGGTGGCGCGCCAGGCAGTTCTGGGCGCGCTCAAATCGGGGCGGGCACCGGCATCTGCCGGCAAGGCGTCCACCGTGGTGGGTGCAGTCCTGCTGGGCGTGGCCGCCGCGGCCCTCGCCGCCGGCACATGGCTTGCCGCCAGCAGCGAAGACCCCGACGTGTTCACTTCCAGGACTCCTGTCATTGCCTGTTTCCTGCTGGGAGGCGCGGTTCTGGGCGTTACGTCCCTGGTTCTCCTCACCGGGAAGGTGGTGGCCCTCCTGGCCAGGCGGGCCGGACCGCTTCCCTTGGCTGCGCGAATGGCCGCCCGTGATTCGTCCCGCAACCGCAGCCGGACAGTTCCGGCCGTTGCCGCGGTCCTCGCGGCAGCCACCCTGGCCAGTGCCGGCATGGTGCTGGCCGCCAGCCAGCAGGCGAGCGAGCAGGAAAACCACTACTGGTCCGCCCTGAAGAACCAGGCTGTCCTGCCGCTGTCCGTGTGGCAACCCCTGCTGGCCGACGGAACAATGCCGGACCCGGCGCGGATTGACCCTGCTGCGGTGGCGTCCGCATTGGATGGGGCGGTGGACACCGTCGAATGGACCGCGGTACTGCGAACTTCCGCTACCCGGAACTGCGACATGCGGCCCGAACGTGCCGACGCGTCGCCGGCCCAGACGCCGACGTCGAGCTGCCTGCAATATTCGCTGGCCACGCCGGAGGGTAACGAATGCCCCGTGACCGCCGGCCAGCGCGTCCTTGATCCGGAGGATTGGCGTTGCCAGGGACCGATGCGCCCCTACGAGACACAGGGACGTATTAACCCCGTCGTCGTCGGAACTGCTGAGGACGTGGAAAGGCTGTTTGGAACGGCCACGACGGCGGAAGCACGCGACGTGCTGGCGGTCGGTGGCATGGTGGTGACCAACCCGGTGTTCGTCCGCGACGGGCACGCGTCTCTGGTGGCGGAAGACGTGCGCAAACCGGCGCCTGGCGACTCCGCCACGGGTGCCTTCCTGGGGTACCAGGAGGTGGGGCGGACGGATGTGGCCGCGGTAGTGCTGGAGCCGGAAGTCGACGTGCAGTATTACGGCGTTGTGTCCCCGGAGGGTGCCGCGGCCGCAGGGATGCGTGTGGATGACAGTGCGCTGCTGGTCCAGCTCACCGCCTACCCGGATGCCGCCCAGATGGACAAGGTGTCTGCCGCGCTCGCCGGCGTCTATGCGGACCGCTACGGGTCAATGTATGTGGAGCCCGGAGCCGAGCGGGACGCCTCGCTGATCCTCTGGTCCATCGTGGGCCTGGGCGCACTGATCACGCTCAGCGCGGCGGGGATCACCACGGGACTGTCCATGGCCGACTCACGGAAAGACCACGTGACCCTTGCCGGCGTGGGCGCCGCCCCGCGCTTGCGGAAGGCGCTCGCGGGGTCCCAGGCGCTGATGATGGCGGGGCTCGGAACCGTGTTGGGAAGTGTTGCCGGGATAGTGCCCGCCGTGCTGCTGGTGACGGCCACCGGGCTGGCGCGGACCGCCGTCGTGCCCTGGCTCCAGCTCGTGGCGTTGCTGATCGCGGTGCCGCTCACCGGTGCGGCCTTGGCCTGGCTGTTTACCCGGGCGGGGCTTCCGGTATCCCGCCGCGAGGTGGGGACCTGAGCGGTCTGCCGAGGCAGCTGAGCGGGGGAGCACAGGAATTAGGTCACACAGTTGGGTCTTTTTCATTGCGCCCGACAGGCCTACGGTGGGACTCAGGACGCTGTCCGTCCCGGACGGCCGAAGTACGGAGGGACCTCTTATGACAACACATGTTGCCGATTGCAGTGTTACCCGTTGCTCGTTTAATGACCACGAAGGCTGTACGGCCCACGCCATCACGGTTGGCGGAAGCAAAGACCACGCCAGCTGCGCCACGTTCATCGACACCGGCACACACGGCGGGCTGCCCAAGGTCCTGGCGGATGTCGGAGCCTGCCAGCGCTCCGAGTGCATCCACAACGACCACCTGATGTGCAACGCCTCCGAAGTCCATGTGGGCCCCGGCGCTGACAACGCGGACTGCCTCACTTACGCACACGCGTAGCCACGGCTCCCGCCCGGGATTAATCACGAAGGCCTCCGTTCAGGAAACCCTGAACGGGGGCTTTTGTGCGCTCGGCGCCTCCCGCCCGCCGTTCACCGCAATGTCACGCGGCGCGGGCACAATGCCGCGTCCTCGTTGGTGCGGCGTTGGTAGGGTGCCTTTGAGCAACTCACTGAAGCATCAATTCTCAAGGAGGAGACATGGCCAGCAGGCCTGACGAACCGGTACGTGCAGCGAAAGGAAGCGGTCCATTGACCGCCGATCCGAAGCTTCCGCCAACGGCCGTGGACGAGGCCGTCCGCGAGGCTGAAGAGAAAAAATGGACCCCGGCCAAGATCGCCCTGTGGGCAGCCATCGCACTGCTCGGCGGCGTCGCCTGGTTCATGCTGGCCATCGTCCGGGGCGAGACCGTCAACGCGATCTGGTTTGTTTTTGCCTCGGTCTGTACTTACCTGATTGGTTACCGCTTCTACTCCAAGGTGATCGAACGCCTCATCACCAAGCCGGATGACCGCCGTGCCACGCCGGCGGAATACAAGGCTGACGGCAAGGACTACGTCCGCACGGACCGCAACGTGCTTTTCGGCCACCACTTCGCCGCCATCGCCGGTGCCGGCCCGCTGGTCGGGCCGATCATCGCCGCCCAGATGGGCTACCTCCCCGGCACCATCTGGATCATCATCGGCGTTGTCCTCGCAGGCGCAGTCCAGGACTACCTGGTGATGTTCTTCTCCATGCGCCGCGGTGGCCGTTCCCTGGGCCAGATGGCACGCGAAGAACTGGGCGTCATCGGCGGCACGGCAGCACTGATTGCCACGCTGCTGATCATGGTGATCATCGTGGCCATTCTCGCGCTCGTCGTCGTCAATGCCCTGGGTGAAAGCCCGTGGGGCGTGTTCTCAGTGGGTATGACCATCCCGATTGCGCTGTTTATGGGCGTCTACCTGCGCTACATCCGGCCGGGCAAGATCATGGAAGTCTCCCTGATCGGCTTTGTGCTGCTGATGGCCGCCATCATCGGCGGCGGCCTGGTGGCGGAGACCGAATGGGGCTCCGCGTTCTTCACCCTGGACAAGGTGACCATTGCCTGGGGCCTCATTGTCTACGGCTTCATCGCGGCCATCCTGCCGGTGTGGCTGCTGCTGGCACCGCGTGACTACCTCTCCACGTTCATGAAGATCGGCGTGATCGTGATGCTTGCGCTCGCCATCATCGTGGTCCGGCCGGAGATCACCGTTCCCGCCTTCAGCGAGTTCGCCAGCAGGGAAAACGGTCCGGTGTTCCCGGGCGCCCTGTTCCCGTTCCTGTTCGTCACCATTGCGTGCGGTGCCTTGTCCGGCTTCCACGCCCTGATCTCCTCAGGCACCACCCCGAAACTGATCGAGAAGGAACGCCAGACCCGCTTCATCGGCTACGGCGGCATGCTGATGGAGTCGTTTGTGGCCATCATGGCGCTGGTCGCCGCCATTTCCATTGACCGCGGGCTGTACTTCGCCATGAACGCCCCGGCCGCCCTGACCGGCGGCACGGTGGAAACCGCGGCCGCCTGGGTCAACGGCCTTGGCCTGTCCGGGGTCAACGTCAGCCCGGCCATGCTCGCGGAGACAGCGGCCAACGTCGGGGAGCAAAGCATTGTGTCCCGGACCGGCGGCGCGCCCACACTTGCCGTGGGCCTCGCCCACATCATGCAGCAGTTCATCGGCGGGACGGCCCTGATGGCGTTCTGGTACCACTTCGCCATTATGTTCGAGGCGCTGTTTATCCTCACCGCGGTCGACGCCGGTACACGCGTTGCGCGCTTTATGCTGCAGGACTCCATCGGCAACTTCATCCCCAAGTTCAAGGAGCATTCGTGGCGGCCCGGAGCCTGGCTGTGCACCGCCGTTATGGTGGGCGCCTGGGGTGCCGTGCTGCTCATGGGCGTGACCGATCCGCTGGGCGGCATCAACACGCTGTTCCCGCTGTTCGGCATCGCCAACCAGCTGCTGGCCGCGATCGCGCTGTCCGTGTGCCTGGCCATCGTCGCCAAGCGGGGGAGCTTCAAGTACCTCTGGATCGTTGCGGTGCCGCTGGCCTTCGCGGCGGTGGTGACCATCACCGCGAGTTACCAGAAGATCTTCTCCTCAACGCCAGCAGTCGGCTACTTCGCCAACAATGCGGCCTTCAGCAAGGCGCTCGCGGACGGCAAGACGGAGTTCGGCTCAGCCAAGAGTGTTGTCGCCATGGAAGCCGTGGTTCGCAACACCGCGATCCAGGGCTGGCTGTCCGTCATCTTTGTGGTGCTGAGCATCATCGTGATCGCCATGGCGATTGCGTCCACCGTCAAGGCCTTCCGCAACCATTCCGCTGGGTTCCCGAACATCGACAACGAGGACGAGGCCCGGCCGTCAAAGGTCTTCGCACCCGCCGGGCTGATCCCCACACCCGCGGAACGTGAGCTGCAGGCCGAGTGGAACAAGCTGCCGGCCGAGCTGCGGTTCGAAAGGGCAGGTCACAACAAATGAGCCCCGGTCTGGCCGCGGTCGCAACAGGGCTCCGGGGTTTCGCCCGGTACCTCGGCGGCGTGCTCGGTGCTGATGCGTACGCCAAGTACCTGGAGCACCACCACGCGGCCGGACACGGGGAGCCGCCACTGACGGAACGCGAATTCTGGCGGGACCGGACGGACCGCCAGGACTCCAACCCGCAGGGCCGGTGCTGCTGACGCTGACGGCCGGCCAGCCTTCATCGGCTGGCCGGCTTCATCGACTGGACTGCTTCACCAACCGGGTTGCCCGGCCTCCGCTCGTGAGAGTATGAACGCATGAGCGATCCGACAGACACTCAGCCTGATGATGTCCCCGTTGAGGGCAGGACCCTCTACAACGGCGAACCGGCCATGCCGGCTGTGCCCATCCCGGCTGGAGCCGGCCCCGGCGCTGCAGGTCCGGCCACTACCGGCCCGGCGGCGTCGAGCACGTCACTCGGGAGCAGGGCTAAGGGCAGCAACCTCCAGGACCTCGTGGACGAGCCCGCGAAAGTCATGCGGATCGGCACCATGATCCGACAGCTCCTGGCAGAGGTTAAGTCGGCACCGCTGGACGACGCCGCGCGCGAACGCCTCGCCGAGATCCACGAACGTTCCATCAAGGAGCTGGAGGACGGGCTGGCACCGGAGCTCGTCGAAGAACTGGAACGGATCAGCCTGCCCTTCCCGGAGAACACCACACCGTCCGACGCCGAGCTGCGGATCGCCCAGGCGCAGCTCGTGGGGTGGCTGGAAGGCCTCTTCCACGGCATCCAGACGGCTATCGCCGCCCAACACGCCGCACGGGAGCAGGCCGCCGCGCAGCTGCACATGAAGCAGCTTCCGCCGGGCACCATGATCGCCCCTGGTGTGGTTATCGGGGAGAACGGTGAGCCGCAGAGGGCCGCCGCCGGCCAGTATTCCGGTCCGGTGCCGTCAGGTCGGCCGGAGGACCCGGACCACGGTCCCGGCCAGTACCTCTAGGTTCCTGCGTGGGATTCTTTACTGCCGCCCGCCAAGGGCGCAAGGACGATGCTGAGCTGGGCAAGGGCCTTTGGCGCCGCGCCCACGATCGTTTCCACCGTGGCCTGGACCGTTATCACCAGGTCCTGGAAGGTGTCGAGGACGAGCAGCTTTATGCGGAACTCGTGGAAGTCGCGAACGAGCTGGCGGGGCTCCAGGAACGTGTCCGCACTGTTTGCGTCGAAGCCCAGCGACGGTCGCCCAGCGAGGGGCTGGACATTCCCGGGGACCTGGCCGGTGTGCACCGGTCGCTGTCGAAGGCCGGCAATTCACTGGCCACCACTGCCGAGGCTGCAGCCATGCTGCGGCTCGCCGTCGGTCCCGTCCCGGTGGGGGCCGCCTCGGTACGTCGCCGCGCGGAATCAGTGTTTGAGCAGGTGGCCGACGCCGAACGCCGGCTCGCCGAGGATGCCGCCGGCGGCGGACTGCCCGAAAGCCTTTCCGGCTGAGCGGTATTCAGGATGACCTCAGGCGGCGATCCTGGCCTGCTCGATGGCAACAGCGTCGATAACGGCCCACGATTCCTCGGTGCCGCAGTTCCGGCTGGCGAAACGTTCGGCGTCCCTCAGAGAATCGAAGCTTTCACTGCTGATCCTGCCGCAATCGGCGTCGAAGTACGTCACGTGAAATTCCTGTGCAAGTTGGTTTTCCATAAATCCAGTCTGCAACCGGGGTCTGACATTAACCGTTCATCAGTCCCGCGTGTTGCCCAGGCGTAGCACCCGCTCCTGCGCGAGCATGGCCGAACGCTGGGCCTTATCGGCTGCCCTGGCCGCCTGCTTGGCCTCGGCGGCCGCCGTGCCCAGGTTTTTCCTGGCGCTGTCCAGCTGTTCCTCCGCGGCTTTGAGCCGGTCGCGGAGCTCACGTGTTTCGCGGGTCAGGTCCGCGACTTCGGCCTCCGTGTCCGCCAGGTGACTTTGCCGGTCCGCGGCTAACCGGGCGAACTCCTCTTGGGCTGCCATGGCCTCACCCAAGGCAGCGTTGGCTTTCTCCAGCACCGAGGGGGACGCCGGCCGCGGAGTCTCCCGGACAGCCTTGAGGCGCGGCTGGTCCGCGGGTTTGCGGGTGCCGGGTTCCGCCGTCGTCCGTTCTTCCTCTTCTTCATCCGGCACGGTGGCTGGAGGCTGTTTGGGACGGCCCTGCGTGGTTGCGCGCGGCGCCGGCACAGCCCCGGGCACCGCTACGGCCCCATCGAGATCAACCGTGTCCACGCCGTCGGCGGACAGCGCCTGGACCAGCAGTCCGCTTTGGACGGCGGCAGTGGCTCCTTCGTCGGCGGTCATCGCCTGCAGGGTGCGCTCGACGTCGGCGGCGATGGGGGCGCTGATGCTGCGCCCCTGGCGCTCAGCAACGGCGCGGGCGGTCTCGACAGCGGTCGCCAGCAGGGTGCGGCGCTCCCGTGCCAATTCCCGGAGGGCGGCGGCGTCAAGGGATGCCTGGGCCGACCGCATCCGTTGGCCGAGCTCGGAAAGCTGCGCGAGCACTCCTGGCTCATGGATGGCCAGCATGTTGACCGCCCAGGCCGCCGCCGACGGTTTTGGCAAGGCCTTGACGGCAGCCGGGAGATCCTTCCCGGACCCGGCGGCTGCCTTGGCTGCGGCGGTCCGGGCAGCCACAAACTCCTCGAAAGGCAGGGCATACAGTCCGAACGCGATAGCCGCCAGCGCCTTGTCATCCATGCTCGCCATCATAGGGGGCGGGCTCCGGAGCCGAAGGGCATGTGCCCGCCTAGACTGGCCGCATGAGAAGAGTGTGGGGGCTCCTTGTCCGGCCGGCCGTTCTGATGTTGGCAGCCTGCATCCTGGTTGCCGGCTGCTCCAACGTCTGTCCGGCGATCGGGTGGGTCAACTCCATCACGGTTGAACTGGCGGGTGACGTCTCGCATGTGGATACCGTGCAGCTGTGCGCCGATGGCGCTTGTTCGGAGTTGCGGCCGGAACCTGGGACGGCAGCACCGCGCATTATCGTGACAACACCGCTGGATGCCAGGGCCCCGCACACTCCGGAAGCCCAGCCGCCGACCATGGCCCCGTTCTACGCTGAAAGGATCGACGCCGATACCTGGCGGTTCACCGTCAACATGAGCTCGCCGGATCACGTGATCGCCAAGGCACTGTCCGCCACAGGTGAGTTCCTTGCCGAAACGGAAACGGATCTGGACTGGAAGCGTGTGGGCGGCTCTGCCCAGTGCGGCGGTCCGTCGGAGGCTTCGCCGGTCGAGCTCACTATCAGGCCGCGGCTCTAGTCTCCGTTCAGATCGAAGTCCAGGTCCAGGTCCTCCGGAGACACGAGCCTCCGCCACGTCGACCTCACCCGGGCCGTGGGTAGCTCTGCGGCGATGGGCATCCGGTCAGCGGCCACGAGCTGGTCCAGATCCAGGCCGGTGACGGCGGCGATATCGCGGACGGGGACCTGAAAGGTCCGGAACGGGCCCAGGGGCGGGGCCTCGTCCACGGCGCCCGGGAGGGGCACATCGGGGAGGTCGGCCAGTTGTGGTGTCTGGTCCACGATGTAGCCGGTGGCCGCAAGCTCCCCGTCTTGGAGGAATACGGCGACCTTGAAGAAAAGCAGCGGAATCTCCACGCCGCGGTACACGGGGTCGTTGTCCCCGAAGATGGGCCCGGTGAACACGACCAGGCGCCGGCCGTGGTCGGCGGCATGCTCCAGCAGGTAGGACTCCAACCCGAGCCACAGGTCCAGGCTCTGGTTGAACTTCGCAGCCTGGGGCACGGCGTTCGTGTAGTGGAACGTGTCCTCATTCGCTTGGGCGGCCTCCTGCCGGGTATCACCCCAGACGGCTGAGGCGCGCCGGACCAGGTGTCCCCTGTCGAGGTCGTTCCGGGCGTAGAGCTGCTCACCGGTCTGCTGGTCATCTGCCAACCTTGGATCCAGGCGCCATTGGATCCCCGAGCGGTCCAGATCCATCAGCTTCTCCCCGTCGATGCCGAGGGCCGTGACGGCGGCCAGGCGCTTGTCCAGCCGCATCAGCACCGAGAAATGGGTGTAGGGCAGCAGGATCGTTTTCGTGGCGGCCAGAATCGGCACAGGAACCTGTACACCCAGGAAGGCGACGTCGTACCCCGACCGGTCCGACAGATCACGTGCAGCAGCAGAACCCGGTACCAGCAACAGTTCGTCCATGGCCGGACATTAGCAGTGGAAGATGACGGCGGGATGAATTTCGGTGGACCACAGGGAAACCGCCGTCGGCGGCCCGGCTCAATGCGGCGGGCTGTTGGAGGGCTTAACCAGCGAAAAACCCCGCATCATCGTCGAAATCAACGACAATACGGGGTTTATCCCGAGCTTCCTATCAGAATCGAACTGATGACCTTTTCATTACGAGTGAAACGCTCTACCGACTGAGCTAAGGAAGCACCGCACAATTCGCCCGGCGTAACCGGGCGGTTCATGCAAGAGTCAACTGTAATAGAGTCCCTGCGCCCGGGTCAAAATGGGCGCCCCAAACCTCAGCAGAAGTCCTCAGCAGACGGTGTTGTCGGCAGGAACCGTTCCGTCCACAAGGTACTTGTCCACCGCGTCTTCGAGGCAGCTGTTAGCCCGGCCGTAGGCGGTGTGGCCCTCTCCCTGCCAGGTAAGCAGGGAGGCGTTGCCAAGCTGTTTGCGCAGGGATGCGGCCCATTCCACGGGGGTGGCAGGGTCGCCGGTGGTTCCGACGACCACGATCGGGGCTTTGCCGGTGTATTCCACCGGGGCGGGGGTCCGCAGGTTCTTGTACGGCCAGTCCACGCAATTGGTGCCGCCGTAGGCGAAGAAGTAGCCCAGGGTGGGGGAGGCCTGCATCAGCCGTTGCTGTTCCGCGCGCATGGCGCCAGCGTCGGACACCATGGGGTAGTCCAGGCAGTTGATGGCGCCGAAGGCGAAGGTGGAGTTGGACGTGTACTTCCCGTCGGCGCCGCGGTCAGCGCCGAGGTCCGCCAGACGGAGCATCAGGCTGGCGTCACCGTTCAGTGCAGCTTCGAGTGCCTGGGTCAGGGCGGGCCAGCTCTGGTCGTTATACAGCGGAGTGATGAGGCCGCTGACGAATATTGTGGCGTTCACCAGGCGGCCGTCCTTGGCCTGCCAGGGGGTGTTCTGGACGGCGGTGATGACGTCGCGGATCTGCTGGACCCCGTTGTCCACGTTCCCGCTGAGCGGGCACGAGGATTCCTGCTGGCAGCTGGCCACGTAGGCCCTGATGGCTTTTTCGAAGGCCACGGCCTGGCCGCTGGTCAGCTCCTCGTTGCTGATGGACGGATCCAGGGCGCCATCCAGGACCATACGGCCTACATTGTCCGGGAACAGCGAGGCGTAGGTGGAACCAAGAAACGTGCCGTAGGAGTACCCCAGGTAATTAAGCTTTGAATCATTGACCACGGCCCGCAGGATGTCCAGGTCCTTGGCCGCGCTGACCGTGTCGACGTGGCCCAGTACCGGACCCGTCTTGGCGGCGCACTGCGCGGCGATGGCCTTGTTGTCGGCCAACGCGGCGGCCAGCCCGGCGTCGGTCTCCAACGCGTAGACCTTTGCCCGGGACGCGTCCCGTTCGGCATCCGTCAGGCAGGTAACAGGGGCGGAGCGTTTGACGCCCCGAGGATCAAAGCCCACCAGGTCATAGTTGGCCCGGACAGATTGCGAGAAGTGCGTCGCGGACGCATCCTTGACGAAGTCGTAGCCGGACCCGCCGGGACCGCCCGGGTTGACCAGCAGGGTGCCGGTCTTCGTGCCCGTGCTGGGAGCCCGCAGCGCAGCTATCTGGATCTTCTCACCGTCAGGCTGCGCATAGTCCATGGGCACCGTGACCGTGGCGCACTGGAAGCCGTTTTCGCAGGGCTCCCACACAACCTCCTGGGCGTAGAACGTGTCCAAGCCGGCGGGCGCGGACGCCACGATAGCAGGGTCTGCCTTCGCCGTGGCGGGGGCCGCGTCCGGGGTGTCCCCGCCAAAAAGGCCGCACGAGGCCAGCGTCAGGGCCAGGATCAGGGCGCCGGCAGCCCGCAGCCCAATCACCAGGGATCGGGAGCGTGCGGGCAGGGGGCGTGCAGTCATCGAGCGGTCTCCTAGTTGTTGCTAGATCAGGCTGGCTGCCATGGACTCAATGGTCAACAGCGGTGCAACGTTGGTGGTGGTGATGCGTTGGCGGGCTTTGTTGATGGCGTCCATGCGGGCGAGGGTGGTCTCCGGCGCAGACCGGGCGGCGAATTCCTCCAGCTCACCCCTGAGCTCAACGTTTACCAGCTCCACGGCGTTCCCGAGCTGGATGATCAGCACATCCCGGTAGAACGACAGGAGGTCCGTCAGCGTCCGGTCCAGCGAGTCCGTGATGGATCGCTTGGCCCGTCGTTTCTGGTCGTCTTCAAGCTGCCTGACCTGGCTGCGCATGGTCGGCGGGAGCGTCCCTGACTCCGGGGCACCCAGGGTGGCCAGCAGCGCAGCCTTCTCGGCGGCGTCGCGCTCTTCATTGGAACTGTTGGCTTCGGCGGTGGCGATCTTCACCAGCTTGTCTGCCATCATCACCGCTGCGGTCACGCCGCGCAGACCCAGGGGGAACCTCACCGTTTCCAGCCGGCGTTCCCTCGCCTCGGGGTCCCGCGCCAGCCGGCGGGCGATTCCCACATGGCTTTGCGCCGCGCGGGCAGCGCGTTCGGCGAGTGCCGGGTCCACGCCGTCGCGCTTGACGAGCAAAGCGGCGACGTCGGCGGCCGGCGGCAGCCGCAGGGCCACGGCCCTGCAGCGCGAACGGATGGTCACCAGGACGTCAGCGGGCGACGGTGCGCACAGCATCCAGATGGTCCGCGGCGTGGGTTCCTCGATGGCCTTCAGCAGCACATTGGTGGTCCGCTCGGCCATGCGGTCGGCGTCTTCCACCACAATGATCCGCCACCGCCCGGACGACGGCCGGTTGCCCGCCTTGGATACCAGGTCGCGGGCTTCATCGATGGTGATGGTGACCTTCTCGGTCCTGACGTACGTCACGTCCGAATGGGTCTCGCCGAGGATGGTCAGGCAGGCGGGACACTCCCCGCAGCCGCGCCTGGCCACGTCGTCCTGATCGCAGTTGAGGGCGGCCGCGAAGGCCTTCGCGGCGTTGGAACGCCCGGATCCGGGCGGGCCCGTGAACAGCCAGGCATGGGTCAGTCCTTCGCCCCGCGAGGCAAGGCGGAGCTGCTCGACGACGGCGGGCTGGCCCTGAAGGTCGTCCCAGACAGTCATGCGGCGCCCCTGCCTGCAGACGCGAGCAAGGCATCAACGCGGGTGAGGATCCGCGCGGCCAGTTCGTTGACGGGCAGATCCGCCGGCAGGACCAGATACGTCTCCGGCCGGCTGGAGGCCAGTTCGAGGAACGCCCCGCGGATTGTTGAATGGAACTCGTCGGCCTCTGACTCAAGGCGGTCTTCGGCGGCGTCGCCGGCTGTGCGGCGTCGGCGGCCGTCAGCGGGGTCCACGTCCAGCAACACCGTGAGGTCGGGTTGCAGCCCGGACGTCGCCCATTCGTTGAGGGTACGCACGGCGTCGGCACCCAGATCGCGGCCGGCCCCCTGGTACGCCACGGACGAATCAATGTAGCGGTCCGTCAGGACCACCTCGCCGCGTTCCAGTGCCGGGCGGATCACCTGGCTGGCATGGGCCGCACGGGAGGCAGCAAAGATGAGTGCCTCGGTATGGGCGTCGATGTGGCCATGGCCGTGGTCCAGGACCAGGGAACGCAGCTTTTCGCCAATGGGCGTCCCGCCGGGTTCGCGGGTCCGCAGGACCCTCAGCCCACGTGTTTCCAGAGCCTCGGCAAGACGGGCCGCCTGGGTGGACTTGCCGGCGCCGTCGCCGCCCTCGAAGGCGATGAAAAGTCCGGGGCTGTTGGTGGTCACTGGTCTAGACTACCGACTTCGGGAGCCGCCGCACGTCCAAGTACGCTTTCTCCATGAGTCTCTCGGAACAGTATGCAGCGTCCCTGTCGGCCGAAACCGTGGTGGTTGCCGCGGGCCGGCCGGCGCGTGAGCGGGATGAGCCCGTCAACCCGCCCATCGTGCTGTCTTCGACGTACTTCGGCACGGGAGCGCTGGGCGACGGGGACCGGGGCTACGGACGCTATTCCAACCCCACCTGGGATCCCTTTGAGGAGGCTCTGGGCCAGCTTGAAGGATCAGAACTGCCCGGCCTGCTCTACGCGTCCGGACTCGCGGCCGTCAGTTCGGCACTGTCCCTGCTGCCCGCCGGCGGCGTCCTGGTGATGCCGTCGCACAGCTATGCGGGTTCGTTGGTGATGGCCACGGAGTTGGCGCAGAAGGGCTTCCTGGAACTGCGGACTGTGGACATCACGGACACTGACGCAGTCAAAGCACAGATCGCGCCGCAGGGACCGGACGCGAAAGCGGCCAGGATGCTGTGGCTTGAGAGCCCCACCAACCCGATGCTGGGCATCGCCGATATCCGCGAACTCACCGCGGCGGCCCACCGGGTGGGCGCCATTGTGGTGACGGACAATACGTTCTCCACGCCGTTGGTCCAGCAGCCACTGAGCTTGGGTTCCGACGTCGTTCTTCACTCGGTGACCAAATACCTGGCCGGACATTCCGACGTCGTCCTCGGCGCTTTGGTGACGTCCAACCCGGACATCCGGGCAGCGCTGCTGCACCACCGCATCATTCATGGCGGTATTGCCGGGCCGTTCGAGGCATGGCTGGCGCTCCGCGGGCTCCGGACCCTTGCGCTGCGTGTGGAACGGTCGCAGGGTACCGCCGCGGTCCTGGCCGAGCGCCTGAGCAGACACCCCCTTATCGATGGCATCCGGTTCCCCGGCCTCCCCACAGATCCCGGCCATGAACGGGCCAAGACCCAGATGTCGGGCTTCGGTTCGATTGTGTGCGTGCAGATCGCACCGGTTGCCGGCCTGAGCGGAGCAGAGGCCGCGGACAAACTGGTCCGCGCACTGCAGCTGTGGCTCCCGGCCACCTCCCTCGGCGGGGTGGAATCGCTGATCGAACGGCGCCGCCGGCACGCCGCCGAGCCGCTGAGTGTCCCGGACAACCTGGTGCGGCTGAGCGTCGGCATTGAAAATATTGAGGACCTCTGGGCCGATTTGAAGCAGGCACTCGACTCGCTGGGCCGCTAGGCTTGGACGGTGGACGGTGAACTGATAATTCGGCCTGTAGAGCTGGCAGTGTTTTTTATCCTTGCCCTGGTGGCATTCGGACTTGAAGTGTGGGCCCTGCTGGACTGTGTCAGGCACAAGTCCGCCGCTTTTGAAGCGACCGGAAAACGAACCAAGACCTTCTGGCTGGCACTGACCGGCGGTGCCACCATGATCGGCGCCATCTCGCTCTTCAGCAGCGGCGGAATCTTCGGCACGCTTGGCCTCTTTGGGCTCGCCGCCGTGGTGGCAGCGTCCATTTACCTCGCAGACGTCCGGCCGGCCGTCAAGGACGCTGGCCGCGGCGGTAGCCGTAATACGGGGCCCTACGGCGGCTGGTAGTCCCCACCGGCACCCTCAGCTCGCAAGCTCGCTCAGGGAACCCTGCCGGCGTGGGCCCAACCACCGGCACCCTCAGCTCGCAAGCTCGCTCAGGGAACCCTGCCGGCGTGGGCCCAACCACCGGCACCCTCAGCTCGCAAGCTCGCTCAGGGAACCCTGCCGGCGTGGGCCCACACTAGACCGACGGCGCCACAGCTTCCCACGCCACCGTTAGTTCGCCCAGGCGCCACCGCGCCGGGCCGTCCTGAACCGGCCACCCGCCGTCGGACAGCGCCCTGCACATGGCGTGCCAGCGCTGCCTGTTGCCGAATGACGCCAGCGGCGCCGATTCCAGCCAGGCCCGGTCCATGGCCTGCATCAGCCGGTGGACAGGCTCTCCCGGAACGTTGCGGTGGATCAGCGCCTTCGGCAGCCGCTCGGCAATTTCCGATGGCAGCTCAAAGCTGCCGAACCGCAGGGACATGCTCAGTGACAACGGCCGCCCGGCGTCGAGGGCAACCCATGTCACCCGCCGCCCGATCTCATCGCAGGTACCGTCGATAAAGAGCCCGCCGGGGGCGAGTCGGCCCTGGACCAGCCGCCAGATCCCCGCCACATCAGCCTCTTCGTACTGCCGCAGGACGTTGAAGGCGCGGACCAGCACGGGGCGCCCGGGCAGCGGCAACTCGAAACCGCCCACCTGAAAGCTCAGCCCCGGCCGCTCGAGCGCCGTGGCGATCCGGACGCGCTCCGGCTCGATCTCGATCCCGACCATCCGCACGTCCTCCCGGACTGCGCGGAGACGTTCAAAGAGTTCGACGGCGGTGGCCGGCGTTGCGCCGTAGCCCAGGTCAACCACGAGGGGGTCAACGGCAGCGCGCAGGCGCCAGGCCTGGGGACCGGTGAGCCAGCGGTCCACCCGCCGCATCCGGTTGGGATTGGTGGTGCCCCGTGTGACGTTTCCGACCGGCCTGCCGCTCCGGCCATGGGGAGCGCTCACGCGTTCAGCTTTTTGCACCACGGCCCAACCCTATCGTTGTAACGCAAGGCCCTTGTAACGCAAGGCGGGCGGCGCCGTGCCTCGGCTAGGATAAAAATCATGACTTACAAGCTGATTCTGCTGCGCCACGGCCACAGCGAATGGAACGCCAAGAACCTGTTCACCGGCTGGGTGGACGTTGACCTCAACGACCAGGGCCGCGAGGAAGCGGCACGCGGCGGCGAGCTCCTGGTCGAGAACAATCTTCTCCCGGATGTCCTCTACACCTCGCTTCTGAAGCGGGCCATCAACACGGCCAACATTTCCCTGGACAAGGCCGACCGCGGCTGGATCCCGGTCAAGCGGGACTGGCGCCTGAACGAACGTCACTACGGTGCCCTGCAGGGCAAGGACAAGGCACAGACCCTGGCCGAATACGGCGAGGACCAATTCATGGAATGGCGCCGGTCCTACGACACCCCGCCGCCGCCCCTGGCCGACGACTCGGAGTTCTCCCAGGCCCACGACCCCCGTTACGCGGACCTCGGCGACGCACTGCCCCGCACCGAGTGCCTCAAGGATGTCCTGGTCCGCCTGCTTCCGTACTGGGAATCGGACATCAAGGAAGACCTCAAGGCCGGCAAGACCGTCCTGGTCACCGCCCACGGCAACTCGCTGCGCGCCCTGGTCAAGCACCTGGACGGCATCAGCGACGACGCCATCGCCAGCCTGAACATCCCCACGGGCATCCCGCTGGTCTACGACCTGGACGAGGACTTCCGTCCGATCAAGCCGGGCGGCACCTACCTGGACCCGGACGCCGCTGCGGAAGCCATCCTGGCAGTGGCGAACCAGGGCAAGAAATAAATCAGTAGTTAACGTTCGACGGCGGGCCGGTCACCTGAGGTGAACGGCCCGCCGTCGTATGTGGTTTGGGAGCGGCTAGAAGCCCTGCCCCTGCCATTCGCCGGTGACGAGGTAGGTGACCTTGCGGGCCACGGACACGCCGTGGTCAGCGAACCGTTCGAAGTAGCGGCTGGCCAGGGCCACGTCCACGGTGGTGGCGGGGGACTCGGCCCAGTCCGGGGAAGCGATCGCCTTGAACACGCTCAGGTGGAGATCGTCGATGGCGTTGTTGGCCTTGTGGATGTCGCGGGCCACTTCGAGGTCCCGGGATTCCAACAGGACAATAAGCTTGTCGGCGATCAGTTGGTCCTGCTCGGCCATTTTGTTGAATGTTTCCGTCATGGATGCAGGGATCACGGTGGCCGGGAAACGCAGCCGGGCCAGCTGGGCAATGTGGCGGGCCAGGTCCCCCATCCGCTCCAGGGAAGCACTCATGCGCAGGGAGCCCACGATCATCCGCAGATCGCTGGCCACCGGCCCCTGCAGGGCGAGGATGTCGATAGCACGCTCATCCAGGCTGGTCTGCAAAAAGTCGATACGGGCGTCCGCGGCGATAACGTCCTCTGCCAGATCAACGTCGGCAACCCGGAAGGACGTCGAGGCTTTCGCCATTGCCTCGCTGACCAGCCGCGAAATCTCCACCAGCTGCTCACCCACCTGGGTCAGCTCTTCCTGAAAAACCTTACGCACGTGGGCGTCCTTTCTTTGGAACTCCGCCCCTCGGGTGGCAGACGGAACTCATGTCGCCATTCGGCACTCCAACATATAACTTTGTCAGCGTTCGGTAAACGATTAGTCGGTTGTAGATGAACGTTAGCTGAACCGTCTCCGTAATAGGCCATGACGCACCGTCTCGACAGGAACCACGGCCTAAGCTGGAGTTGTGGATCCTATGCTCATCGGTGTCATCGCCGGCCTGGTCGGCCTGTCGCTCGGCACCTTTGGCGTGCTCGCCTTCAGGATCAGTGAAAAGCAGCGCCAGCTTGTTGACGTCGACGTCGACGAACTGGCTTTGCCAGCCGGCGCCGCGGAAGTGCTGGCCGTCGTCGGACGGGCTTTTGTGGTGGTTGACGCCGTGGACGGTGTGGTGCGCGCCAGCCCGGCAGCTTATGCGTATGGCCTGGTGCGCGGTCATACGGTGGTCCATAAAGAACTTCTGGACATGACGGCCGGTGTGCGCCGTGATGGCGTGATCCTGGAAAAACGGCTGGAACTGCAGCGCGGTCCGCTGGGCCACGGCACCATCATCGTGCAGGTCCGGGCGGCCATGCTCGGCAAGGAATATATCGTGCTCCTGGCCGACGACCGCACCGAAATTACCCGCACGGAAGAGATCCGCAACGACTTCGTGGCCAACGTGTCCCACGAGCTGAAGACCCCGGTGGGCGCAATTTCCCTGCTGGCTGAGGCACTGGAGTCCTCGGCCGACGACGAACAAGCAGTCCGCCGGTTCGCCAAGCGCATGCACAAGGAGTCAAGCCGGCTGGCCGCCCTGGTCCAGGACATCATCGAGCTGTCTCGCCTCCAAGGTGCCAGCGTCTCCCAGGAGGGCAAGGCCGTGGATATCAACACGGTCATCACTGAAGCCGTGGACCGTTCCCAGCTCCCCGCTGAAAGCAAGAACATCCGGATCGTGGTGGGGGAGCGGGTTGACGCCACCGTCTTTGGTGACCGGGACCTGCTGGTTACCGCCCTGCGTAACCTGATCGACAATGCGATCCGCTATTCCCCGGAGAACACCAGGGTGGGCGTGGGTGTCCGGTCAAAGGACGGGCTGATCGCCGTGTCGGTCACGGACCAGGGCGAGGGCCTGACCCCGGAGGACCAGGAGCGCGTGTTTGAGCGCTTCTACCGGGTGGACGCGGCGCGTTCGCGCCAAACGGGCGGAACGGGCCTGGGCCTTAGCATCGTCAAACACGTGGCCTCCAACCACGGCGGTGAAGTGACATTGTGGTCACGGCCCGGCCAGGGTTCCACGTTCACCCTGCGCCTGCCTGCGATGGAAAGCCAGGACACACCGGATACCGCAGGTGTCAAAGAACCAGCCGTACCCGTGCGCAGAAAAGAACGCGGCGTACATGAGCAAGGAGCCAGCGCTTGAGCAGGATTTTGATTGTCGAAGACGAAGAATCGTTCAGTGATCCGTTGTCCTATCTACTGGGCAAGGAGGGGTTCGAGGTGGAAGTGGTGGACAACGGCCTCGACGCCATCACCGAATTCGACCGGAACGGGGCGGATCTGGTGCTGCTGGACCTGCAGCTCCCCGGCCTGTCAGGTACGGAAGTCTGCCGCCAGCTGCGGCAGCGCTCCAGCGTTCCCGTCATCATGCTGACGGCCAAGGACTCGGAGATTGACAAGGTGGTTGGCCTGGAGCTGGGCGCTGACGACTACGTCACCAAGCCCTACTCCTCCCGCGAGCTGGTGGCCCGCGTCCGGGCCGTGCTCCGCCGGCAGGGTGAACCTGAGGAACTGATCTCGGCCACAGTCCAGGCCGGCCCTGTCCGGATGGACATCGAACGGCACGTGGTCAGCGTGGATGGCCAGCAGGTCCTCCTGCCGCTGAAGGAATTCGAGCTTCTGGAAATGCTGCTGCGAAACTCCGGCCGCGTGCTCACCCGCGGCCAGCTGATCGACCGGGTCTGGGGTTCGGACTACGTGGGGGATACCAAAACCCTGGATGTGCACGTCAAGCGGCTGCGCGGCAAGATCGAGCCCGACCCGTCCGTACCGCGTTTCCTGGTGACCGTCCGCGGCCTGGGCTACAAGTTCGAGCCGTAGGCCTCTCTGCCGCAGGCACGCCGGGCATCAGGCGCACCGGACTTCAAGATCACAAAAAGGAGGGGCTCCCCGCGGGGAGCCCCTCCTTTTGCGCTTTGCTGTTGCTTAGTGGGCCGCACCAGTGCCGGTGGCCGACGGCGACGGGCTGGGTGTGGCGGATCCGGTCGGTTCGCTGCCGGCCGGCAGGTACTCCTTGTACTCCGCGAGGGAAGCATCCAGGACAGGGATCTTCACGGTCTTGCTCACGTTGGTGCCGTCTTCAGTGACCTTGACGTCCACCATCGAACCGGCGATGCCGCCGCTCGTGCTGAGGATGGCTTCATCCGTGGAGTCGTTGAGCAGGGTGTAGGAGTTGGCTTTCACCGGCACCTGCGTCTGTGAACCCTCGGCCCCGTTGACCGTGAGCTTGACATCCTGTGAAGAGGAGTTGTAAACGGCGCCGAGCAGGCGGCCGGGCTTGTCTGCGCCGGCGGAGACAATCAGCATGTTGCGCAGCTGCAGCGGACCCAGGTCGGCGCGGATACCGTCCGACGCCGCGTACTGGTGAGAAGTCTGCTGGGGGTTGATGTAGCCACACCCGGTCATCGTCGCCAGGGCGAGGGCCAGGGAACCTGCCGCCAGTGCCAGTTTGCCGCCCTGGGCCCGGTTCATCGCAGTGAAACGCACGTCACGTACTCCTCGAGAGTCTTGAAACATTATTCAGCCATAGCCTAGCGGCAAACCGGCCCAAACGAGGATTCCGCGCGGTCATGCTGCCCTTGGCAGCAGGCCGCGCATGCACTATTATCTGCATTCGTCAAGGGGGCGAAGGGGGTCTATTCTGCCCATTTTCCGCGTATTTCCGGGGTTCCGGGGCCGGTTCGAGGCCAGTCATATGCCTGAATCGTGATAAACTGGTCTGCGGGAAAGGGGAATGTCCACATGGTATTTGAGGTCGGCGAGACAGTAGTTTACCCTCACCACGGTGCTGCAAAAATTGAAGAAATCAAGATGCGCACTGTCAAGGGCGAAGAGAAAATGTATCTCAAGCTCAAGGTGGCTCAGGGTGATCTGACCATTGAAGTTCCAGCAGAGAACGTTGACCTTGTTGGGGTCCGTGACGTAGTGGGCAAGGAAGGTCTGGAGCACGTATTTGATGTTCTCCGGGCTGAGTTCACTGAAGAACCCACCAACTGGTCGCGCAGATACAAGGCAAATCTGGAGAAGCTTGCTTCCGGTGACGTCATCAAGGTAGCAGAGGTTGTTCGCGACCTCTGGCGCCGTGATCACGATCGGGGCCTTTCCGCAGGTGAGAAGCGCATGCTGGCCAAGGCCCGTCAGATTCTGATTTCAGAACTTGCACTGGCTGAAAAGACTGATGAAGAGAAGGCTGCAAGCGTTCTCGACGAGGTCCTGGCTTCCTAAGAATTGAGCCCCGGGGGTACGCAAGTACCTCCGGGGTTTCTTTTTGCCCTTTTTCGGTCCAGCCCTCAGCGGCAGGCGCGTCGCGCGGGTGGGATTCGGCACGCCGGGCAGGCAGGCACGTAGGCTGGACCGCATGAACAACGGACTTCCCCGCCCCGTCACCGCCGTCGTCATCGTGGCCGCAGGTTCCGGTGACCGGCTGGGTTACGGCATGCCCAAGGCGCGCGTGCCGCTGGGGAGTGATGCCATACTTACGCATGCCCTCAGGGGCGTCGCTGCCGCCGGAGTCGCACGCCAGATCTGTGTGGCCCTGCCGCCCGGAGATGCGGTCCTGCAGGAATTGTGCGCGGCCTTCGCCGAGGAACTCCGGGCGGGGCACGATGCCAACCAGCAGAACCCGCTTCCCGTGCTGACAACGGTCGACGGCGGTGCCACCCGTGCCGCTTCCGTCCGGTCGGCGTTGGCGGCCCTGCTGGACGGCACGGAAGCTGTGCTGGTCCACGACGCCGCCAGGGCGCTGACGCCGGAGTATGTCTTCCACCGTGTCGTCGATTCCCTGGCGGCCGGCGCCGTTGCAGTGATTCCCGCCGTACCGGTGGTGGACACGGTGAAGATGGTTACCCCCACGACCGGTGACGACAGTAGCATCGCCCCGGAACTCGTGACCGGGACCGCGCCGCGGGAGGAGCTCCGTTCGGTCCAGACGCCCCAAGGGTTCCGTCTGTCCACACTGATCCAGGCCCATCAGGCAGCCGCGGACTTTGACGGGAAACAGGCTGCTGCGGTCACCGATGACGCCATGCTGGTGGAACTCCTGGGAGTTCCCGTGCACGCCGTCCATGGCTCCACACAGTCATTAAAAATCACCACGCCGCTGGACCTGATCATTGCCGAGGGGCTGCTGGAAGGCCCGCTGGGCCTTCGTTGGGTGGAGGGTTAGGCATGAGTGAAGCCAAGATGATCCTGCCGCGCACGGGTATCGGCCTGGATGTCCATGCCTACGCGTCCCCTGACCTTCCCCGTCCGCTCTGGCTGGGCGGGCTGTTCTGGGAAGGCGAGCGTGGACTGGCCGGGCATTCGGACGGGGACCCGGTGGCCCACGCCGCCGCCGACGCCCTGTTCTCGGCCGCTGGCATCGGGGACCTCGGCACGCATTTCGGCACCGACCGTCCGGAGTTCGCCGGAGCTTCCGGCGTCACGCTCCTGACCGAGGCGGCGAGGATTGTCCGTGCGGCCGGCTTTGAGATCGGCAACGTGGCAGTGCAGTTCGTGGCTACCCGGCCCAAATTCGGCCCGCGGCGGGAAGAGTCCCAACGCGTGCTGAGCGACGCCGCCGGGGCGCCGGTCAGTGTCACGGCCACCACCAGCGACGGACTCGGTTTCACCGGCAGGGGCGAGGGCATTTCCGCCGTCGCCACCGCTTTGGTCTATCCGCGTTGACTCACCCCACGGATTCACGCCGGGCCGCTCAGGCCGGATAACGCGCGGGGGCCGGCACGCAGGCCTTTTCCGCTAATCTGGAGCGGTGACTCTCCGCTTCTATGACACCGCGTCCGCCGAAGTCCGTGACTTCGTTCCCCTCGTCCCGGGAAAAGCGAGCCTGTACTACTGCGGAGCCACCGTGCAGGGCATGCCGCACGTAGGCCACATCCGCTCGGCGATCGCCTTTGACCAGCTCACCCGCTGGCTTGAGTACCGGGGGCTGCGGGTCACCGCGGTCCGCAACGTCACGGACATCGACGACAAGATCCTCGCCAAGTCGGCCGAATCGTTCAGCCCGGACTTCGAAGCCGGACCGGACGCTGTCCGCGAGGAGGAATGGTGGGCCCTGGCCTACCGCTACGAGCAGGCGTTCCTGCAGGCCTACGACACGCTCGGCGTTTCCCGGCCCACTTATGAGCCGCGGGCAACCGGCCATATCCCCGAAATGCATGCACTGATCCAGCAGCTGATCGACCGGGGCCACGCCTACCCGGCGCTCGACGATTCCGGCGACGTCTACTTCGACGTTCGGTCCTGGGACAAGTACGGGTCACTGACGCGCCAGAACATTGAGGACATGCAGGGTGCCCCGGACGCGGATCCCCGGGGCAAGAAGGACCCCCGCGACTTTGCGCTGTGGAAGGGCTCCAAAGAAGGAGAGCCGACGACGGCGAGCTGGGCCTCGCCCTGGGGCGCCGGACGTCCGGGCTGGCACCTGGAATGCTCCGCCATGGTCACCAAGTACCTCGGCACGGAATTTGATATCCACGGCGGCGGGCTGGATCTGCGCTTCCCGCACCACGAAAACGAAATGGCGCAGTCCCAGGCCGCAGGGCACGGTTTCGCTAATTTCTGGATGCACAACGGCATGGTCACGTACCAGGGCGAGAAAATGTCCAAGTCCATCGGCAACACGATCAGCCCTTCGGAGATGCTGGATCTCGCCTCGCCGCGGGTGGTCCGCTACTACCTTGGGCAGGCCCACTACCGCTCAGTGCTGGACTACCGCCCCACGTCGCTGGAAGAGGCCACCGCCGCCGTCGACCGCATTGACGGCTTCATCAGCCGGGCCGTTCGGGCCCTCGCCGCCGGTGGGAACTACACGTTCGCCACCCATGGCAAGGTTCCCGAGGCGTTCGAGAGCGCCATGGATGACGATCTCAACGTGCCGCAGGCCCTCGCCGTGCTCCACGAAACAGTCCGTGCCGGCAACACCGCCCTGACGGAGGGGAAACTGGAGGAAGCACACCAGGCCCTGCACAGCGTGCATGACATGCTGCGGGTCCTGGGCCTGAAGGCGGTGGCGTCCGGCCCGGCGTCGGACGCCCGGGAATCGGCCGCCCTCGACGTCCTGGTGGAAGCCCAGCTCGCTGCCCGCGCGCAGGCCCGGGCCACCAAGGACTGGGCTGCCTCCGACGCCATCCGCGACACCCTGAAGGCGGCCGGCGTCGTCGTCGAGGATGGCCCGGATGGCGCCACCTGGAGCCTGCAACGGGACTGAACCGGCGATTTTACTTGATTCAGTAGACTGGTAAGCAGACTCAGTCAAACAATCAAGGGTGGAAAATCATGGCCAACAACGGTCGCCGGTCGGTCAAAGCAAAGAAGGGGCCAACCATCGGAACCGGTGGTCATGGCCGTAAGGCCCTGGAAGGCAAGGGTCCCACGCCCAAGGCGGAGGACCGCCCGTACCACAAGGCGCACAAGAGCAAGCAGCTGTCCGAGCGTTCGGCCGCCAAGCGCGGCACGGGTGCCCGTAGCGCCGGCGCCTCCCGCACGGGCCCCAAGGGCCGCGCCACCGAGGAAGTCGTCACCGGCCGTAACTCCGTGGTGGAAGCCCTCCGCGCCGGGATCCCCGCGAAGGCCCTGCATATCGCTATCCGGATTGAAATGGATGACCGTGTCAAGGAGTCGCTGAAGATCGCCGCCGAACGCGGTATCCCGCTGCTTGAGACCGGCAAGCCCGAACTTGACCGCATGACGGACGACGCCATCCACCAGGGCCTGGTCCTGCAGATCCCGCCGTACGAGTACCAGGACGCTTATGACCTGGCCGAGGAAACCGTGGAACGCTGGAAGAAGGGCCACGTATCCAACGCCCCGCTGTTCGTTGCCCTGGACGGCATCACGGACCCGCGCAACCTTGGCGCCATCATCCGCTCCGTCTCGGCCTTCAGCGGCCACGGCGTCATTGTCCCGGAACGCCGTTCCGTCGGCGTCACGGCCTCGGCCTGGAAGACCAGCGCCGGCGCTGCCGTGCGTGTTCCGGTGGCGCGTGCCGCCAACCTGAACAGCGCCCTGAAACAGTTCAAAAACATGGGCATCTTTGTCCTGGGGCTCGACGGCGACGGCGACGTTTCGCTGCCTGACCTCACCCTGGCCGCCGAGCCCGTCTGCATTGTGGTCGGTTCCGAGGGCAAGGGCCTGAGCCGCCTGGTCCGCGAAAACTGCGACCAGATCGTCTCCATCCCGATCAACTCCGCCATGGAATCGCTCAATGCCTCCATGGCCGTTGGCATCTCGCTGTACGAAATCTCCAGGCAGCGCGCCGTCAAGTAGTCCTCGGTGCGGGAATCGGGACGGCGGACATCCTCCGCGTGCTGCGCCCACCGTCTCCCTAGCCTCGCAAGCTCGGCCAGGGAACCCGGACGGTGTGGGCCCACTTCGTCGCTCTGACGCACGCTTCCGGATGCCCGCCCTCCCGCGAACGCTCTCTCACCTTTGGCGGGATAAACAGCAACGCTCTCTCACTTTTTCGGCCGGGGGAGCGTTGCTGATTCCATAGAGTCCCGGCGGTTTGCCCGGACCCTTGGGCGTCGTCATAAAAGCGCCGGTGCTGTTCAACAGCCGCTGGCCGCTACCATGGACGTGATGGTCATGCCGCTTTTCGATACTGCTTCCACCAGGGATGCCTCTTCGGCATATCCGCTCGGTGTCAGCGTCCCGCGCCCGGGCTCGGGCGCGGATTACGGCGTGCAGTCCAGCGCCAACGTCGCCGTGTACGCCCCGGCCGTGGAGAACCTTGAGATTGCCTACAAGGCCCCCGGCAGCGAGTGGCATCTGCAGACCCTGCCCAATGTCACGCACGGCGTGCACCATGGAATTGTTGAGGATTTCCCGTACGGATCGCTGTACGGCTTCCGTGCCACGTCCAAGGCGGACCCGTTGCCGCTGGCGGTCCCCATCGTGGACCTGGACGACGACGGCGGGCAGCCTCTTTTGCTCGATCCTTACGGCCGGGCAGTGGACCAGCGGGAGGGTTTCCTGACGAGCGTCCGGATGGCCGGCGATTTTGACTGGGGCACCGATGAACGGCCCCGGACGCAGTGGCGGAACACCATTATCTACGAGGCCCATGTCCGCGGCCAGAGTATGCTGCATCCCGATGTCCCCGAGGAGCTGCGTGGCACCTACGCCGGAATGGCTCATCCGGCCATCATCGAGCATTTCAAGAGCCTGGGCATTACCGCTGTCCAGCTGCTCCCGGTGCACTTCCACCTCGATGAGCTGCATCTGCAGGACCTCGGCCTGACCAATTACTGGGGCTACAACACGGCCGCGTTTTTCGCACCGCATGCAGCCTATGCGACGCAGGCGGCGCAGGATGCCGGACCGCACGCCGTCCAGGACGAGTTCAAGGGAATGGTCAAGCTGCTCCACGCGGCAGGGCTGGAAGTGATTCTCGACGTCGTCTACAACCACACTGCCGAAGGCGGCCCGGACGGCCAGGCCATCAGCTTCCGCGGACTCGGTGAGGACACGTACTACCGAACGGATGGCCACGGGAAGTACATCGACACTACGGGCTGCGGCAACAGCCTGAATTTCGGCCAGCCCAGGGTGGTCCAGTTGGTGCTGGATTCCCTCCGGTATTGGGTGGACGAATTCCACATCGACGGCTTCCGTTTCGATCTGGCTGTGACGCTCTGCCGGAACGCGGACAACGAATTTGATCCCGGCCACCCGTTCCTGGTGGCCGTGGCCGCCGATCCAGTGCTCTCGGATGTGAAACTCATCGCAGAGCCGTGGGACGTCGGCTACGGCGGCTGGCAGACGGGACGGTTCCCGGGCGGCTGGGTTGACTGGAACGACCACTTCCGGGACGGCGTCCGATCGTTCTGGCTTGCCGACAGGGCAGCTATCGAGGCCGGGGGCCAGGGCGGGTCGGTGGCACGTCTGGCTGATGCCCTGTCGGGTTCCGCCGGGCTCTTTGAGGCGTCGGGCCGTTCCCGGCTGGCGTCGGTCAACCTGATCACCGCTCATGACGGCTTCACGCTCAACGACCTCGTGTCCTATGACCGCAAGCATAACGAGGCCAACGGCGAGCAGAACCGGGACGGCCACGGGGATAACCGCAGCTACAACCACGGCTTCGAAGGCCGGAGCGAAGACGAGAGCATCGTGGCGAAGCGGGCGCAGTCCCGGCGGAACCTCATGGCGTCCCTGATGATTTCGCTCGGTGTGCCCATGATCACCGCCGGCGACGAGCTGGCACGCACACAGCAGGGAAACAACAACGCCTACTGCCAGGACAACCCCCTGGCATGGCTCGACTGGACGCGTACGCCGGAATCCGCAGAGATGCTCCGCAGCACCAAGCGCTACATCCGGCTGCGCAAGGAGTTCCTGGCAAGCCAACCCCATGATTTTCCCGCCCGGGATGAGCAGTCCTATATCTACTGGTTTGATCACTCCGGGCAGCCCATGTCCATGGACCAGTGGAACGATCCCCGGCACCGCGTCATGCAGTTGCTGCTCGGCTCGGACGACGGCACCGTGGCGGGCCTCGTGGTGGTCAACGGCGGTACCTCAGATGTGACGATCACGCTTCCGGACCTCAAGAACGACGACGGAACGCCCCGCAGGATGTTCGAACTCCGGCTGACAACGTCGCCGCTTCACGAGCTTCGACAGGGCAGCCGCGTGGCATCCGGCGAGACGGACAGCGTCGAGGCGAACTCGATCAACATCTACCGCACGTAGCTGCGGAGGGGACCAAAATTGCGCAACCGCTCCATTGCCCTGCTGCTGACCGGGCTGCTGGCCATCGCGGTGTTCGCGTTCGGCGGCCCCGGGCTCCTGGAGACCCTAACGGGAAGTACGACGCCGGCAGCCGGTTCCAGCGCGGTCCCGGTGCCGGGCCCTCCCGTCCATGGTCCTGCGGAGGTTCCGGCCCCGGAGGTAGTCCCTGCCAACCCGTCCGGGCTGCCCGCGATCAAGGAATCCCAGTTGCCGGCCGAAGCACGGACTACCCTCGCGGCCATCCGTGCCGGCGGCCCCTACGGCTACAGCCAGGACAACGAGACGTTCGGCAACTTCGAGCGCATTCTCCCGCGGCAGGGCTCAGGCTATTACCGCGAGTACACCGTGCCCACCCCGGGCGAATCCGACCGGGGAGCCCGCCGCATCGTCACCGGTTCCGAGGGCGAGAAGTACTACACGCAGGACCACTACGACTCGTTCAAATTCATCGCAGAAGGCAGCTGAGCACGCTCATGAAAATTTACTCCGCCGACACCTGGACCATCGAAGAACTCCAGGAACAGGTCGCCGACGCCGGCCGCCGCAGCCTGGTGGTCCCCGCCGCCGACAGCAAGAAGGCTGTTCTGGAAACCTTCGGCGAAGTGCTCGCCTTCCCTGAGCATTACGGCGTGAACATGGACGCCCTGAACGACTCCCTGCACGATTTCGCGGACAGCATCGGCGAGAACGGTAGCGCCCCGGTCACAATCCTTTGGCAGGTGGCCGCAGCGTTCCGGGGGGACAGGTCCTTCGGGATCATCTGCGAGGTCCTCCAGGATGCCGAAAGCTACGCCGGCCGTGACCTCGCGGTCACGGCCGTGCTGCTCTAGGTATGACGGCGGGACTCAGGCGTTGACGATCAGCCCCAGCTCCGCCTTGGAAGCCAGTGCCTCGTGCCGCGGCAGGACGCGGACGGTGTAGCCAAAGGGACCGGAGCGGTCGATGACCAGCGAGCCGCTGAACAGGTGGCGCCCCTCGCCCAGGTCCTCTTTCGAGTTCAACTCCATCAGGGTGACGTCCGCCAGCGTGTCGCTTTCCTCGGCACGGCCATAAGCCACTTCCACGGACACGTCCTCCGGTGAGAGGGTGTGCAGCGCGATGTAGGCGTTCACCTGCAGGGTGTCCCCGATCTGCGGGTCCTCGGAAACGCCTACGGAGTCCACGTGTTCGACGTGGATCAGAGGCCACGCCGAACGTACCCTGGCAGTCCATGCCGCCAGCACTCGGGCCTGGGCGTAGGAGTTGGCAACGGCCCTGCGTCCGGCCTCGGCGGCGGGCCGGTAGAGCACGTTGACGTAGTCGTGCAGCATGCGCTCCGCGGAAACGGCCGGGCCCAGGTGGGACAGCGTGTGCTTGATCATTGACACCCAGTGCGTCGGGACTTTCTCGGTGCCCGTGGTGGACGGTCCGGCAGCACCTGCGCTGTCAGACACCGTGTTCCCATAGAAGCGTGGCGCCACCTGGGTTTCCAGGAGTTCGTACAGCGCCGCGGCCTCGATGTCGTCCCGCTCTTCGGGGGACGCGTCGTTGTTGGCGGTAGGGATCGCCCAGCCGTTCTCGCCGTCGTACATTTCATCCCACCAGCCGTCCATCACCGAAAGGTTCAGCGAACCGTTGATGGCGGCCTTCATGCCCGACGTACCGCACGCCTCCAGGGGGCGGAGCGGGTTGTTGAGCCACACGTCGCAGCCCGGGAACAGCGTCCTGGCCATTGCGATGTCGTAGTTCGGCAGGAACGCGATGCGGTGGCGGACCTCGGGGTCGTCGGTGAAGCGGACCAGATCCTGGATCATTTTCTTCCCGGCGTCATCTGCCGGGTGGGACTTGCCGGCGATCACCAGTTGGATCGGGTGTTCCGGATGCAGCAGCAGCGCCTTGAGCCGGTCCGGCTCGCGAAGCATCAGCGTCAGGCGCTTGTAGGTGGGGACGCGCCGGGCGAAGCCGATGGTCAGCACGTCGGGGTCCAGGACGCTATCGGTCCAGCCCAGCTCGGCGTCGGCGGCGCCGCGTTTCTTCCATGCAGCCCTGAGCCGGCGGCGTACGTCCTCCACCAACGCGGTGCGCATTTCACGGCGCAGCGCCCAGACGTCTGCATCGCTGACGTTGTAGGCAAGGTCCCAGCGGCCCAGGGCTTCGGCCTCGGTGCCGAACTGTTCCCTCGCGAGCCGGGAGATGCGCCCGTCGACCCAGGTGGGCACGTGCACGCCGTTGGTGACGGACGTGATGGGCACCTCGGAGTGGTCGAACCCCGGCCACAGGGCCGAGAACATCCCGCGGGACACCTCACCGTGGAGCTTGGCGACGCCGTTGGCCCGCTGTGCCAGCCGGAGTCCCATCACCGCCATGTTGAAGACGGACGGGTTGCCGTCGGCGTAGTTTTCCCGGCCCAGTTCCAGGATCCGGTCCACGGGTACGGCCGGTGCCAGCCCGGCCTGGAAGAAGTGGTGGATCTGGGAAATCTCGAAACGGTCGATGCCGGCCGGAACGGGGGTGTGGGTGGTGAAGACCGTGGACGCCCGGCCGGCGGCGAGGGCTTCGTCGAAGCTGAGGGCGGCGTCGCCGGCCATCAGTTCCTGGATGCGCTCAATCCCCAGGAATCCGGCATGGCCCTCGTTGGTGTGGAACACCTCGGGCGCGGCGGTTCCGGTGAGCTGCTGGTACGCGCGCAGCGCCTTGACTCCGCCCATCCCCAGCAGGAGCTCCTGCTGGAGCCGGTGGTCTCCGCCGCCGCCGTAGAGGCGGTCGGTGATGCCGCGCGCGGCGTCGTCGTTACCGGGAACGTTGGAGTCCAGCAGCAAGAGGGGAACGCGTCCGACGTCGGCGCGCCAGATGTGTGCCAGCAGCCGACGCCCGTTGGGGAGCGGGAGCGAGATCTGCAAAGGCCGGCCGTTGCCGTCTGCAGACGGCTCACGAAGCAGAGTGAGGGGGAGGCCGTCAGGGTCGAGCACCGGGTACGTTTCCTGCTGCCAGGCGTCGCGGGAGAGTGACTGCTTGAAGTAGCCCGCCTGGTACAGCAGGCCAACCCCGATCAGGGGCACACCCAGGTCCGAGGCGGCCTTTAGGTGGTCGCCGGCCAGGATGCCCAGGCCGCCGGAGTACTGCGGCAGGACTTCGGTGATGCCAAATTCGGGGGAGAAGTACGCGATGGCGGCCGGGGCGTCCTCGCCCAGGCCCTGGTACCAGCGGGGCTGCTCAAGGTACCGGTCAAGGTCCTCGGCTGCGGCGCGGACCTGGTCCACGACCGACTGGTCGGCGGCGAGGCGCTGGAACTCTTCGCGGCTGACCCGGCCCAGGAAACTGATGGGATCCTGGCCGGACTCCTCCCAGATGCGGGGGTTCAGGCCAGCGAAAAGTTCACGGGTGGGCCGGTGCCAGGACCAGCGCAGGTTGGTGGCCAACCGGGCCAGCGGCCTGATGGGTTCCGGGAGGACTGTTCTGACGGTAAATCTGCGGATTGCCTTCACCTGCGCCACACTAACCGACAACATCAACGTCCGGAACCGCTTTGGCTTTCTTTTAGGTAAATGACAGTTGGCGTGGCGGATAAGTCGAATCGCCGCGACAAAAAGCAGCGCAGGCTTAGCAATCTCGGCCATTTCTCGCTAACGTCGAGCCTGTGACGACTAACTCAGTAACCCCTGCCGCCTTAAAGAAAAAGCCGAAAGGCAAAATCACCGACGGGCTAAGATTTGGCCGGTTCCCGATCACCGCTGTGCAGCCTGCGGTGGAGGGTGGGAAGTATCCTGCCAAGGCCTTGCCGGGGGAGGGAATCGTGGTGGGTGCCACCGCTTTCCGGGAGGGGCATGACCAGCTGGGTGTCAGCGCGGTCCTGCTGGATCCCCGGGGGAAGGAACGCCAGCGCGTGAGGCTGGCGCCGCCCAGGGGGGAACGCGGCCTCGGTACCGACCGCTGGGAGGGCATCCTCACGCCGTCGGCTGTTGGAAACTGGACGTTTTTCATCGAGGCCTGGCACGACCGCTACGGAACCTGGCACCACAACGCCGAGGTCAAGGTGGCGGCAGGCATCGACGTGGAGCTGATGCTCGCCGAAGGATCGGCGCTGCTCTCGGAAGCGGCCGCGGATGCCTCCCGCAACGCGTCGGACCGGCGTACCCTGCGCATGGCATCTTCCATTCTGGGCAACGGGTCCCTCACCGATGAAGAGCGTCTGGCAGCCGGCTTCGGCGCTGACGTGGCCGCCGTGGTGGAGCGACAGCCGATCCGAGAACTGGTCACCGTTTCCGAGCAGTTCCCGCTGCTGGTGGAGCGCGATCTTGCAGGCCGCGGAGCCTGGTACGAATTCTTCCCCCGGTCCGAAGGCGCCGTCAGGGACGCCACCACCGGGGTGTGGACGTCCGGGAATTTCCGCACCGCGGCGAAGCGGCTGGACGCAGTGGCGGAAATGGGCTTCGACGTTCTCTACATGCCGCCGATCCACCCCATCGGTATCCAGCACCGCAAGGGCCCCAACAACACCCTGATTGCCGGCCCGCATGATCCCGGCTCGCCCTGGGCCATCGGCGCCAAGGAAGGCGGCCACGACGCCATCCACCCGGAACTGGGCACGTTCGAGGACTTCGACGCCTTTGTTGCCCGCGCCAACGAGCTGGGCCTGGAAGTCGCCCTGGACCTGGCGCTGCAGGCCGCGCCGGACCACCCATGGGTGCAGTCCAACCCGGAATGGTTCACAACCCGGGTTGACGGGAGCATCGCGTACGCGGAAAATCCGCCCAAGAAATACCAGGACATTTTCCCGCTCAATTTCGACAATGATCCGGAAGGGCTTGCGAAGGAAATCCTGCGGGTCGTGTTGCTGTGGGTCAGCCACGGCGTGAAGATCTTCCGGGTGGATAATCCGCACACCAAACCGGTGTGGTTCTGGGAATGGCTCATTGGCCAGGTCAACAAAAAGACCCCTGGCGTTGTGTTCCTCGCGGAAGCGTTCACGCGCCCTGCCATGATGCACGCCCTGGGCCGGGCGGGCTTCCAACAGTCCTACACCTACTTCACGTGGCGGAACACCAAAAAGGAACTCGAAACCTACTTCACTGAGGTCAGCCACGAGTCGCCGGCGTACTTCCGGCCCAACTTCTTTGTCAACACGCCGGACATCCTCACGGAATACCTGCAGTTCGGCGGTCCGGCCGCGTTCAAGATCCGTGCCGCATTGGCTGCCACCGCCAGCCCCCTCTGGGGCGTTTATGCCGGCTACGAACTCTATGAGCATGTTGCCCGCCCCGGCGCGGAAGAGTACATCGACAACGAGAAATTCGAATACAAAGCCCGCGACTGGGACGCTGCCGCTGCCTCAGGACGCACCCTGGCGCCGTACCTGACCAGGCTCAACGAGATCAGGCACAACCACCCGGCGCTGCTGGACCTGCAGAATCTCACGGTCCACCACAGCACCGACGACGCCACAGTGGTGTACTCCAAGCACAAGACCCTGCCGGACGGCACCAAGGACACCATCATTGTGGTTGTCAACGTCGATCCGCACGGCATCAGGGAGAGCACCATTTCGCTGGATCTGGCTGCACTGGAACTGGACCCCAAGGATCTGTCGCCCAATGGCGGGTTCCGGGTGGATGACCTCATTTCCGGCGAATCCTGGGAATGGGGCGAATACAACTACGTTCGCCTGGACGCGCACGTTGAACCCGCCCACATCCTGAGCGTGAGGAGATTGCATCAGTGAGCTTTAACCCGCAGAGTTCCAGCCAGCATTTCACCCCCAAGAGCACGTTTGAGCTGAACGCCCCTGGCCTGGCCCACGATCCGCTCTGGTATCGGAAAGCTGTGTTCTATGAGGTGCTCGTGCGGGCCTTCGCGGATGCGAACGGCGACGGTTCGGGCGACTTCTCCGGCCTGATCGACCGGCTGGACTACCTGCAGTGGCTTGGCGTGGACTGCCTGTGGCTGCCGCCGTTCTTCCAGTCGCCGCTGCGTGACGGCGGCTATGACATTTCGGACTACAACTCCGTCCTGGATGAGTTCGGCACCATCAGCGACTTCAAACGGCTGGTGGCCGAGTCCCATGCCCGCGGCGTCCGGGTCATCATTGACCTGCCGCTGAACCACACCTCGGACCAGCACCCCTGGTTCCAGGAATCGCGCAAGGACCCGGACGGTCCCTTTGGCGACTTTTACGTGTGGAGCGACACGGACGAGAAGTACCAGGACGCCCGCATCATCTTCGTGGACACGGAGGAGTCCAACTGGACCTTCGACCCCATCCGCCGGCAGTTCTTCTGGCACCGCTTCTTCAGCCACCAGCCTGACCTGAACTTTGAGAACCCCAAGGTCATCGAAGCGCTCTTTGACGTGGTCCGTTTCTGGCTGGACCAGGGCATCGACGGTTTCCGGGCGGACGCCATCCCGTACCTCTTCGAGGAAGAGGGGACAAACTGCGAAAACCTGCCGGCCACCCATGACTTCCTGCGCAAACTGCGGGCCATGGTGGACGAAGGCTACCCGGGCCGCGTCATCATCGCCGAGGCCAACCAGCCGCCCAACGAAGTGGTGGAGTACTTCGGAACAGCGGAAGAGCCCGAATGCCACATGGCCTTCCACTTCCCGATCATGCCGCGCCTCTACTACGCCCTGCGGGACCAGAAGGCCGCTCCGATCATCGAAACCATGCATGACACCCCGGAGATCCCCGAAGGGGCGCAATGGGGAACGTTCCTCCGCAACCACGATGAACTGACGCTGGAGATGGTCACAGCCGACGAGCGCGCGGCGATGCTGGGCTGGTACGCCCCGGACCCCCGGATGCGCGCCAACATCGGGATCAGGCGCCGGCTTGCGCCGTTGCTGGACAATTCGCGGGCCGAGATCGAACTGATCAACGCGCTGCTGCTGTCGCTGCCCGGCAGCCCGTTCCTGTACTACGGGGACGAGATCGGCATGGGGGACAACATCTGGCTCGATGACCGCGATGCTGTGCGCACCCCCATGCAGTGGAACCCGGACCGGAACGCAGGATTCTCCAACGCTGATCCCGGCAAGCTCTACCTGCCTGTCATCCAGTCGCTCGTGTACAACTACGGCATGGCCAATGTGGAAGCCGAGGCCGCCCACTCCGGTTCCCTGCTCCGCTGGACCCGGCAGATCCTCAGCGTCCGCAAGAACCACCCTGCCTTCGGGCTGGGCGCGTTCAAACATGTCGAAGCGGACCACGACGCCGTGGTGGCGTACCTCCGGGAACTTTCGGAGGACAACACTGCGGGGCTGCCCGGCGAATCCATTCTGTGCGCCTTCAACCTTTCGCAGCACCCCGTCGCGGCAAAACTGCGGATTCCCCAGTTTGCCGGCCGCGGACTCCGCGATGTGTTCGGCGGTCAGCCGTTCCCCGGAATCGACGACAACGGATCACTGACGCTGACCCTGGGAAGCCACGATTTCTTCTGGCTGCGGATCCGCTCTGCGACATCCAACCCGGCCTCCCCGTACACGCAGGCACTGCCCATCCTGTCCATCGAGAACTGACATGGCCCAGCCCACCCTCACAGCCCCGCTAAGCGCCGTCCTTCGAGAATGGCTTCCGCACCAGCGGTGGTTCCCCGTGAAGACAGCCGATTTTTCGCTGGAACAGGCAGGCAGCCTGAGCCTTGAAGATGCCGCCGGGCAGGCCCGGCTGGAGATCTTCCTGCTGGCTGTTTCCTCCCGGACGGCCGACGGCGGACTCCGCACTGACCTGGTCCAGGTCCCGCTGAGTTACCGGGCAAGTCCGCTTGCCGGAGCGGAGCGGGCACTGGTGGGCCAGGCCCCCGGGGCCGGCATGGCCTGGATCTACGACGCCGTGCATGATCCCTCCTTTGTGTCCTCCTGGCTGGAGCTGATCCGGTCCGAAGCGGGCTCAAGCACGGGTTCGGCGACGGGCCACCGCACCAGGTCGGGGCACCGCCTGCCTACCGCCCACGGAATGGTCAAAGTCCTGTCCGGCGAGCAGTCCAACAGCTCTGTCATTGTTGACGACGGCGAGTCCGCGGCGATCGTGAAATTCTTCCGCGTCCTCTCCGAAGGGATCAACCCCGAAGTCGAGGTAGGGGCGGCACTGACGGCCCAGGGCACCTCCGAGGTTCCGGCCACGCTCGGGTGGGTCCGCGGGGAATGGCAAGCGCCGGCGTCATCGGGGCTCCCGGCACAGGAGCCATCGCAGGGCGAGCTTGCCGTAGCCCACGAATTCCTCGCCGGCGGCCGCGATGCTTGGCGCCTGGCCGTGGATGCCGCGCGCACCGGTACTGATTTCACCGCCGAGGCGCATGCCCTTGGCGCCGCCACAGCCACAGTCCACCGGCGGCTGGCCGAAGCACTGGGCACAGCGGTTGAACCGGCCCCGGGTCAGCTCATTGCGCCCGGAGTAGCCCAGCGGGTCCGGCAGGCATGGGCGGAAGCCAGTGCCGCCGTCGGGCCTTACGACGACGCGCTTGAGGCTCTGCTTGGCGAGCTCGACGGCGTGCCGGCAGGGCCGCTGCAGCGGATCCACGGCGATCTCCACCTCGGGCAGATCCTGCAGGTCCCCGGCCACGGCGGCCAGCCCGGCCGGTGGGCCATCCTTGATTTTGAAGGTGAGCCACTGCGGCCCATCGCCGAACGCAACTTCCCCGATGTTCCGCTCCGGGACGTGGTGGGAATGCTGCGTTCCTTCGACTATGCGGCGGGAGCGGCGGAACGCGAATATCAGGGTGCCCGCGTTCCGGCTTCCTGGGTCGATGACTGCGCGGACGCGTTCCTTGCCGGCTATGCCGCAGTCACACCCGGCACCATCGACCGGACTTCACCGCTCTTTGTGGCATTGTGGCTGGACAAGGCCCTTTACGAAGTCGTTTATGAATTGCGGAACAGACCTGACTGGCTGGCCATTCCAACGAATGCGTCCAGGCGGCTCCTCAGCGTTAAAGGCTCCGGCGATCAGTCCGGAGCAGCATCGGAAGGTATGAAAATGACAGGCTCAGCACGTACAGACCGGCCCCGGGTGCCTCTTCACGTGGACCCGGACACGTTGGCCCGCGTGGCGAACGGCGAACACCACGCGCCGCACTCGGTGCTCGGCGCCCACCTGGACGACCACGGCCATGTGACGGTCCGGACGCTTAAGCACCTCGCGGAGGCAGTGAGCGTGGTGACTGCCGCGGGCTCAGTGCCCATGACCCACGAGAACAACGGGGTATGGGTGGCAGTCCTCGAACCGCTGCAGGCCGGCCACGTCCCCGACTACCGGCTGGAAGTCACGTACGCCGGTGCCGCGCCCCTGACCGTGGACGAGCCGTACCGTTACCTGCCCACCGTGGGTGAAGTGGACCTGCACCTGATCGGCGAGGGCCGGCACGAGAAACTCTGGGAAGTCCTGGGCGCGCACGTCCAGCACTACAAGTCCTCCCTCGGCGATGTTGACGGCGTCTCCTTTGCCGTCTGGGCACCGAACGCGCAGGCCGTCCGCGTCAAAGGCGACTTCAACGCCTGGGACGGCCGCGAAAATTCGCTCCGCTCCCTGGGATCCTCAGGCGTGTGGGAAGTCTTCCTTCCCGGCGTTTTAGCAGGAGCGTGCTACAAATTCGAGATCAAGTCCAAGAGCGGGCACTGGGTCGAAAAGGCGGACCCCCTAGCGTTCGGGACCGAAGTCCCGCCGCTGACGGCGTCTCGCGTAGTGGAACCGTCCTACGTCTTCAAGGACGCTGAATGGATGGCGGCACGCGCCCAGCGTGACCCGCACAATTCGCCGATGAGCGCTTACGAGGTCCACCTCGGATCCTGGCGCCTTGGCCTGGGCTACCGAGAGCTCGCCAAGGAGCTGGTGGACTACGTCAAATGGCTGGGCTTCACGCACGTTGAGTTCATGCCCGTGGCCGAGCATCCCTTCGGCGGCTCCTGGGGCTACCAGGTGACGTCCTACTTTGCGCCGACGTCGCGCTTTGGCCATCCCGACGAATTCCGGTTCCTGGTGGATTCCCTGCACCAGGCCGGAATCGGTGTGCTGCTGGACTGGGTCCCGGCGCACTTCCCCAAGGATGCCTGGGCGCTGGCCCAGTTCGACGGCGAACCCCTGTACGAGCACGCCGACCCGAACCTGGGCGAGCACCCCGACTGGGGAACGCTGATCTTCGACTTCGGCCGCACCGAGGTGCGCAACTTCCTGGTGTCCAACGCGCTGTACTGGCTTGATGAGTTCCACATCGACGGACTCCGGGTTGATGCGGTGGCCTCGATGCTGTACCTGGACTATTCGCGCGAAGACGGGCAGTGGTCGCCCAACCGCTTTGGCGGACGCGAGAACCTGGAAGCCATTTCCTTCCTCCAGGAAGTCAACGCCACCGTCTACAAGACCCACCCCGGAGCGGTGATGATCGCCGAAGAGTCCACGGCCTTCCCCGGTGTCACCGCCCCCACCAGCCACGGCGGCCTGGGCTTCGGGCTTAAGTGGAACATGGGCTGGATGCACGACTCCCTCAAGTACGCCTCTGAGGACCCGGTCAACCGGAAGTGGCACCACGGTACGTTGACGTTCTCCATGGTCTACGCGTTCACCGAGAACTTCCTGCTCCCCATCAGCCACGACGAAGTAGTGCACGGCAAGGGCTCCATGCTCAGGAAGATGCCGGGGGACCGCTGGCAGCAGTTGGCCAACCTGCGCGCCTTCTTTGCCTACCAGTGGGCGCACCCGGGAAAGCAGCTCATTTTTATGGGCACCGAATTCGGTCAGGAGGCTGAATGGTCCGAGCAGCACGGACTGGACTGGTACCTGGCCGACATTCCGGCGCACCACGGATTGCAGCTCCTCACCAAGGACCTCAACGAGCTCTACAGCTCGACGCCGGCCCTCTACGCGCGGGACAACGAGCCGGGTGGTTTCCAGTGGATCAACGGTGGGGACGCCGACCGTAACGTCCTGACGTTTGTCCGCTGGGACAAGGACGGCAATCCGTTGGTGTGCGCCATCAACTTCTCCGGCGGGCCGCATGTGGGCTATGTCCTCGGCGTTCCCGCTGCCGGGGGCTGGACCGAAGTGCTCAACACTGATGCTGCAGCCTATGGCGGTTCGGGTGTTTTGAATGGCGGCGAGCTGGTTGCCCTGGACGAAGGGCTTGATGGCCAGCCGGCATCGTTGACCGTGACGCTGCCGCCCCTGGGTGCGGCGTACTTCAAGCCCGTTCCCGTGGCGGCCGGCGGACCGAATAGTGTGAACCCGCTCTCTTAAGTGCGCGGCGAAAAGCCCGGAATTCCTTGAGATTCCGGGCTTTTTGCTGTCCTCAGGGTGGGGGTGCAGGGGGCTGTTCGGGGCTTGGTTGGCCATCCCGGCAAAGTGGTGGTAGAGTTTATTTCCGCGCTGCTCCACGGAGTCAGACCGAAAAAACCGACACGAAAGCCTTAGGCTGTGAACGTCGCGGATGCCGGTTTGACAAGGATGAGGCCAGCGGGTAAGTTTGAAAAGTTGCTCCGGAGCGATCCACGGCCGATTGAATTGGTTGTGGTGGTGCCGGGTGTGTCTGTTGTTTGAGAACTCAATAGTGTGCCAAGTTTGTTGATACCAATTTATT